>NZ_JAXBQT020000018.1:0-74098 GCF_047520755.2 Stenotrophomonas sp. FR010 | reverse complement strand
GATCCGCCGGGCCATGCCCGGCGGATCCATCAGGCCTGCAACAGCCACCCACGCATCGCCGCACTGACCTCGTCCGGTTTTTCCATAGGCGCCAGGTGCCCGCAATCAGGCACCACCACCAGCTGCGAGTGCGGCACCATCGCGTGCATTTCCTCGCTCACCGCTTGTGGCGTAATGCGGTCGTTGGCGCCGCACACGATCAGCAGCGGATCGCGGTAACCGGCCAGCACATCATGGCCATCGCGGCGTTCCAGTGCGCTCTGGCGCAGGAACACTTCCGCGCCCAGGCGGGTGGTCATGTCGCGCACGCGCTGTACCAGCACGTAGTCGTCCAGCCGCGAGGCATCGATGTAGCTGCGCATCAGCACATCGCCGAAGCCGTGGAACTTCCCCGGCAGGCGCACGCTGGCGCGCTGGCTGCGCCGCTGCTCGGCGCGCTCCGGCGAGTCGGCGTGGATCGAGGTGTCAATCAGCGCCAGCTGCAGCACCCGTTCCGGCGCGATGCGCAGGATCTGCTGGGCCACGAAGCCGCCCAGCGAGAACCCGGCCAGCGCAAAGCGCTCCGGTGCCTGCGCCAGCACGTCTTCGGCCACCGCCTGCAGGGTCTCGCCACGGGTCTGGTCGCCCACGGTGCAGTCGGCGATATCGGCCAGGTCGGCCAGCTGCGCGCGCCACAGCTCGGCATCGTTGAGCAGGCCGGGCAGCAGCAACAGGGGAATACGATCGGTCATGGGGATATTGTCGCGCCAGCACGGTGACGGAACCATGCCGCAACGGGCGATTGCGTTGTAGAGTCGCGCCATGCTCGACTGCAGTACAGCCCGTCGAGCATGGCTCGACTCTACAGAAGGCAGCGACACGGACGCGACCATGGCAGACCCCTACAACAGCGGCACCCCTTCCCCGCCGGCACTGCGCTTCGACGATGCGCTGGTCACCACCGCCTTCGAGCTGCCCGGCCATCGCGTCGTACGCAACCTCGGCGTGGTGCGCGGCATCACCGTGCGCTCGCGTTCGATCGTCGGCAACTTCCTGGGCGGCATCCAGACGCTCTTCGGTGGCAACATCACCATCTACACCGAGCTGTGCGAACAGGCTCGCGAGGAAACCTACCGCGACATGGTCAAGCACGCGCGGCAGCTGGGTGCCAATGCGATCATCGGCATGCGCTACGACGCCACTGATGTGATGACCGGGCTGACCGAAGTGCTGTGCTATGGCACGGCGGTGGTGGTGGAACCGCAGCGCTGAATCCACCTGAATTGAAGCCTGGCGTAAAAGTTTCGCAAGAGGATGCCCCAATAGATTGAGCTGATCTCCACCAATGAGAGACGCCCCTATCAGTGAACGACCAAATGTGAAGCGCAGGATCGCCGGGCGTAGGTCCGCGTATTCGCCACGCGCCCCTCGGCGCATTCTGACGGATCGACGCGGTCAGTAATAAGACCGCGGTGTAGAACCATTCGGCAACCGGAGTGTTGTACATTTCCTTCAACATAGGGGGAATTCATGGGACGAGACCTTACTAACGGAATCGAGCGGGCGTATGCAGAACGTCTCGACTTATTCGTTGTGGCCCTAACTGGAAGAACAGGAAGTGGATGCACTACAACGGCGTCAGCCTTATGCCGTGAATTCGCAGATCTCCCGAGTTCTTCAACAGACCTGACCGCAATTGAGGCCCGAAAGCAGGAAATCTGCGCAAACTTCTCACAGGTTCAGTGGGTCCCGTTCAAATCAATATCCGTGTCGACAGTAATTTTCGGATACATCCTGACTGAGGATCCAGAGAATTTAGATAAATTGTTTTCCTCGCTCAAGATAGATGCGTCGAAGATTAAGGAAATCCACGCTCGCTCGCTCTCCGAGCAAGGAAACAGAGAGTTCTGCAAGCTCATTAAGAGCAAAAATAGCTTCAAGTCGAAGGAAGCTTGGCTTTATTACGTTAATTTTCTGACAGCAGCCGCGAGCGAGTTCCGATTACACCTCGGAACAAAATACTCGTCCTTGTTCCAGACTTTAGGTGACAACATCCGGCACAGTGGAAGTCCGACATCAAACGCCACATATCCAGAGGAACTTTTTTCGCTGGCTTCAAGAGTCAAGCGATTGGCGCTTTCATGCCGGGAGTACGATATCCATGATGGAATCGCCAGTACGCGAATCGTCATTGACGCTGTCCGTAACCCTCTCGAGCTTGTCTACTTAAGAGACCAGTTTGCTGCATTCTTCGCGTTCGCGATCACCACTGAGGAATCGCACCGGCGCTCAAGGCTTACCGAAGCGGGAATGTCGAAGCGTGAGATTGATGCACTTGATAATCGAGAATATTCAAAAAAGTCGCTGACAAGTTACGACAATTTCGTCTCCCAGAACATCGAAGAATGCATTCAAAAATCAGATGTTTTCGTAAACAACCCCGGAGCACCTGACTCAATTGAACAGAACAAACTAATTTTGAACCGGCAGCTCATCAGATACATCTCACTAATCTGCCGTCCGGGGCTTGTCACACCAACACATGATGAACGCTGCATGCAACTTGCGTTCGCGGCGAAGCTAAACAGTGGCTGCATATCTCGGCAAGTAGGCGCATCCATATCGGACGCAAACTCTTCGATCAAAGCTGTAGGCTGGAATGACGTTCCAAAGGGCCAAGTTCCATGTCTACTCAGAGATTCTCACCGGCTCATACACGGGGATGACCCCCTTGCATTCAGCGACTACGAGAAAAACAATTCTGAGATAAGAAACCAGGTAGCTTCATCCCACAAGAATGCTCCAATGATGAGAATTCGAAGAGGATTACCATGCCCGTTCTGTTTCAAGGATGCCTACAACGCAGTCACCAAGAAGCCAAATCAAGTTCATACCAGGTCTCTACATGCAGAGGAGAATGCGTTTTTGCAGCTAGCCAAGCACGGGAACAGCGGCATTGCTGGCGGAAATCTATATACGACAGCTAGCCCATGCGAGCTATGCTCGAAGAAGGCATTCCAACTTGGGATCCAGGAAGTTATTTACGTAGACCCCTACCCGGGGATATCACTATCACACGTCCTCCGCTCAGGACCTGAAGAATCCAGACCAATACTCAGGCTATTTCAAGGAGCTGTTGGCCATGCATATCACCGAATATATGAGCCGATTTTGCCAATTAAGGATGAATATGGTGCAAGATTGGGCGACGACCCGGATCCAACGTTGATTTAAAGACAGATCACGCCACCGGCGGGACGTCGGGCACCTCGACCTGCTGCACCGGCAAGGTCACCATCATCACCGTCGGGTCGTCCGGGTCGAGTCGGGTCTTGAAGCCCAGGCTCTGGCACATCGCCAGCATGGTGCTGTTCTCGCGCAGCACCTGGCCTTCGACCACGTCCAGGCCCAGCCACTTGGCGTACTCGATCATGATCGCCATCAGCCGCCAGCCGATGCCGTGGCCCTTCAGGTCCGAGCGGATCAGGATGCCGTACTCGCCGCGATGATAATCGGCATCGGCGTGCAGGCGCACGGCGCCCAGCATCTCCCCGCTGCGCGGTTCGATCGCTACCAGCGCAATCGAGCGCGCGTAGTCGAGCTGGGTCAGGCGCGCGATGAACTCGTGGCTGAAGTGCTTCACCGACTGGAAGAAGCGCAGGCGCAGGTCCTCGTCGCTGACGCGGGCGAAGAACGCACGGAACAGGGCGTCATCCTCCGGCCGCACCGGGCGCACGAAGGCCCGGCCGCCATCGGACAGTTCGATGGTGCGCTCCCACTCCTTCGGATACGGAAACACCGAAAAGCGCGGATGGCCACGGCCCTTGTGCAGGATGCGCGACGGTGCCACCGCCACGCGTGCGTCGAGGGCAAGGATGCCCTTGCTGTCGACCAGCAGCGGGTTGATGTCCAGCGTGCGCACTTCGGGAATATCGGCGGCCAGCTGTGCCAGCTTCACCAGTGCCAGCGCCAGCGCGCGTTCGTCGGCAGCCGGTACATCGCCGTAGGCCTTGAGGATGCGCGAAGCACGGGTCTGGCCGATCAGCTCGTGGGCCAGGCGCAGGTCCAGCGGCGGCAGGGCCAGCGCCTTGTCGTTGATCACTTCGACGGCGGTGCCGCCACGGCCGACCACGATCACCGGGCCGAACGTCGCGTCATCGGCGATGCCGACAATCAGTTCGCGCGCCTTCGGGCGGACGATGGTCGGCTGCACCAGCAGGCCATCGATGCGCGCATCCGGCCGCAGCTGGCGCGCACGCGACAGGATCGCGTTGGCCGCGCTCTGCACCGCCGGCAGCGTGGACAGGTTCAGGCGCACACCATCCACTTCCGACTTGTGCGGAATATCCGGCGAGAGAATCTTCAGCGCAACCGTGGCACCGCGTTCCAGCAGCGGCTGCGCAAGGTCCATCGCCTCGTGCGCATCACGCGCATGCATCACCGGAGCAGACGGAATGCCGTAGGCCTTGAGCAGTTCATGCGTGGCCAGCGGGTCCAGCCACTGCTGGCCATTGGCCAGCGCGGCATCGACCAGTGCGCGCCCGGTGCCCGTGTCGACGCTGAAGTCCTGCGGCAGGCTGGGCGGCGTTTCCATCAACGCGCTCTGTGCCTCGCGATAGCGCACCAGATGCTGGAAGCCACGTACGGCTTCGGCCTCGGTCGGATAGGTCGGCACCCGCGCCGCGTTGAGCGTGGCGGTGGCCTGGTCATCGTTGCCCAGCCACACCGCGAACACCGGCTTGTCGCGATGATGGCGCGGGCGTAGGCCGAGCGTGCGGGTGAGGGCCTGCGCCGCGTCGGCGGACGAGGTGAATGCGGTGGGTACGTTGACCACCATCACCGCGTCATTCTCGTTGTCGGCCAGCAGCGCTTCGATGGCCGCGGCATAGCGGTCACCATCGGCGTCGACCACGATGTCCACCGGATTGCTGCGCGACCAGCCCTGCGGCAGCACCGCGTCGAGTTTCTCGACCGTGCTGTCGGACAGGTTGGCCAGCGTGCCACGCAATGCGATGAGTTGGTCCACGGCCAGGCGACCGACACCACCACCATTGCTGAGGATGGCCAGGCGGCGACCGGGGAAGGTGCCCAACCGCCCGAGCGATTCGGCGGCGGTGAACAGTTCGTCCAGCGCACCCACGCGTAGCAGGCCGGCACGATTGAAGGCCGCGCCGTACACATCATCGGCACGCGCCAGGGCCTGCACATGGGTATCGCGGCTGCCCGGCTGCACGCGCTCGGCGCGACCGGACTTCACCACCACCACCGGCTTGGCGCGGGCGGCGGCACGCGCGGCCGACATGAACTTGCGCGCGTCCTTGATCTGCTCGACATACAGCAGGATGGCGCGGGTGCGGTAGTCGGTGGCGAAGTAGTCGAGCAGGTCGCCGAAGTCGACGTCCATCGTGTCGCCCAGCGAGACCACGGCGGAGAAGCCCACCGAGCGCGCCACGCCCCACTCCACCAGCGCGGCGGCAATGGCCGAGGATTCGGAGATCAGGGCGAGGTCGCCGGCCTGCGGGAAGTGCGCGGCGATGCTGGCATTGAGTCGCGCGTGCGGCGCGATGACGCCCAGGCAATGCGGCCCGAGGATGCGCAGGCCATGCTTGCGCGCCACCGCCTCTACCTGTGCGGACAACGAACCCGGGCCTTCGCCCAGGTGCGCGGTGAGGATGATCGCCGCCTGCACGCCCCGCTCTGCAGCGGTACGCACCACCTGCGGCACGATCGCCGCGGGCGCGGTGATCACCACCAGGTCGGGCACCCAGTCCAGGTCCTTCAGCCGCTTGATCGTGCGGATGCCATCAATTTCGGCGTGCCGCGGGTTGATCCACGCCACCTTGCCGGGGAAGCCGGTGCTGCGCAGGTTGCGCATCACCGCGCGGCCGGCCGAACGCTCACGCGGGCTGCCGCCGATCACCGCGACCGACTGCGGACGGAAGACGGACTGCAGGTGGTAGGTACTCATGCGCCTACGGTACCCAAATTCCGTGGCGATGGGGTCGGAGGAAGGGTCGGATCCCTTTTCGCAGGAAAGGGCTCCGACCCCTGCTGCGGATATCCGGGGTCAGAGCCCTTCGCTGCGCGAAGGGATCCGACCCCGGCGTGCACGTTTTGTTACAGCAGCGTGCCGTGCAGGATCATCGCGGCGATGCTGAAGTAGATCACCAGGCCTGTCACATCCACCAGGGTGGCCACGAACGGGGCCGAGGCGCTGGCCGGGTCGAAGCCGAGCCGCTTCAGGATGAAGGGCAGCATCGAGCCGGACAGCGAACCGAAGGTGACGATGCCGACCAGCGCGGCACCGATGGTGATCGCCAGCAGGATCCAGTGCTCGCCGTAGTCATGCAGGCCACCCAGCTGCCAGATCACGATGCGCACGATCGCCAGGCAGCCGAGGATGGCACCCAGCACCATGCCGGTCGGGATCTCGCGGATGGCCACCTTCCACCAGTCGCGCAGGCGCAGTTCGCGCAGCGCCAGGCTGCGGATCAGCAGCGAGGTGGCCTGCGAGCCGGAATTGCCGCCCGAACTCATGATCAACGGGATGAACAAGGTCAGCACCACCGCGCGCGCCAGTTCGTCCTCGTAGTGCTGCATCGCGCTGGCGGTCAGCATCTCGCCCAGGAACAGCACGCTCAGCCAGCCGGCGCGCTTGCGCAGCATCTCGAAGAAGCCGATCTGCATGTACGGCTTGTCCAGCGCTTCCATGCCGCCGAACTTGTGCGCGTCCTCGGTGGATTCCTCGATCAGCGCATCGAGCACGTCGTCCACGGTGACGATGCCGAGCATCTGCTGCTGCGCATCGACCACCGGGATCGCCAGCAGGTCGTGGCGGCGGATCAGACGCGCGACTTCTTCCTGGTCCATCAGCGCGTCCACCGTCACCGGCGGATTGACCTGGGCCACGTCCAGGATCGATTCCTCGGGCAGGCCGGTGATCAGCCGGCGCATGGTCACCACCTGCTGCAACTGCTGGCTGGCCGGCTCCAGCACGTAGATCGCGTACACCGTCTCGCGGGTACGCTCGACCTGGCGGATGTGCTGCAGGGTCTGCGCCACGGTCCAGCTGGCGGGCACCGCCACGTACTCGGTGGTCATCAGCGCGCCGGCGGTGTTCGGCGGATAGCTCAGCAGCTTCTGGATGGCCTGGCGGGCGTCGGTGCCAAGCAGTGGGATCAGCCGCGCGCGTTCTTCCTCATCCAGCTCGTGGACGATGTCGGTGGCGCGATCGTCAGCCATCAGCCCGAGCAGGGCAGCGGCGCGTGCCGGCGGCAGCGCGGCCACCAGCTCACCGCTGCGGTGCAGTTCCGGCGCTTCCAGCATTTTTACTGCACGCGGCAACGGCAGCGCGGCCAGCGTTTCCGCGGCGCGGGTCAGTTCCAGCGTGTTGAGGAATTCCACCGCGTCGGCGGTGTTGTAGTTCGCCAGCGGTGCGGCCAGTGCGGCGGCATCGGCCACCGGGCGCAGCAATTGCTTCTGGTTCATCGGTTTTGCCTTGTGGGGGTGCGACCTCGCGCAACGCCAACGCAGGCAAACCGTCCCGATGTCAGGCGGTGGCCATCGCTGGCGTCGAACGAGGTCGACTTCTACTGTCGCTGGACATGGGTTGGGGACTCCGGGATGCGTATGCCGACGGACGCGCCGCCAGCGGCGGGCAGTCTGGACCCGTGGGCCATGCAGGTCAACCCGGCAGCCCCGCACCGAAGCCTGGCCGGTTGTTCTCGTGCGTACACAGACCGGCGCGCATAATGTCGCGGTGGTGCTCACCACGCCCTACCCCACCCGAACGGACGCACTGCGGGCTTCCCCGATGACCAGGTATTCCCATGCATAGCGGCGGTCTGGAACTGGCCCTGGTGCTGCTGCTGGCGGCGGTCATTGCCGTGCCGGTGTTCAAGAGGTTCGGCTTCGGCGCGGTGCTGGGCTACCTGGCGGCCGGCGTGGTGCTGGGCCCGGACGGGCTGGGCTTCGTGCAGGACGCCGACCGCATCCTCGGCGCGGCCGAGATCGGCGTGGTGATGCTGCTGTTCGTGATCGGCCTGGAGCTGTCGCCGGCACGCCTGAAGGTGATGCGGCGCTCGGTGTTCGGCGCGGGCGCGGCGCAGGTGGCGATGTCCGGGCTGGTGCTGGGCGGCCTGCTGCTGCTCGACCACTTCCAGTGGAAGAGCGCGTTGGTGGTCGGTGTTGCGCTGGCGCTGTCATCCACCGCGGTAGGCCTGCAGCTGCTGTCCGAGCACAAGGCGATCAACAGCGACCATGGCCGGCTGGGTTTTGCCATCCTGCTGTTCCAGGACCTGATCGCGATCCCGCTGCTGGCGGCCATCCCGCTGCTGGGTGGGGCGAAGAACGAGACCCTGCGCTGGGAAGACGCCGCCGTGGCCCTCGGCGCGCTGGCCGTGGTGATCCTGTGCGGGCGACCGGTGCTGCGCAAGGTGTTCAGCATCATCGCCCGCACCCGCAGCCCGGAAGTGTTCACCGCCACCGCCCTGCTGGTGGTGCTGGGCACTGCCTGGTTCATGCAGGAAGCGGGCCTCAGCCCCAGCCTGGGCGCGTTCCTGGCCGGGGTGCTGCTGTCCGATTCGGAGTTCCGGCACGAACTGGAAGCGCAGATCGAGCCGTTCAAGGGCCTGCTGCTGGGGCTGTTCTTCATCGCGGTGGGCATGGGCATCGATCTTGACCGCATCGCCGCAGAGCCGTGGCTGATCGCCGCCGGCGTGGCGATCCTGCTGGTGGTCAAGTTCAGCCTGCTGTATGTGATTGGCCGTATTGCAAAGCTCAGTTCACGGCAGTCGCTGCTGCTGGGCAGCGTGCTGTGGCTGGGGGGCGAGTTCGCCTTCGTGGTGTTCAACGAAGCGCAGCGCGCGCACCTGCTCGGCAACGCCAATCACGATCGGCTGGTGGCGATCGTCGGCCTGTCGATGGCGATCACGCCACTGCTGATGATCGCGCTGCTCAAGCTGCTCGGCCAGGAGAAGGCCCCACCGCGCGGGACCGCCGAGGCCGACAAGGTGGCACCGGACAACCGGCCCAAGGTGCTGATCGCCGGCATGGGCCGCTTCGGCCAGGTGATCGCACGCCTGCTGACCGCACAGAAGGTGCCGTTCGTGGCGCTGGAGGCGAACCCGGACACGGTGGCCGACCTGCGCCGCTTCGGCAACCAGCTGTACTACGGCGACCCGACCCGCCCGGAGATGCTGCGTGCAGCGGGTGGCGAGCACATCGATGTGTTCGTCATCACCGTGGACGACCCGGAGACCAACCTGCGCGCGGTGCGCATGGTGCGCCGGCTGTACCCGGACGCGAAGGTGCTGGCGCGTGCACGCAACCGCCAGCATGCCTGGCGACTGATGGACATGTCGGCCGAGCCGTTCCGCGAAGTGTTCGGCACCAGTCTGGAAATGAGCGGGCGCGTGCTGACCGCATTGGGCGTGGCACCGGACGTGGCCGAGCGCCATGTGCAGCGTTTCCGTGAGCATGATGAACAGCTGCTGCGCGACCAGTACCTGGTGTACGACGACGAGGCCGCGGTGATCCAGACCTCGCGTGATGCACGCAACGACCTGATGCACCTGTTCGAAGCTGACGCGGAAAGCGACGGCGAGTAGGTGTGCCGGCCAACGGTCGGCATCCACCTGATCGATGGCGGACCCGGTAGTGCCGGCTGCTGGCCGGCAATCCCGTGATCCCGGAGATGTCATGAGGTAGCCGGCCAGCGGCCGGCACTACCCTTTTCCAGGGATCAGCCGTTGTCGCGCAGGAACCGGGCCATCGAGGAGACGCCCGGCACGCGCGGCTCGAACTCGCCAGCCACATCGATGAAGCCGCGCATCACTGCGATCTCGCGCGGACTGCGGTTGAGGCTGTCGCGCGCTTCAGGATCGGCGCCGGCGCGCAGCAGGCGCTGCACCAGCAACGGCAGGCCATGCAGCGCGGCCAGGTGCAGCGGGCCGAAGCCGCGCGGGTCGCGTACGTCCAGGCTTACGTCCTCGTCCAGCAGGCGCTCCACTGCGGCCATCACCACCTGCTCGTCGCAGGCGGTACCCGGCTCGGCGCGCGCGCCCAGCAGCAGCAGCAGCGGCGTGACAGCACCAGCGGCGGCCTGGTCCGGTTCGGCACCGGCCAGCAGCAGGGTGTCGAGCAGGGCCAGCAGGCGCGAGCGGTCGCGGGCACTGAAACCGTACAGCGCGGCACAGTGCAGCGGACCCAGCTGCTGCGCGTCACCGGCATGCACGTCGGCACCCGCCGTGAGCAGGCGCGCGACGATGTCCGGAAGGCCCAGCGCGGAGGCCAGCATCAGTACCGTCACGCCACCCGGCAGGCGGTGTTCCAGCTTGGCGCCAGCGTCGAGCAGGGCCGAAACGATGTCCACCTGGCGCATGCTGACCGCCGCCGACAGCGGCGTCGCGCCACTGGCCGCCGCGTGCTGCGGATCGGCGCCGCGCGCCAGCAGCAGGTCGGTTACCGCCAGGTGGCCGCCACCGGCAGCACGCAGCAGCGCGGTGCAGCCCTGTGCGTCGACGGCGTCGACGGCGAAGCCCAGATCGATCAGGCGGCGCACGGCATCGACGTCACCGGCCATTGCGGCGGCCGGCAGATCGGCCTCGCGCAGGGTGCGGCGCGGCAACGGCCACACCCGCCAATCGAGCCAGTCGGCCAGATCGCGGCGACCGATCGACAGCGCCACGCCCAGCGGTGTCTGGCCGTCGGCGGCACGTGCTTCCGGCGAGGCACCATGCTGCACCAGCAGCTTAAGCGCGCCTTCGCGGGCCAATGCGGTGGCCAGGTGCAGTGCGGTCATGCCGTGGCTGTCGCGTGCCTCGCGATCAACGCCGGCCTTGAGCAGGGCCTGCTGCAGCCGCAGCCACCCCAGCCGCACCGCCAGCGACAGCGGCGGATCGCCCGCCGGCGAGGCGGCGAACGGATCGGCGCCACGCTCAAGCAGTTCCAGTGCCAGCTGTTCCAGGCCACGCGCGGCCTGGTCGTGCTGTGCGCAGGCAGCAAGGAAGCGCGCCAGGCCACCACGGCCGGCCGGCGACAGGCCACGCTGCAGCATCACCTGCAACGCCGGCACCGCATCGATGCCGCGCGACAACAGCGCGAACATCGGCGTATCGGAGCAGGCATCACGCACATAGGGATCGGCGCCGTGGCCCAGCAGCCAGTCCACCGCACGCGGTTCCAGCGCCAACTCCGGATCGAGCAGCAGCCCGCCCAGTTCCTCCGGCTGGCACAGCCTGGCCAGCGCCGCCATGCCGTCGGTATTGCCGAAGCCCAGGGCCTCGCGCAGCAGGGTCAGCGGCGGACGGTCCGGCAGCAGACCGCTGGCACTGGCCGCTTCGCCACGATCGGCCAGGCCATCACTGACCGCGGCCGGCAACGGATAGGACGGGTCCAGCAGGGCTACGATCGCCCAGCGGCCGGCTTCGGCGGCGTAGTCCACCGCACGGCGGCCGAGCGGATCGGTGGCATCGGCCGCGATGCCCAGTTCGACCAGGCGCTTGATCAGCAGCGGCGAGACATCCTCGGCCATCGCCGCCAGCTGCACAGCATTGCGGCCTTCGCCGTCCACCGCGACCAGGTCCGGCTTGTGCGGCAGCAGGTGCTCGATCACGGCGGCGCGACCGGCACGGGCCGCTTCCAGCCACGGCGTACGCCCCAGTGCATCGCGCGCCTCCAGATTGGCGCCCGCGCCGAGCAGCACGCCGATGATCTCGACATGGCCGGCCAGGGCCGCCTCATGCAACGCACTGCGGCGCTGGCGATCGCGGGCGTCGGCCCGTGCCTTGTGCTTGAGCAGCAGCTGCACGCCCGCCGGATCATCATCCTCGGTGGCGGCGGCGGCCAGCAGCACCGGGGTGCCATCGGCCGGTTCGCAGCGTGCACCGCGTTCGAGCAGGAAGCGGGCCAGACGCCAGTTGCCCACCTGGCAGGCCACCGCCAGCGGCGACCAGCCATCACGGTTCAGCGCATCGACTTCGGCAGCGGCATCGCGCAGCAGCGCGGCCACCCCCGGGTCGGAACTGCGTGCGGCATGGTGCAGCGGGGTGTTGCCATCACTGTCGGTGGCACGCGAGTCGGCGCCGTTGGCGAGCAGAGTCATCACCGCTTCGGGGCGGCCATGCCAGCTGTCGCGGGTCGCCGCCAGCAGCGGGGTCATGCCCCGGTGCGGCGCATTCACATCGACGCCGCGGGCAATCAGTTCGCGCAGCAGGCGCAGGTCCGGCAGCACCGCGGCCAGCACCGCCAGGCTGCGCTGGTCACGCCAGTTCGGGTCCGGCAGCGCATACGGATCGGCACCGGCCTGCAGCAGCTGCAGGCCCCGGTCGATGCGGCCTTGGCGGGCGGCTTCATACAGCGCCGGTGTCAGTTCCTGCGGCGCCATCGCCTCCAGCGGCACGGTTTCGGCCGCCGCTGCGAACATCGGTTCGGGTTCAGCGCTGGACGCCGCCAACGGGCTGGAGCGCAGCGACACCAGCGGCGCAGGCGCGACCCGCTGCAGCAGCAGGTGCAGCACCGGCGACAGCAGTACGACCGCCAGTGCGGCGGGCCAGCGCGCGCTTTCCGGCAACAGGCCCGGCCAGGCCGGCAGCACCACCAGCGCGGCCAGCGCAATGACCAGCGCGGCCACGCCGAGGCCACGCCAGGCAGTCAGGTCGCGCCCCGCCAGCGCCTGCCAGTGCTGGGCCAGGCTGCCATCCAGGCGTTCGACATCGTTCCACAATGGCCAGGTGCGCCAGGCCGCCAACAGGCCGGCACTGACCAGTACGCTCAGGCCAAGCACTGCCGCCAGGCTGCCGCTGTCACGCAGTGCTGCGAGCGGCCAGGCCAGCAGCAGCGCCAGCAACAGCGGGGCGGCTGCCCACAAGGCCAGCAGCGCCGGCAGGTCCTGGCGTGCGACCACCTTCAGCGGCAGCAGCGCGCGGCTGCGGCGCCACCACGATATCGCCAACGCGAACGCGGGCTGCGCCAGTGCGGCAAGGACCGCACCCGGAACGCCGCCCACGGCGGCGCCCAGCGCCAGCACGGCGCCCGCGGCGAAGGCAATTGACAGAATGCGCGGACGGGAGGCGTCAGTCATAGTGGCGCGGCATCAGGCTGGCCACCGACGGCGGCACCTGCAGGTAGAACCCGCGCTCGCTCATTTCGCTGCGGACCTTTTCCGGGTCAGCCTGCGCCAGGCGGCGCTGGGCATCCAGGGCCACCTCCAGCACGAAGGCGAGCGTCCCCAGCGAGGTGAGCAGCGGCGCGGGCAGCGCGCTGAAATCATCGCGTCGGGGAACGTAGACGTAGGTGTCCGGCTTGAGTTGGCTTTTATAGACGTAGGCGTGCATGTCCGCGGGACGATAACCCGGGAAGAGCCATGATTGTGTCGGAAAGCCGACACCGGGGAAAGCCGTCAGCCGACGATGGCGGCGCGATCGGCGGCGTTTCGCCTGCGGGGTTCAGCAATGTGGCGGCGACGTTCAGGCTGCGCCGCCGCCACACGGGCGCTTACTTGACCTTGGCGTAGGTGCCCTTCAGCGCGACACCCGCGAGGATGGTACCGGCGTAGCACTCATAGTTGGTGCTGCTCTTGAACTCGTTCTTCTTGTAATAGCTGACGATGTCGACCACGGCGTTGGCGCCGCGCGACTTGGCACCGTCCTGCAGCGCGCGCAGTGCCGACAGCGCAACCCAGCGGCAGGCCTCGGCATCGCTCTTGTTAGCGGCGTTGGTCTTCTTGTTGGTCACGTCTTCGCCCAGGCGCTGCTGCACGCTGACCGGCTGGCCGGCCAGATAGAAGCGCACGCTGCCGTCGATGCCGGCGTCCTTGGCGGCCTGCGAATTGACCAGTTCCTGCAGGGACTGTTCGACACGCGTGTCGCGGGCGGAAGCGGTGGAAGTCAGGGCCAGCAGCGCGGTAGCCGTGGCGATCATGAGAGTGCGGCGCATCGGAACATCTCCTTGTCGAGGGTGCGGGGGTAACGGGAACGGTGTGTTGGCGCAGTGGATCACTCGCTCCAGCGGCGGAACACCAGCGAGGTGTTGATGCCGCCGAAGGCGAAGTTTTTGCTCATCACGTACTCGGCCTGCAGTTCGCGGCCCTGCCCGGTGATGAAGTCGAGCTGGCCACAGCGCGGGTCGACCGCGGCCAGGTTCAGGGTCGGCGCGAACCAGCCGGCACGCATCATCTGGATGCTCACCCAGGCCTCGAACGCGCCACAGGCACCCAGCATGTGGCCGACGTAGCTCTTCAGCGAGCTGATCGGCACGCGGCTGCCGAACACCTGTGCGGTGGCCTGGGTCTCGGCGATGTCGCCGTGGTCGGTGGCGGTGCCATGGGCGTTGACGTAGTCGATCTGCGCCGCGTCCAGGCCGGCGTCCTCCAATGCCAGGCGCATGGCCTGGGCCATGGTGTCGGCACTGGGCTGGGTGACGTGCTGGCCATCGCTGTTGGTGCCGTAGCCGACCACCTCGGCAAGGATGGTGGCGCCGCGCGCCTGCGCGTGTTCCAGGTCTTCCAGGATCAGCGTGCAGGCGCCCTCGCCCAGCACCAGGCCATCGCGGCCGGCATCGAACGGGCGTGGCGTGGTCTGCGGCGCGTCATTGCGCACGCTGGTGGCGAACAGCGTGTCGAACACCGCTGCAGCGGTAGCATCGAGCTGCTCGGCACCGCCGGCCACCATCACCGTCTGCTTGCCGCTGCGGATGGCTTCATAGGCCGCGCCCACACCCTGGCTGCCCGAGGTGCAGGCGCTGGAGGTGGTGTACACGCGCCCGGACAGGCCGAAGAACACGCCGATGTTGACCGGCGCAGTGTGGCTCATCATCTTCAGGTAGGTCGTGGCGCTGATGCCATCCGTGGTGAATTCGTTGAGCATGCGCCCGAATTCGCCGGTGGCCTCGTGGCTGCCGGACGAGGAGCCATAGGCCACGCCGGTACGGCCACTGCGCAGCACCGGATGCTCATGCAGGCCGGCCTCGCGCAGCGCCACCTCGGTGGCGCGCACCGACATGATCGCGACCTTGCCCATCGAGCGGGTGGTCTTGCGGTTGTAGTTCGGCGGCAGCTCGAAGTCCTGCGCCGGCGCGGCCAGCTTGGTGTTCAGCCCGGCATAGACATCCCACTCGGGCATCGCACGCACCGCGTTGCGGCAGCTGCGCAGGTGTGCCTCGATGGTCGGCCAGTCGTGGCCGAGTGGACTGATGGCGGCGGCGCCGGTGACCACCACGCGACGATCGGCGGCCATCAGAGCATGCCTCCGTTCACCGAGATCACCTGCCGGGTGATGTAGCCGGCCGGTTCGGACAGCAGGAACGCCACGGTAGCCGCCACTTCGTCCGGGCGGCCAACGCGGCCGGCGGGAATCAGCTTGAGCGCGTGTTCAACCACTTCGTCGTTGAGCATTTCGGTCTCGATCAGGCCCGGGGCCACGCAGTTGACGGTGATCTGGCGGCTGGCCAGTTCCAGCGCCAGGGCCTTGGTGGCGCCGATGATGCCGGCCTTGGCGGCACTGTAGTTGACCTGCCCGCGGTTGCCGGCCAGTCCGGAGACCGACGACAGGGTGACGATGCGGCCCGGCTTGCGCCGCCGCACCATCGGCATGATCAGCGGATGCAGCACGTTGTAGAAGCCATCCAGGTTGGTGTGGATGACCTGGTCCCAATCGTCCGCTGACAGCGCCGGGAAGGCGCCATCGCGGGCGATGCCGGCATTGCAGACCACGCCGTAGTACGCGCCGTGCGCTTCGACATCGGCCTCCAGAGCGGCCCGCGCAGACGCGCGGTCGGCCACGTCGAACACCAGCACGCGGGCCTGCTGGCCCAGTGCCTGGATCTCGGTGACCACCGCCTGTGCTTCATCCACGCGGCTGCGGCAATGCACCACCACGTCGAAGCCATCGCGCGCGATGCGCAGCGCGATGGCCCGGCCGATGCCCCGGCTGGCGCCGGTCACCAGCACGCTTCGATTCCCTGTCATGCCTGTCCACTCTCCAGATAGGCCATCGCGTCGGCCGGTTCGAACACCGAGACGTTGGCTGTCGCCCATTCTTCCTCGCCTGCCAGGATGCGGCAGGCGAACATCCCCAATCCATTGTCACCCAACAGCTCGCAGCGCGCCTGCACGCGCAGCCGCGAACCGCTGGGGAAGCTGCTGCGCGCGCTGCTGTAGCGGCGGCTGCCGAGCAGGAAGCCCAGCTGCGGTGGCCTGCCGGCTGCACGCGCGCGGCAACCGGCCCAGGCCGCGATGGCCTGCGCCATGTACTCGATGCCGACCCATGCCGGCACCTGGTCATCCTCGACGAACAGGCCGGCCTCGGGCACCACCAGTTCGGCCTCGATGGCGTCCTGGTCCCATTGCGTGATGCGCTCCAGCAGGCACATGTCCTGGCGGTGCGGCACCACGTCTTCGATCGCGTACAACGTGTTCATCGACGCTCCAGTGCCAGCACGGCATTGCTGCCGCCGAAGGCGAACGAATTGCTCAGCACCCGCCGCGGCGGCTGCGCAAGGCGCGTGCCCGGTGCGACCAGCGGCAGCACCGGCAGTGCCGGGTCGGCCACGCCGTCCCACCAGTGCGGCGGCAGCAGCTGCTGCGGGTTCTCGGCCAGCACGATCCAGCACAGCGCCGCCTCGATGGCACCCGAGGCACCCAGCGTGTGGCCGGTCAACGGCTTGGTCGAACTGGCCGGCACGTGGCTGCCCAGCACCTGCGACACGGCCAGGCTTTCCATCGCATCGTTCTGGCCGGTCGCGGTCCCATGCAGGTTCACATAGTCCACTTCTCCGGCGGCCCAGCCAGCACGCTGCAGCGCCTGCTGCAGGGCATCGATGGCGCCCAGGCCCTGCGGGTCTGGGGCGGACATGTGGTGGGCGTCGGCCGACTCGCCCCACCCCGCCAGGCATACCGGGCCGGGTTCGCGGGTGAGCAGGAACAGCGCGGCGCCTTCGCCGATGTTGATACCGGTACGATGCTGCGAGAACGGATTGCAGCGTTGGGCCGAGACCGATTCCAGCGCGCTGAAGCCGGCCACGGTGAAGCGGCACAGCGAATCGGCGCCACCGGCGATCACCGCATCGACGATGCCGGCGCGCAGCATGCGTGCAGCCGACATCAGCGCCTTGGCACTGGACGAGCAGGCAGTGGACAGGGTCCATGCCGGCCCCTGTGCGCCACTGCGCTGGCGCACGAACTGCGCGGCGGTGCCCATTTCCTGCTGGGCGTAGTCAAAGCCCTGCGGCCACTGGCCCTGTTCGGCATGGCTGCGCAATGCCTGCTCGGATTCACCAATGCCCGAGGTGCTGGTGCCCAGCACCACCGCCACGCGCTCGGCGCCATGGCGGGCGATCGCCGCGGCCACTGCCGGCGCGATCTGAGCCAATGCCACGTCCAGCAGGGCATTGTTTCGCCCGCGCAGGGCCACCGGCAGATCATCCAGCGCCGGCAGCGGCGTGCGTACTTCTCCCAGCGCCAGGGTGCGCCCCGGCAACAGGCTGTCGTTGTCGCTGAGCCCGCCCGGCGCGTCGGCGAACAGTGCCGACGTCACTGCGGCGCGGCCAGCGCCGAGTGCACAGACCACACCCAGGTCGTTCAGGTAGATCGGTGCGCTCATCGGTCCGGCCCGGCCATGTCGATCGATTCGATGCGCAGCGCATAGCCTTCGGCGCGGTTGTCCAGCTGCACGCTGCCATCGCCCAGCCGCTGCAGGTGCAGCCACACGGTGCCCTCACGCGACAGGCTGCGCTGATAGCCATCATCACTGACCTGCCAGCCCGCCGGCAGCACGGCGGCAATGGCCGCGGTCGGCCACAGCGCGAACTGCAGGTCATCCAGCACGCGCTCGGCGCGCACCTGCGGTGGCAGCCATGGCGCGCGCTGCTGGGTCAGCTGCTGGCCGTCCCATTGCAGGCGCACGCCGGTCTGGCCCATCGCCTGCACGGCCAGCTGCACCTGCTGAGCGTCGGCTTCCAGCAGCGCGTCGAGATCGCGCTCATGCGTGCCGAAGCGGAAATGCAGCTGCTGCTGCAGCGCCAGCGGCGCCGGCAGGCTGGCTGGCGCCAGGCGCAGCGGCGGCAGTTCCACCTGCGGTTTCGGCATGCGGCCGGCACAGGCGGCCAGCAGCAGGCACAGCAGCAGGGCCGCAGTACGGAAGATCAGGCGCTGCACAATTCCTCCAGCACGCGCATGCGGCGACCACTTTCATCGGCCACATACGGATTCTTGGTGTCCCAGGCGTAACCGGCCAGGATGGAGCTGATCATGTCGCGCACTTCGGGCTGCTGCTGCGGGTGGTAGATGATCTTCTGGAAGCCGCCCTGGTACCAGCTTTCGACGAAGCGGCGGAAGGTCTTCACGCCCGCGCGCAGCGGGATCGAGAACTCGGCCTCCCAGTCCACGGCCTGGCCGGCATAGCGGCGCTTGAGGCATTCACTGGCGAGCTGCGCGGACTTGAAGGCAATGGTCACGCCGGAGGAGAACACCGGATCGAGGAACTCGCCGGCGTTGCCCAGCAACGCGTAGCCGGGCCCCCACAGCGAACTGACGTTGGCCGAATAGCCGGTGATCCGGCGCACCGGCAGCACCGCCCATTCGGCGTTGGCCAGCAGGCGGGTCAGGTTGGGGTCCTCGCCGACGATGGCCTGCAGCTTCTGCAGGTCGTCGCCTTCGTAGCGCTCGAAGAACGACGGCTCGGCGACCACGCCCAGCGAGCAGCAGCCGTTGGAGAATGGAATCGTCCAGTACCAGACGTCGATGTGTTCGGGATGGGTGGTGATCAAGATCTTGTTGCGGTCGAAGTCGGCTTCGGCCGGAATGTTGTCGCGTACGTGGCAGAAGATCGCGCCGCGCACCGGGAAATTGGATGGCGATTCCAGCTGCAGCAGGCGCGGCAGCAGGCGCGCGAAGCCGGAGGCGTCGAGGATGAAATCGGCCTCGATGCGGTATTCGCTGCCATCCGGGCGGCGCACGCTCACCGCAGGCTGTTCACCGGGTTCGACCGACAGCACTTCATCACCGAAACGCAGCGTGGTTCCCATGCGCTCGGCGCCGCGTGCCAACACGTTGTCGAAGTCGGCGCGCTGCACCTGGTAGGTGGTACCCCAGCCCGGCGAGAACTTCTTCCGGAAGTCGAAGGCAGTACGCGCTTCACCGTGCACGAAGGCCGCGCCGTTCTTGTACTGGAAGCCGGCCTCGACCACATCCTGCAGCAGCCCGGCTGCTTCGATGTACTCCATGCTCTGCGGCAGCAGGCTTTCGCCGATGGAGAAGCGCGGGAACTGCTGGCGCTCCAGCATCAGCACCTGGCGGCCCTGCTGGCGCAGCATCGCCGCGGCCACGGAGCCGGCCGGGCCTGCGCCGATGATCAGGATTTCAGTGCGTTCGACAGCATCCACAGCAGTACTCATCGGGGCGTCCTTGTTGCTCGATCAAGTGGAAAGAAGGAAGTCGGAAAACAGGCTCAGGCCGGCGGCAGGTCATGCGGTGGCGGCCGGAACATTGGCGAGATCAGCCAGACCAGGCCGATGCCGAACAGCAGGGTCAGGCCGAACGCGCGCAACGCCGGGGTCTGCGACAGGCCCAGCAGGCCGAACGACAGCCAGGTGCTGGCCGCGCCCACGCACACGGCCAGCCATGCACTGGCGTCGCCGCGGTGCTCGATCAGGAAAATGCCGTAGTCGATGCCCATGCCCAGCAGCAGCATCAGTGCCAGCACGTTGAACAGCTGCAGCGGCTGGCCGAACAGGCCCAGCAGGCCCAAGGTCAATGCGCCGGCAATCAGGGTCGGCGCGAACACGCGCCAGGCCTGGCGGCGGTAGCGCAGCCACAGCGCGCCGAACACCAGCACGATGCCGACCAGCAGCAGCCCGCCCATCAGCTTGCGGTAGTGGCCCAGCAGCTGCGAGAAGTCGGCGGTGCGATCCACCCAGCGCACACCGGGCAGGCCCTCGGCCGCGCCGCGCAGGGTGGCCAGCGCATCCGCGCGCGACAGGTCATCGACCATCACCACGCTGATCATCTGCCCGCCGACCTCGCCCACCCACAGGTGGCGGAACGGCTGCGAGGCCGGCGAGGCCAGGAACGCCTCCGCGGTCAGCGGCGTAGCGGCGAAATCCGGGCGCGGCAGCGGTTCGCCGACCGCCTCGGACACCGCGTCCAGCACGCCGGGTTCCACCTTCGCGGTCAGCGCGGCATCGGCCTGCTGGCGCGCCGGCGACGGAAGCCAATCGCTGATCGCGCGATAGCCCCCAATGCGCTTCTGGTTGGCCAGTACGCGCAGGCGTTCGGTCAACGCTTCCTCACGCTGCAGCAACTGCGCCGCGTCGGTGCCCTGTACCAGGTAGAACTGCGCCGGGCTGGGCATGCCCAGCAGCTGGCTCAGGCGGATCTGCTGCGCCATCAGCGCGGGCGGCGACGATTGCAGGCTGCGCAGGTCGTCGTTGCTGTGCAGGCGGGCGATACCGATTGCAGCCAGTGCCAGCGTGATCACCACGAACACCGTCACCGGGCGACGGCCATGCAGGCGCGGGAAGCGCTCCAGCGTGTTGCCCAGCCACTGCGAGAAACGGGTCTGGCGGATCTCTCCGCCATCCAGCCACGGGAACCAGAAAATCACCGTAAGGAAGGCGGCGGCCAGGCCGACCACCGAGAACAATGCCATCTGGCGCAGGCCCGGGAACGGGGCCAGGCCCAGTGCCAGGTAGGCCAGCGCACTGGTCAGCAGGGCCAGCCACAGGCCGGGCAGCAGGTGCCGCAGCAGTTTCCAGCGACGATCAGCCGGTTCGGCCTGGCGCGAAGCGAACCAGTGGATGCCGTAGTCCTCGGCCACGCCCACCAGCGACGCACCAAACACCAGGGTCAGCACATGCACCTTGCCAAACACCAGCACGGTCACCGCCAGCGCCACGCCACAGCCGATCAGCAGTGAGGCGGCAACCAGCAGGATCGGTCGCAGCGAACGGAACGCCAGCCACACCAGCAGCAGCACCGCGGCCAGCGAGCCCCAGCCGATTGTGTTGATCTCCTGGTTGGCCTGCACCGCCGCCGCTTCGGCGTGCAGCGGCACACCCGCATGCAGGATTTCCAGTTCTGGCGCCGCCGCCCTGGCGGCCAGCCCGGCACGTTCCAGCAGGCCGTCGAGATGGCGCTCGCCGTCAAGCTGGAACGCCGACCCCAGCGTATCGAACTGCAGTACGGCCCAATGCCTGCCCTCGGCTTCGAGCAGGCCGTCATCGCCCAGCCGCAACCCCGACCCCTGCGCCTGCTGCTGCCACCATTGCGACCACAGCGAGAGTGGGTCTTGCCGCCAATCGGTCAGGCGCGGTGCGCCCATCGGACCGTACAGCGCAGCCAACGCCTGCTCGGCCAACGCGCCCGGCTCGCTGCCCTGCAGCTGCTCGCGCTGGGCCGGGGTCAGCAGGCGGTCGCGGTACGGCGCGTAGAACGCGCGCGCCTCGTCGAACCAGCCTTCGATCGAACCGCTGGGCACCAGCAACGCGCTGTCGGCATCCGCCGCCATCGCCGCAGCGAACGCCGCCTGTGCGCGCTTGGCGGCGGCGCCATCCTTGCTGCCCAGCAGCACCACCACCTGGCGCGAGCTGCCGTCGGCGATGCGCCGTGTGACGTCACTCAACAGGCGGTCATGCGCGTCCTGCGGCAGCAGGGCGAGGATGTCGGTGTCGATCCGCGACTGCTGGCTCCACAGGCGCCATTGCTGCGCACCCAACACCAGCAGGAGCACCAGCCAGGCGATGCCCAGCCAGTGCCACCAGCGCCGCAACCGGTCCGGCCCGTTCGATGCTGCCCCCTCACTCAAAGCGGCGTGCCTCGTCGGCGGTGAGCGTGGCCGGCGCTTCGCTCAGTGCACTGAACTGGATCTGCGTGCGGTCCTTGTTGGCCTCGACGATCTCGACCTGGCGCACGTAGCGGCCACCTTGCAGGGTCAGCGACTGGAACGCCTTGGCCAGCATCGCCGACTTCGGCGTCAGCCGCAGCCGCCAGCCCTGCCCTTCACGGCTGGCCGCCACGTTGAACTGGCCGGACAGCGCCTGAACGTCGCCACTCATCAGCGCGAACATGATCGCGTTCACCGAACGCATCGCCGGCTGCTGCCGTGCATCGAGCTCGACACGGGTGCTGCCATCGCGCTGGCGGCTGAGGATGCGGTCGGCGGTGACCACCACTTCGGAGGGGAACGGCTTGAGCGTGGTCCAGATCACGCCGTGCTGGCGCGCGACCACGAACTGGCCCTGCGAGCGCAGCGGGTTCTTGAAGCCGCTGACCTGCTTTTCCTGGCTGAACTGGCCGCGCAGCACGTCCGGCCGCGCCACCGCCTGGGTGATCGCATCGATGGCGGGGTCGGCGGCCTGCACCTGCGGTGCGGCAATGAACATCAGCGCGCACAGCAGCACGCTGGAAAGACGGGCAAGCATGTTCACGGCGCAGGCACTCCCAGGCGTTCCCACAGTACCGGCGGGCACTGGTACAGCATTTCCTTGCTGGCCGCGTCCACCGCGACCTGGATGGTCATCGCGCGGGTCAGTACCTGGCCGCTCTGCGCATCGACGATTTCGTACTCGATCTTCAGCCGGTTCTCCCATTCCACGATGCGCGCAATCACGCGCAGCGCCTGGTTGAACAGCAGCGGGCGCACGTACTTCACCCGCGCATCGACCACCGGCCACAGGTAGCCCGATTCGAGCATCTGCGGGTAGTCGTAGTCGTAGCGCCCAAGCAGCGCGCAGCGCGCGATCTCGAAGTACTTGAAGTAGTTGCCATGCCAGACCACGTTCATCGGATCGCAGTCATGGAAGGCGGGGGTCAACGCAATTTCGCCAACCCGTTCAATAGCCTCATTCACCGGCATACAGCTCCCAACGTTGCGCGCGGATCTCCACCAGCAGTTCCCGCAGTTCGCGATCCAGCGCGCGGTCTTCTTCAACCAGGGCGATGCGCTGCCCCAGGTCGGCGTACATGCCGGCCAGACTGCCATGCAGCTGCGCGTTCAGGCCAACCCGTTCGCGCAGCGCAAGGCCCTGGCGGGCGGCGATCAGCATCGCGGCCACCACCTGTTCAGTCAGCTCGATCACGCGCAGGCAGTCGCGCGCGGCGATGGTGCCCATGCTGACCTTGTCCTGGTTGTGGCACTCGGTGGAACGCGAGAACACGCTGGCCGGCAGGGTCTGCTTCAGCGCTTCGGCAGTCCAGGCCGACACGCTGATCTGCAGCGCCTTCAGGCCATGGTTGATGGCCGCGCGCGGGCCGGTGGCCGCCGACAGGTTGGCCGGCAGGCCATGGTTGTAACGGGCATCCACCACCAGCGCCAGCTGCCGGTCGAGCAGGTCGGCAACGTTGGCCACGGTGTTCTTCAGGGTGTCCATCGCCAGCGCGATGTGGCCGCCGTAGAAGTGGCCGCCATGCAGGATGCGCTCGCCGTCGGCATCGATCAGCGGATTGTCGTTGGCGCTGTTCAGTTCGGTTTCGATCAGCTGGCGCAGGAACGGCAGGCTGTCCTCCAGCACGCCGATCACGTGCGGCGCGCAGCGCAGCGAATAGCGGTCCTGCAGGCGCTGTTCATTGCGTGGCGGACGCTCGCTGTGCAGGTCGCTGCGCAGGCGCGCGGCGATGCGGCCCTGGCCCGGGTGCGGCTTGGCCGCGAACAGGGTTTCGTCGAAGTGGTGCGCGTTGCCGTCGCTGGCCAGCACGTTGAACGCGGTCAGGCGCGTGGCCATCCGTGCCAGGTAGTCGGCGCGCTGCCAGGCCAGGCAGGCCAGGCCGGTCATCACGGCGGTGCCGTTCATGATCGCCAGGCCTTCCTTCGGCCGCAGCTTCAGCGGGATCATGCCGATCTTCGCCAGCACCTCGGCAGCAGGCTGCACGCGGCCATCGTGCAGCACCTCGCGCTCGCCGCACAGCACCGCCGCCACGTAGGACAGCGGGGTCAGGTCACCACTGGCCCCCACCGAGCCTTCGGCCGGGATCATCGGCAGCACGTCGTGCTGCAGCAGCGTGGCCAGGCCTTCCAGCAGCGGCATGCTGACACCGGACATGCCACGCACCAGCGACGCCAGGCGCGCGGCCAGCACCGCACGGGTCTCGACCGGGTCCAGGTAACGGCCCAGGCCGCAGCCATGGTAGGTGTACAGGTGGTGCGGCAGTTCAGCCACCAGTGCCGGCGGGATGTTCACCGTGCACGAATCGCCATAGCCGGTGGTCACACCGTAGATCACGCCATCTTCGCGCAGCAGGCGGTCAAGGAAGTCGGCACCGCGCTGGATGTGCGCGCGGAACGCCGGCGCGTCGCTCAGTGCGGCCTCGCACTGGCGCTGGGCCAGGGCAACCACGTCTTCGATGGTCAACGGTGCATCGCCAAAGCGGCACACGGGTACGGCGTCAGTCGTCATGCGGAGCCTGATCCCAGAAGGGGAAGAAATTGAACCAGTCCAACGGGGACTGGATGACCTGGAGTTCCAGCCAGCGCGCGAAGCGCTGTGCCTGTTCGGCAAGTGCCGCGTCGCGCGAGCCACGCGGCAGCACGATGCGTTCGGCGAACTGTTCAAACGCCACGCGGTAGCCCTCGCCCTGGTGCAGGCAGGCCATGGTGTAGACCGGGCAGCCCAGCGCCGCAGCCAGCACGTAAGCGCCGATAGGGAACGGTGCGCGGTGGCCGAGGAAATCGGCGGTGACGCTGCGACCGCCCTGCACCGGCGTGCGGTCGCCGACGATGGCGACGAAGCCCCCCGCCGCCACGCGCTCGGCCAGCATCACCGCTGTGGCCGGCCCCATTCCGGTCACCTGCACCAGCTCCACCGCCGCCAGCGGGTCCAGCCGCTGCAGCAGGCGGTTGAAGCGCTGCGCATGCGCGGTGTGCACCAGCACGGTGATGCGGAACCCCGGCACCTGTTCGGCCAGCACCTGGCACAGTTCCAGGCAGCCGATGTGCGCGGTGAGGATCAGACCGCCTTCGCGGCGCGCGATCTTCTGCAGCACCAGGTCGCGGTGCAGGTGGATACGGTTGGCCGGGTAGCGCCCGCCCAGGCCGAGGATCTTGTCCAGCATCGTGTCGGCGAAGGCGAAGAAGTGGCGCAGGCTGTCGCGCCGGGTTGGCGCGCGGCCGAGCACGCCGCTGTATGCCTGCAGCCGCTGCAGGTACTGCATCGAGGCCTGTCGCCCCACACGGTTGCCCAGCCAATGGCAGGCCACCACCGGCCACGCGCACAGGCGGAATGGCCAGCGCCCGAACCAGCGGTGCACCCAGCACAGGAACAGCACGCCGGCCACCGACGTCGATTCGCCGATGTCGGCCCAGTGCGGGGCGTCCTGCGCGGTCGCCATCTCAGCGCTGCCCCTGCAGGCGGCGCCACAGCAGCCGCGGTGCGCGCCAGAGCATGCCGAAGAACAGGCGGGTGTGCATGCGGCTGATGCGCACGTTGTCGCGCCACACATCGAAGTGCGACACGCCATCGGCGGGATAGGTCACGCGCGTGGCCAGGTGCTCGACCGGCAGCTGGCGCCAGTACAGGCGCACCATCACTTCAGTATCGAAATCCATGCGCCGGCCGATGGTCTCTTCACCGATCAGGCGCAGCACCGGTGGCAGGGGATACACCCGGAAGCCGCACATGGTGTCGCGCAGGTGCAGCGACAGCGTGTTGATCCAGACCCAGACGTGGGTGGCGTAGCGGCCATACAGGCGTGCCTTGGGAACACTGGCGTCGTAGGCCGGAATGCCGCAGATCACCGCGTCGGGATGCACACGCGCGGCCTCGATGAAGCGTGGCAGGTCAGCGGTATCGTGCTGGCCGTCTGCGTCGATCTGCAGCACGTGGCTGTAGCCACGCGCGCCGGCTTCAGCAAAACCGGCCAGCATCGCCCCACCCTTGCCCTGGTTGGCGTCCAGGCGCAGCAGGTCAACGCCCTGGCGTTGTGCCAGCGTGCGCAGCACCGCCGCGCACGCGTCATGCGAACCATCGTCGACCAACAGGCAAGGCAGGCCAGCGGCCTGCACACCGTCGACCACCGCCACGATGGCGTGCTCGTGGTCGTAGACGGGAATCACCACCAGTGGCGCGAACGCGGCACCGGCAACGGCCGGGTCAGTCCGCATCGGCGAAAACCACCTTGCCGCTGGCATGCACACCGTGGCTGGAGGTATAGCGGAAGGCGAGCACGTTGCGTGCGGCATCCCAGTCCAGCTGCAGGGTCAACTCATCGCCGGGGCGGGCCACGTGCTGGAACTTCACCGCGTCCATGCGCAGGAACACGCGCGGCATCGCAAATGCCTGGCGACCGAAACGCATCGCCCAGTCCAACTGCGCCACACCGGGCAGGATCGCCGCCTGCGGGAAGTGGCCCTGGAACGGTCGCAGCGCCGGGTCGAGGGTCATGCGCAGCGTGGCGCTGGCGGCGTCGCGGCGGTCCCAGACCGGCACCGGCATCAGTGGCTGGAACAGCGCCGCCAATGCCGCCTGGGTCACCTTGCCCTGCGCGTTGATCGGCAACGCCTGCACCAGGCGCCAACGGCGCGGCCGGGTCACCGCGTCATGCGCATGCGCCAGGCGCGCGCCCAGGCGTTGGCCCAGCGCACGGCGCGCGGCGTCGCCGCCCTCCAGCAGCGCCGGATCGGCCGGAACCACCACGGCGGCCAGCTGCTCGCGCTGCCCGGGCAGCACCAGCACGCGCACGTCATCCACTTCGGTGTCTTCGCGCAGCGCGCGTTCCAGCGCATCCAGCGAGACGCGGCGCTCTTCGATCTTGACGATGCGGTCGGCGCGGCCCAGCAGCCGGAAACGGCCATCGGCCAAGGCTTCCACGCGGTCCTGGGTGCGCCACCAGCCGGGAGTTTCCAGATGCGCCGAGGCCACCGCCAGGCAGCCGTCGTCGTTCCGCCATTGCACACCCGGCAGCGGCTGCCACGGCGGCAGGTCGGTGTCCCAGCGGCGCCAGGCGATACCGCCGGTCTCGCTGCTGCCATAGACCTCGGTCGGCGCCACGCCCAACCACTGCCGCACCTGTCGCGCCGCGTCCTCCGGCAGCGGGCCACCGGAGGAGAACACCGCGCGCAGGCGGCCATGCAGGCTGGCCCAGTCGAGCTGCTCGGGCAGGCGCTTGAGATGGGCCGGCGTCGCCACCAGCACCGTGTCGGTACCGGCCAGCGCACCCACCAGGTCTTCGTGGAAGAACCGGCGCGGATGGATCAGGCGGCCGGCGGCCAGCGGCCACAGCACCCGGAACAGCAGCCCGTAGATGTGCTGGTGGGACACCGTGCCGTGCACCTGCGCGCCCTCCAGCTGCGCGCCGAACGCGGCCTGCAGCGCTTCCACCTCGCGCGCCAGCTGGTCCAGGCGCTTGCCGATCGCACTGGGCTGGCCGGTGCTGCCGGAGGTGAACACGCACAGCTCGCAGGCGCGCTCGTCCAGCGCCTGCAGTTCGTCGTCCAGTGCGGCGTCCAGCGCCGCCAGCGGGCGGTAGTCGGCCGGCACGTCGCCCGCGAAACCGCTCACCTGCGGCTGCAGCGCCTGCAGCGTGGCCGGCAGGTTGTCAGCAGCCAGGAACACCCGCTTGCCGGCATGCCAGGCGCCGAACAGCGCCGCAGCGAAGGCCACGGCGTCATCGAAATACAGGGCCAAGTCGCGGCCTTCGGCCGCCGCAAAGGCGGCGCGCCAGCCCAGCACGCGCTGGCGGAAGCAGGCGTGGTCAACCATGTCTCCGTCGCACAGGCCGACGCTGCGCTGCGGCCGCGCCTCCAGCAGCAGCCGGTCCAGGGCAATCCACTCAGCCATGCGCGTGCGCCGCCTTCACCCGCCGCCGCACCAGCCACTCACCTGCGAACAACACGCCCATCATCACGTACGCCAACAGTCCGTTGTAGAGCATCCAGGCCCGGTCCGACGCGTACAGCGCGGTCAGCAGGGCCAGGCTGCCGTTGAGAACGAAGAAGCCGCTCCACACCTGGGTGACGCGGCGGGTATAGGCCACCGCAAACGGGGGCAGGTCCGGCTCCTGCAGCCGCGCCAGGCGCTCCACCAGCGGCGGCCCGAAACGCAGGCTGGTGCCGAACACCGCCAGCATCACCGCATTGACCAGCACCGGGTACAGCTTCAGCGGCAGGGCCTGGTTGAGCACGGTGGCCAGCACCGCCAGCAGGCCGGTGCCGGCGGCGGCGGCCCACCACAATGGCTGGCGAGTGCTCAGCGCACGCAGCAGGGCCAGGGTGAACAGCAGCAGCGACAGCCAGCGCGGCTCGAAGCGGCCCATCGCCAGGTACACCAGCAGCGGGTAGGCGAGCGAGATCGCTGCCACCACGACGGTACGTGCGCGAGCCATGGCGAAGCCGCCGGCGCTGCGGTCAGGCGGCTGCCTGGTCCGGCAGCAGTCCATGCACGACATCAACGATGTCCTGCACGGTGCGCACGGCCTTGAACGCTTGCGGCTGCAGGTTGCGGCCGAGCAGTGGCTTGAGCTGCACGATCAGGTCGACCGCATCGATGCTGTCGATGTCCAGGTCGTCATACAGGCGGGCCTCGGGGGTGATCCGGGCGGTTTCAATCTCGAAGCTGTCGGTCAGGATGCTGACGATGCGTTCGAACAGTTCATTCTTGGTCATGGCTATTCCTGGCGCCGTTACGACTGGCGGGCGGCGACGAACTCGCCGAGCGCGCGCACGCTGGAGAAATGGCGACGGGTTTCTTCCGAATCGGCCGAGAGGCTGACACCGTACTTCTTCTGCAGCGCCAGGCCCAGCTCCAGCGCGTCGATCGAATCCAGGCCCAGGCCCTCGACGAACAGCGGCGCGGTCGGATCGATGTCCTCCGGCGTGATGTCCTCCAGCGAAAGGGAGGAAATGATCAATTCCTTGATCTCGTGCTCAAGTGCTTGCACGGGGCGGATCTCCAGACAGGTCGAAATAACGAGAAAGGTGCTCGGTGACGCGGCGGGCTGCCAAGGCATCCCCCCTTGGCGAGTCGTCATCGGCCAGGAAGGGCGCGATCGGGATATCTTCGCCGATCTGCAGCCGAACGTGAAAGCGACGTGAGGGGACACGATACCACTTCTGTCCCTTGGTCAACGTGGGCGGGGTGCAGGTGATCCGCACCGGGGTGATGTCCAGCCGGCCGCGGACGGCGATGTTGGCGGCCCCGCGCTGCAGCCGCGGCGGCTGGCCCGGCACGCTGCGGGTGCCTTCGGGGAAGATCACCAGGGTGCCGCCGGCGCGCACCGCCGCCACGCAGTCATCGACCAGGCCAGCGCCATCGTCATTGGAGATGTAGCCGGCCGCCCGCACCGGACCGCGCATGAACGGGTTGCGGGCCACGGCGCGTTTCACCACGCAATCGGCGTTGGGCAGCAGCGAGATCAGGCAGACCACGTCGATCAGGGTCGGGTGATTGGCCAGGACCAGCAAACCGTCGCGCTGCAGGCGTTCACCGCCCTCGATCTGGTAGGTCATCACCCCCAGCGCGCGCATCAGGCGCAGATGGCTGGCAAAGGCAACCGGAACCACGCGGCGCGCCCGGCGGCGACGGACCACCGGGTCGCGCATCAGCAGCAGCACCGGCATCACCAGCACGCCCAGCAACAGGCCACCCATGCCGAATGCGGCAAAGCTCAGGCCGGTGCCGAGCACCCGCCAGGCATGATCGAGACGGCGCAGCGCCTCAGCCACGGCGCCCCCAGCGCCAGCGCTGGCCCTGGGCCACGTGCTCCAGCGCCGGCGCACCGGACAGCAGGAAGCGGTGCAGGTCCAGCGCGTGCGGCAGCGCGCCCGGGGCGGTGGCAGTGGCCTCCGGCGCCGCCTCCCACTGCAGGGAGAGGGTCGGCTGGCCCGGCGTCGGCGCCGTCAAACGCCAACACCAGGCAAAGAACGGGTCGGGTTCGTCGGCGAACGTCGCGTAAATCTCGGGAAGGCGCGACTAATACACCACCACCCGCACTTCGCGGGCGCCATCGGCGAGCAGACCGGCCGCTTCCAGGCAGGCGGTTTCGACCGTAGCCTGGCCGGCGGCCAGCGCCAGGTAGTTGCCACGGTGGCCGCGCGCGATCGAGTACAACGCAGCGATCGCGTTGTGCACCGACAGGCCGAACCCCGTCGGTGACAAGGGCTGATCGTTGGACAGCGCCCCCAGCAGCTCCATCGAACGGGCCACGTCGCCGTGGCGGCTGGCGAACACCAGCGGGACCTGGCTGTCTGCCCCCTGCCCCTCCTCGCACCAGCAGGCGGCTTGGATCGCCATCCGGCCCAGCCGCTCGATGCGGCGGCGCTGCATTGCCGGGATCTCGGCCAGCGCCGGCGTGTCTTCGCCAACCGGCGGATACGGCGCATCGGCCCAGCCCAGCCACTGGCTACGCTCGCTCAGGCCGGGCGCCCAGGCAGCCCAGTCGACGATGGAGAATTCGATCATTTAGCGAAGGTGCTTCAACGGGAGAACGATAGGCACGAGCCATTACGGCGACGCGCGGCGGCCCCCCAGTCCTGCAGCCGTGCGTCCGTCCAGGACGTCGCCGGCTGCCCCCCTGGCTGCCGGAAAGGAGCGCACGCTAGCACGTCCTGCACGGGGTGTGCAGGTTTCACATTCCCCAACACGGGAGCCGGCACTGGCGGCCCCCGCTTCAAACGATCAGTGGTAACCGGTATCGGCGTGCACCTTGCCACGGAACACCCGGTACGACCACGCCGTGTAACCGAGGATGACCGGCAGCAGAATGACCAGGCCAACCAAGGTAAAGCCCAGCGAGGAGGCCGGCGCGGCGGCCTGCCACAGGGTCATCGACGGTGGCAGCAGGTAGGGCCACATGCCCAGTACCAGGCCGAGGAAGCCGAGCACGAACAGGGCCAGGCTGAGCAGGAACGGCGGCAGGTCACGGCGCGGGTGGGTGGCACTGCGCCACAGCGCGGCGGCTACCGCCAGGGTCAGCAGCGGCACCGGCGACAGCCACCAGAAGTTGCCGTCGCTGAACCAGCGATCCATCAACCGCGAGTCGAGGAACGGCAGCCAGCTGCTGACCAGGCCCATCGCCGCGATCACCGCCACCACCAGCGGCCGGGTCATCTGCCGCGCCAGCGCCTGCACGCGTCCCTCTGTCTTCAGGATCAGCCAGGTGCTGCCCAGCAGCGCATAGCCGGCCACCAGCGCGGCACCGGTCAGCATCGCGAACGGGCTGAACCAGGCGAACGGCCCGCCCTGATAGACACCGTCCACCAGCGGGATGCCCTGCACCAGCGTGCCCAGGATCACGCCCTGGGCGAACGTCGCCAGCAGCGAACCGAGGCCGAACGCCACGCTCCACAGCCGGCGTGACCGATGTGCCTTGAAGCGGAATTCAAAGGCCACGCCACGGAACACCAGCGCCACCACCAGCACCAGCACCGGCAGGTACAGCGCCGACAACAGCACCGCATAGGCCTTGGGGAAGGCCGCCAGCAGGCCGGCCCCCCCCAGCACCAGCCAGGTCTCGTTGCCGTCCCAGATCGGCGCGGCGGTGTTCATCATCAGGTCCAGCTGCTCCTCGTCCTCGGCGAACGGGGCGAGGATGCCGATGCCAAGCACGAAGCCGTCCAGCACCACGTACATCAGCACGCCGAAGCCGATCACCGCGAACCACGCCACCGGCAGCCAGGTCATCAGGTCCATGTCAGCGCTCCTCCAGCGGTTCGTCGGCTGCCGACAGCGGGCGCGCCGGGGTGTGGCTGCCGTGGTCCAGCGACGGCCCTTCGGCGTAGGGCTGCGGTCCGTGGCGCAGGATCTTCACCAGGTACCAGATGCCCCAGCCGAACACGAAGGCGTAGCCGACCACGTAGACGCCCAGCGACAGCGCGGTCATCCACGCGCTCTGCGGGCCGACCGCATCGGCGGTGCGCAGCAGGCCATACACCACCCACGGCTGGCGCCCCATCTCGGTGACGAACCACCCCGACAGCAGCGCGATGAAACCGCTGGGCAGCATCCAGTTCCAGCCGCGCAGCAGCCACGGCGAATCCAGCAGCTTCCTGCGCCACAGCTGGAACGCTGACACCCAGGCCAGCAGCAGCATCAGCGTGCCCAGCCCGACCATGATGCGGAAGGCAAAGAACACCGGCGTCACCGGCGGCCGCTCGCTGGCCGGTACCGAGGTCAGCGGGTCGAAGGTGCCGTCCAGGCTGTGGGTCAGGATCACGCTGCCCAGCTTCGGGATGGCCACTTCGAAATCGTTGCGCTCCTCCTTCTCGTTGGGCAGCGCGAACACCACCAGCGGTACGCCCTCGCCTTCCCGGGTCTCATGCCAATGCGCTTCCACCGCCGCGATCTTCATCGGCTGGTGCTTGAGCGTGTTCAGGCCGTGCATGTCGCCGACGAAGATCTGCACCGGCACGGTCAGCGCAGCGAATGCCACGGCGGCGATCAGCATGCGCCGGCCCGCTTCCACGTGCGTGCCCTTGCGCAGGTACCACGCGCCCACGCCACCAATCACGAAACAGGTGGTGATGAACGAGCCCAGCGCCATGTGCGCGAGGCGGTAGGGGAACGAGGGATTGAACACCACCTGCCACCAGTCCACCGGATGCACGATGCCGTTGACCATCTCGTAGCCGGCCGGCGTGTGCAGCCAGCTGTTGGACGACAGGATCCAGAACGTGGAGAACAGCGTGCCCAGCGCAACCATGCAGGTGGACAGGAAATGCAGGCGCGGCGAGACCCGGCCCCAGCCGAACATCATCACGCCGAGGAAGCTGGCTTCCAGGAAGAACGCGGTCAGCACCTCGTAGGTCAGCAGCGGGCCGATGACCGTGCCGGCCACCTCGCTCAGCCGCGGCCAGTTGGTACCGAACTGGAAGGCCATGACGATGCCGCTGACCACGCCCATGCCGAACGACACCGCGAAGATCTTCTGCCAGAAGAAGTACAGCTCGCGCCACACGGGCAGCCTCGTGCGCAGCCAGCGCCACTCGATGAAGGCCAGCCAGCTGGCCGTACCGATGGTGAAGGCTGGGAACAGCACGTGGAAACTGATGACGAATCCGAACTGGATCCGGGACAACAACAACGCGTCCAAGGGACGCCTCCTGCCTGCGACCGGTGGGATACCGGACCACTTTAGGAGGATTTCGTTAAGACGGGATGCGACCGGGTGACGCGCTGCTTCACTTTGTCGCAGGGGTCAACCGTTCTGGTAGCTGCCAACCTTGGTTGGCACACACGCCCAAACGCCGACCCAGGTCGGCCTCTACCCACCGCGATTGGAGCGGCCCCTTGCCCGGCGGGTGCCTCAGTGCCAGAAATACCAGGCCGCCGCAGCCAGCAGGGCGCCAAACAACAGCACCTGCACCACCACATAACCCACGCCACCGTCGCGCGACTCAGCGGCAATGCGCTTCTGCAGCGCCTCGCTCACATCCGGCGTGTCTTCCTGCTGTGCCTGCTCACGCAACGCCTGTGCCAGCGCGCGCGCTTCCGCATCGCGAGGGTCGGTCGGTGGATTCACAGCAGCTCTCCGGCGGTGGCATGCCGCGTCAGTTCCTGCTTCAGGATCTGGCGCGCGCGGTGCAGATGGCTCTTGATGGTACCGCGCGCCAGCCCGGTCACCTGTTCGATCTCGGCCAGATCGAAATCCTCCAGGTAATGCAGGCCGACGATCAGGCGCTGCGGCGGACTCAGCCGTTCCAGTGCCGCGCCGAGCTGGCGCCCGGCCTGCAGCGCCTCGCTCAACTCGGCCGGCCCGGGGCCTTCATCGCCGATCCCCAGATCCTCCGGCACCTCCACCGCCACCATCCACTGCGCCTCCAGCCGCCGCCGGCGCAGGTGCTGCAACGCCGTGGTGTAGGCGATCCGGGAAACCCAGGTGCGCAGCGAGCATTCAAAACGAAACCGATGCAGCTGGCGGAACACGGCAAGGAAAGCTTCCTGCAGCAGGTCGGCGACCTGGTCGCGGTCGCCCACCATGCGTCCGATCACATGCGCGCAGGTGCGCTGGTGGGTCTCCACCAGCTGCGCGAAGGCCGACTGCGAGCCATCGATGATGGCCCGCACCAGAGCCTGGTCCGCGTCCAGCGCTTTGGCGGGGGCCGCCGTCGCCGCCGTATCCTCGCGGCGACGGCCCCGCAGTGCCGACAGCGCTTCGCCGAGCAGGCTCATGCGCGGGGCGCCCCCTGTGCCCGTGGCATGCCTGCCTCAGCCCTTGCGCGCGGCAGGCCGGGTGAAGTGCCAGGCCAGCAGCTGGCCGAGGCCGGCACTGCCGACCAGCGCGGCGGCGGCGCCAAAGGTCAGGTCACGGGCCCCGATGGCTTCCAGCAGGGCCATGGCCAGGGCCAGGCAGACCAGGCTGATGCCCCAGCGCAACGCACCCTGGCGGCGGCGCTCTTCTTCCAGCACGGCCAGCGAGCGGATCACTTCCTCCGGTACGTGCGGGGCCACCAGCTTGCTGCGCGCGCGCGCATCTGCAATGGCATGGATCGCGTAGGCGATGCAGATGAAGAGGGTGATCGGGATCAGTTCCTGCATGGTCGGGCTCCTGTTCGATGGATGATGCGGGTTCAGGAGAATGGATGCGCGACCACGGCAACCGGTTGCACTAGCTGTCCGCCGACGTTTCGCTGGCGCCGGTCGTGTCCGTCGGGTCGGGGAAATAGGTCTCCACCTGAAAATCCAGCTGCAGGTCCGCCATCAGCCGCAGCAACTGCGGATCCAGCTCGAAACCCGCCCATGCCGTCTTTCCAAAGATGCCAACACGCAGGCCGATCCCGGCCCCCTCATGCAGCAGTTCCCTGATCACGTCGGTGCGTGCCCGCAGGAGATCGACCAACGCCGGCCAGGCATCCATCAGCCAGCCGTCCTTGCCCCTCTCCAGTACGAACACCACGCGGGTCGCCGCATGAACCCGGATCAAGGTACCGTCGCGATCCCGATATCCGGTCCCGACATCACGGGAAAACGCCGGTTCCAGATCCAGCCGGGCGGCAATTCCGGCGCCGGCCTCTGTCGGATGCTGCACGCCCAGAGAGATCCTGTAGTCGTAGCGGTACATATCGGTTCCATCCGAACGGAATGACCATCATGCCGCACACGCCGTCGCAGCAACCCGGGCGGTGCCGTTTTGCCGATTCCGCTGCCATGACCTGTGGCCCCTGCCCCCGGCCCGGACGGCTGCTACCCTTGCCCGGTTTCCTCTTCTGGTGCCGTCCGCCCATGTCCCGAGTGCTGCCCCTGTCCCTCCTGCTGTCGGCCGTGCTGGCCGCACCGGCTGCGCATGCCGCGCCGACGCCGATCACCATCGAACAGGCCATGGCCGACCCGGACTGGATCGGCCCGCCGGTCGAGAAGGCCTGGTGGTCGTGGAACAGCCAGCAGGTGGAATACCAGCTCAAGCGCAACGGCAGCCCGGTGCGCGACACCTTCCGCCAGCCGGTGGCCGGCGGCGTGGCCGCGCAGGTGGCCGATGACCAGCGCGGCACCCTGGACGTCGCCGATCCGGTCTACGACCGCAGCCGCAGCCGCAGCGCCTTCGTGCGCAATGGCGATGTGTTCGTGCGCGACCTGCGCAGCGGCGCGCTGACCCAGCTGACCCGCAGCAACGAGCGCGCGGGCAACGTGAACTTTGCCGCGGACAACGGCGTGATCTGGCGCGTCGGCCAGAACTGGTTCCACTGGACCGCCGCCAGCGGCGTGCAGCAGGTGGCCAGCCTGAAGGCCGAAAAGGACCCGCGCACGCCGCCGAAGGCCGACGTGCTGCGCGACCAGCAGCTGCGCACGCTGGAAACCCTGCGCCGCGACCGCGAGCAGCGCGAGGCATTGAAGGACCAGGACCAGCGCTGGCGCCAGGCGGATCCGACCCGCGCACCGGGCCCGGTCTACCTGGGCGCCGACGTCGAGATCGGTGACAGCGTGCTGTCGCCGGACCTGACCCACCTGATCGTGGTGACCAAGCCGAAGGACTTCGACGACGGCCGCACCAGCAAGATGCCGCTGTACGTGACCGAGTCGGGCTACGAGGAAACCGAGGACACCCGCACCCGCGTCGGCCGTAACGGCTTCGAGCCACACACCCTGTGGTACGTGGACGTGCGCAACGGCAAGGCCGAGAAGGTCTCGCTGTCCGGCCTGCCGGGCATCAGCACCGACCCGCTGGCCGAACTGCGCCGCAAGGCCGGCAAGGATGCGCTGAAGGGCGAGCGCAGCGTGCAGGTGATGAGCGACTTCATGGGCGGCGGCATCCGCTGGAGCGCCGACGGCCAGCAGGCCGCGGTGATGCTGCGCGCCAACGACAACAAGGACCGCTGGATCATCAGCGTCAATGCTGCCGACGGCCGCGTGCAGAACCGCCACCGCCTGACCGACAACGCCTGGATCAACTGGGGCTTCAACGATTTCGGCTGGATGGCCGATGGCCGCACGCTGTGGCTGTTGTCCGAGGAATCGGGCTTCTCGCACCTGTACACCCAGGCCGGCACCGCCAAGCCGCAGGCGCTGACCAGCGGCAAATGGGAAACCTCGGCGCCGGTGCCGTCGGCCGATGGCAAGGGCTTCTACTTCCTGTGCAACCAGCAGGCGCCGCATGACTACGAAGTCTGCGCGGTCGACACCGGCAGCCGCCAGGTGCGCGAGCTGACCAGCCTCAACGGCGTGGAGGATTTCTCGCTGTCGCCCGACGGCCAGCAGCTGCTGGTGCGCTACTCCGGCGCCTACCTGCCGCCGCAGCTGGCGGTACTGCCCAGTGCCGGTGGCCAGGCGCGCGTGCTGACCGACACCCGCACCGCCGACTACAAGGCACGCCAGTGGATCCAGCCGAAGCTGGTGGCAGTGCCGTCCAAGCATGGTGCCGGCGTGGTCTGGGCCAAGTACTACGAACCGGAAAACAAGGAACCGGGCCGCAAGTATCCGATCGTGATGTTCGTGCACGGCGCCGGCTACCTTCAGAACGTGCACCAGCGCTACCCGGCCTATTTCCGCGAGCAGATGTTCCACAACCTGCTGGTGCAGAAGGGCTACATCGTGCTGGACATGGACTACCGCGGCAGCGAGGGCTACGGCCGCGACTGGCGCACGGCCATCTACCGCAACATGGGCCACCCGGAACTGGAAGACTACAAGGACGGCCTGGACTGGCTGGTCGACACCCAGCAGGGTGACCGCGACCACGCCGGCATCTACGGCGGTTCCTATGGCGGCTTCATGACCTTCATGGCGCTGTTCCGTGCGCCGGGCACCTTCAAGGCCGGCGCCGCGCTGCGCCCGGTGGTGGACTGGCACAACTACAACCACGGCTACACCAGCAACATCCTCAACACCCCGGACATCGACCCGGAGGCGTACCGCGTGTCCTCGCCGATCGAGTACGCGCAGAACCTGCAGGACAACCTGCTGATCGCCCACGGCATGATGGATGACAACGTGTTCTTCCAGGATTCGGTGAACCTCACCCAGCGCCTGATCGAACTGCACAAGGACAACTGGTCGATCGCCCCGTACCCGCTGGAACGCCACGGCTATGTGCGTGCCGATTCCTGGCTGGACCAGTACAAGCGCATCCTCAAGCTGTTCGAGCAGAACCTGAAGTGAGCAACGCCGCAGCCACGATCCGGATCGTGGCTGCGGTCATCCTGGATGACCGCGGCCGGGCGCTGGTGGTGCGCAAGCAGGGTGCGCGCCGCTTCATCCAGCCCGGTGGCAAGCCCGAACCCGGCGAGGCGCCCCTGCAGGCGCTGGCCCGCGAGCTGGACGAGGAACTGGGCGTGCAGCTGCGCGCCGATGCCGCCATCGCGCTGGGCACGTTCGAGGACTGGGCGGTGAACGAGCCCGGCCACCGCGTGCAGGCACAGGCGTGGTGGGTGCAGGTGGACGGCACGCCGCAGGCGCGCGCCGAAATTGCCGAACTGGCCTGGGTGCCGCTGCAACCGCCGCATGGCCTGCCCTTGGCACCCTTGAGCGAACACCATATCCTGCCGGCCGTCGCCACCCGGGCGACGGCCCGCTGAGCAGGCGGGCGCCGACTGCAAGGACATCGGATGTCAATGTCGATCCCGTCGATCCCCTCGCCGCTTTCCCCGGCCTATCACGCCTGGGTGCGCCCGGTCGCACAGGCTTCGTTCTGGCTGTCACTGCTGCTGACGATCTACTTCGTGCTGCAGGGACTGGTGCTGTGGCCGCTGCAGAACCTCACGCTGTGGCGCTTGGTGGAAAGCGAAGTGCAGCTCCAGCAGATGCACAGCCTGGTCTGGCTGCTGGCGCACCCGGTGGCCGCGTCAATGATCGTCGCGCTGTTGTGCCTGGCCTCGACCGTGTCCAGTTGGGGCCTGCTGCGTGAACGTCGCTGGGGCCTGTGGAGCTTCGTGGTACTGCTGCTGCTGAGTGCCCTGACCAACTTCGCAGCCGCCTGGTGGCTGGACCTGTTCATGGGCGACTTCATTCCGTTGCTGGCCGATGACCCGGCCCTGCTGCAGGAACTGCAGCTGAAACGCTGGCTGATCACGCTGACCGTGGTCGGCATGTCGTTCGTGCTTCTCGGCCTGCAGGGCTGGCTGGCCTGGCGCCTGCTGCGCCCCGACGTGCGCGCGCGCTTCCACTGAGTTCTTCCGGGCGTGGACCAGGGCCTCCGGCAGCACCCGGCGTTTTGCCTTTGATCGTCAAGGAGACGACATGCTCTCACTCGCACCGTACCGCCACTGGCTGGCCTGGGCGTTGCTGCTGGCCACGCCGGTGGCCGCGGCACAGTCACCGCAATGCGGCCTGTTCAAGGCCGACGAAGGCAGCAGCACGCTGCGCGTCAGCTCATCCAACCGTGGCGAGCAGAAGCACTTCGGCAGCGCACCGACCCCGGTCGCGTTCCAGCAGATCGAAGGCAAGCTGCAGCTGGTGAATCTGGAATATGGCCTGCCCAGCGCGCTGCAGGTGCGCGACCGTGGCCGCACCCTCGAGGTGGACGGCACGGTCTACACCCTGCAGGCCCCTGCACAGTGCGCCGCAGCCGCCGCGCCGGCTGCGGGCAGCTCTGCCTGGCCGATGCGGCGGCCTGCCTGGACAACCGCCACGAGGCGACCCCCACCGCGCTGGCAGCGGCGTGCCGGGAAGGCGTGCCCGGCATGTGCCTGCAGCTGGCCGATCGCTGGCATGACGAGGCCAGGGCGCCGGCCACGCCGGATGAGGCGCAGCAACAGGCCATCCTCGATACCGCACTGGCCGGCATCGAACTGCCTGTGCCGTGCCGGAATGGCGGCTTCAGCAACGAGACACCGGCCTGTGCAGCGGCGCTGGAAGCGGATCCGGCGCTGCAGGAGCAGATCGTCAAGGCCGCGATGGGTGCGGCGATGGTCGAAGCCGTGAGCTCCGTGCTGTCACCCTCCACGCCGGTGGTGGTGCCGGCCGCGCAGCGCCAGCAGCTGTTGCAGTTGTGCCAGCAGGTCGGCCATGGCGGCTTCTGCAGCCGCGTGGCCGAGCTCTCGTGGGAATCCGGCGACCCCTTGCAGGCGGTGCAGGCACTGGCCACAGCGTGCGCGCCCGGCAATGACAGCGCCGCCTGTGAGCGCCTGCCTGCGTTGCAGGCGCTGGGCGCCTCGTTGCGGCCGCAGCCGGCTACGGCGCTGCCCTGCGGCACCTTCCGCGCCGCAGGTGGCCTGATGGATACGCTGGACTTCGGCGATGCAGGACGGGTCGGCATCGGCTGGGACAGCCAGCTGCGTGCCCGTGTCGAAGACGGCGACGTCCGCATCCGCCACGACAAGGGCGGCGACTTCGTGCTGCGGCCGTTGCCCGGGGGCCAGCTGCTGGGCCTGGACACGTGGACACGCTTCCAGGTGTTCGTGCCGACCGGCGAGGGCGCGAGCACCTGCAGCCCGCCGAAACACTACACGGTGCTACCGCTGCCGCAGGACTGCCCGCAAGCGCTGGCCAGCGGCGGTGCCGAAGCCTGCTGCGCGCAGGGCAAGCTGCAGGGCTGCAACATTCTTGGCAACCGTCTTGCGCTGTCCGGCCAGTGGCGACAGGCGGCAGAGCACTACACCACCGTGTGCCGTGCCGGCGTGCGCGAGGGCTGCGAGAACCTGGTCGCAGCGCAGGGCCGCAGCAGCGACGTCGACGCCCATGCGACGCTGGAGCGGCTGTGCGCCGCCGACCGCAGCGGGCGCCACGTCGCCTGCGATGTGCTGGACACCGGAAACTGGAGCGCCCTGGAGCTGGGTCGCGTCCTGCAGGAGGCGGTGGACGAAGCGACGGCCGAGGACGCTCCGGCGCCGCGCACTTCCAATCGCAAGCGCTGAGCCTGCCAGGGCCTGTCCGCAGCGTTGGCCGGGCCCTGCGGTAAAGTACGCGCCATGAACGAATTCGAGCGCGTTCGCGCCTACCTCACCGAGCTGCAGGACCGCATCTGTGCGGCGATCGAGGCCGTCGATGGCCGGGCCCGCTTCCAGGAAGACCTGTGGCAGCGTGCCGAGGGCGGTGGCGGGCGTACCCGCGTGCTGCGCGACGGCGCAGTGTTCGAGCAGGCCGGCATCGGCTTCTCCGACGTCGCTGGCAGCCGCCTGCCGCCGTCGGCCTCGGCCAACCGCCCGGAACTGGCGGGCGCCTCCTGGCGCGCCACCGGCGTGTCGCTGGTGTTCCACCCGCTCAACCCGTACGTGCCGACCACCCATGCCAACGTGCGCTTCTTCCAGGCGCAGCGCGACGGTGAAGTGGTAGCCAGCTGGTTCGGCGGCGGCTTCGACCTGACCCCGTTCTATCCGTTCGACGAGGACGTGCAGCACTGGCACCGGGTCGCACGCGATCTGTGTGCGCCGTTCGGCGACGAACGCTACGCCGCGCACAAGCGCTGGTGCGACGAATACTTCTTCCTGCGTCATCGCAACGAAACGCGCGGCGTCGGCGGTCTGTTCTTCGACGACCTGCACGGCGATTTCGAGCGCGATTTCGATTATCTGCGCGCGGTCGGCGACGGCTTCCTCGATGCGTACCTGCCGATCGTGCAGCAGCGCAAGGACACACCACATGGCGAACGCGAACGCGAGTTCCAGCTGTACCGCCGCGGCCGCTACGTGGAATTCAACCTGGTCTACGACCGCGGCACCCTGTTCGGGCTGCAGAGCGGTGGCCGCAGCGAAAGCATCCTGATGAGCCTGCCGCCGCGGGTGCGCTGGGAATACGGCTTCTCGCCCGAACCAGGCAGCCCCGAATCGCGCCTGGCCGACTACCTGGTGCCGCGCGACTGGCTCTGAGGGGTGTCGTCGCGCGGGACGTGGGCTCGGCGCTGGTCAGCTGCCCTTCCGCGCGATGATGGTGATGTGCCCTGTCGTCTCCAGCAGGGCAATCTGCACGTCTTCAATCTGCAGCCCGCCCTGCTGGCGGAGCGCGGCATCGAAGTCGGCGCGGCTGATCAGCTCGCGGCGAAATACCGCCTCGAACAGGCGACCACCGCGCGCAGGATGAATTCCCACCACGGCATGGCCAGCGCGAACAGGTCGGGCATGGTCTTCCCCTGCTGGACAGTGGCCCATCCTGGCACCTGGGGTCAGATCCCTTTGCCCGGTGGGCAAAGGGATCTGACCCCATCTGCGGTTCCGGCAGTACAAATAAAAAGCCCCGCTGACCAGGGGGAGGTCAACGGGGCCGGGGAACGGGCACTTGGGGAGGAGTCCCCGTTCCGAGATCTGCTCCAGGGGATGGGAGAGATCCACAACAGGCATTGCGCCTGTCGGGAGTTATAGAAGCACTCCGAACACTAACGGTTCGTGAAGGGGCCCCATTTAATGAAATTCAATCGGGGCAACATTCATGGTCGAGTCAGAAACCCCCGACTCATGAACACATTCACGTCGTTTTCGGCCTGAAATGCCGTCAGTGCGCCTCATCCCAGTTGCTGCCGACGCCGGTATCGACCACCAGCGGCACCCGCAGTTTGGCCGCTTGCGACATGCGCTCCACCACCTGCAAACGCAGGTCTTCAACGAAACTGCTTTCGGTTTCGAAGACCAGTTCATCGTGTACCTGCAGGATCATCCGCGCTGGTGCCCCGCTGTCGCGCAGCCACTGGTCCACATCCACCATTGCACGCTTGATGATGTCGGCGGCGGTGCCCTGCATCGGCGCGTTGATCGCCGCGCGTTCGGCACCGGCGCGCAGGCCCTGGTTACGTGCATGAATGTCGTTCAGGTACAGGCGACGACCAAACAGGGTTTCCACATAGCCCTGGTCGCGGGCCTGCTGGCGCATCCGCTCCATGAAATCGCGCACGCCCGGGTAGCGGCTGAAGTACAGCGCCACGTAGTCCTGCGCCTGGCCACGGTCGATGCCCAGGTTGCGGGCCAGGCCGAAGGCGCTCATGCCGTACATCAGCCCGAAGTTGATCGCCTTGGCGGCGCGGCGCTCGTTCGGGGTCACTTCCTCCAGCGTGCGCCCGAACACCTCGGCGGCGGTGGCACGGTGCACGTCGGCGCCCTGCTCGAAGGCACGCACCAGGCCCGGGTCCTCGGACAGGTGGGCCATGATCCGCAGTTCGATCTGCGAATAGTCGGCCGCCAGCAGCTGGAAGCCCTCCGGGGCGATGAACGCGCGGCGGATGCGGCGACCATCCTCGGTGCGGATCGGGATGTTCTGCAGGTTCGGGTCCGACGAGGACAGGCGGCCGGTGGCGGCACCAGACTGGTGGTAACTGGTATGCACCCGGCCGGTGTCCGGGTTGACCATCTCCGGCAGCTTGTCGGTGTAGGTGCTGCGCAGCTTGGCCAACCCGCGGTAGTCGAGGATCACCCGTGGCAGCTCGTGCTGGTCGGCGATTGCCTCCAGTGCCTCTTCATTGGTGCTGGGCTGGCCCTTCGGGGTCTTCACCACCGCCGGCAGCTTCAGCTCGTCGAACAGCACCGCCTGCAGCTGCTTGGGCGAATCCAGGTTGAAGCTGCGGCCGGCCAGCTCGGTGGCCTTCTGCTGCGCGGCCAGCATGCGCGAGGACAGGTCCTGGCTCTGGCGGCGCAGTTCGTCGGTGTCGATCCGCACGCCGTTGGCTTCAATGCTGGTCAGCACCGGCACCAGCGGCATCTCGATGTCGCGGTACACGCTGTCCAGCGCCGGCTCGGCCAGCAGCTGCGGCTGCAGCGCGCGATGGAGGCGCAGGGTAATGTCGGCGTCCTCGGCCGCATAGCGGCTGGCTTCGTCGATGCCCACCTGCGAGAACGGAATCTGCTTGGCGCCCTTGCCGGCCACGTCCTCGAACTTGAGGGTGGTGTAGCCCAGGTAACGCAGGGCCAGCGAATCCATGTCGTGGCGGGTGGCGGTGGAGTTGAGCACGAAGCTCTCGAGCATGGTGTCGTCGTGGTAGCCCTGCACCTCCACGCCGTGGCGGCGCAGCACATGCAGGTCGTACTTGCCGTGCTGGCCCAGTTTCTTCTTCGCCGGGTCCTGCAGCACCGGGCGCAGTGCATCCAGCACCTGCTGCATCGGCAGCTGGGCCGGCGCACCCGGGTAATCGTGGCCGACCGGAATGTAGGCCGCCCTGCCCGGCTCGACAGCCAGGCTGACGCCAACCAGGCGCGCGCGCATCGCGTCCAGCGCATCGGTTTCAGTATCGAAGCTGATCAGCTCGGCCTGCTGCAGGCGCTCGACCCAGGCCTGCAGCTGCCCGCTGGTCAGCACGGTCTCGTATTCACCCGGCGCGGACAGTGCCGGATCCAGCGTGCCGGCGGCGGGCGCCTCGACGCTGCCACGCGCGAAGCCGGCCGCAGTGCCGCGCAGGCTCGGGGTCGCCTCGCTGGCGGCCACCGGTGCCGGCACAGGCGCGCCCAGCTCCTTCAGCGCCTGGGTGAAACCATAGCGCGTATACAGCTCGGTCAGCGCCGGAACATCCTGCTCGCGCAGCGCCAGCGTGGTCGGGCTGGCCTCCAGTTCCACATCGGTGCGGATCGTCACCAATTCGCGGTTCAGCGGCAGGCGTTCCAGCGCAGCGCGCAGGTTCTCGCCGATCTTGCCCTTCATGGTCGGCGCGGCCGCCATCACCCCGTCCAGGTGCTGGTACTCGGCCAGCCACTTGGCAGCGGTCTTCGGCCCGCACTTCTCCACACCCGGCACGTTGTCGACCGCGTCGCCCATCAGCGCCAGCAGGTCGATGATCTGATCGGCGCGCACGCCGAACTTGTCCATCACCGCCGCGTCGGAATCCATGCGGCTGCCGGTCATGGTGTTGACCAGCTCGATGCCCGGCCGCACCAGCTGGGCGAAGTCCTTGTCACCGGTGGAAATGGTCACCTTCAGGTCCTGCGCCAGGCCCTGCAGCGCAAGCGTGCCGATCACATCGTCGGCTTCCACGCCGGGGATGCGCAGGATGCTGATGCCCAGCGCTTCGACGATGCGGCACATCGGCTCGACCTGGCTGCGCAGCTCATCGGGCATCGGCGGGCGGTTGGCCTTGTACTGGTCGTACAGGTCATCACGGAAGGTCTTGCCGGGCGCATCGACCACGAACGCGACGTAGGCCGGGCGCTCCTTCAGCGTCGAACGCAGCATGTTGACCACGCCGAACAGCGCGCCGGTGGGTTCACCCTGTGCATTGGACAGGGGCGGCAGCGCGTGGAACGCGCGGTACAGGTAACTGGACCCGTCGATCAGGACTAATCTGCTCATGCGCTGATTCTACGCGCCCGTGCCTGCACCGCGGCGACACGGCGCGCACACCGCGATGGGGCATAATCAGGGCTCTTTCCAGGCAAAGGCCCCCGCCGATGAAGACCCTGATGCTGGCTTCCCTGCTCCTGCTCGCTGGCTGCGCCAGCATGGGTGGCGCGGGTGCTCCCCCGGTGGACGTCAAGGGCGCGGATGTGTCCAGGCGTACCATGGACAACGGCGATGTCATCGAGGAATACCGTGTGTCCGGCCAGCTGCGCATGGTCAAGGTGACCCCGTCGCGCGGTGCCCCGTTCTACATGTACGACAAGAACGGCGATGGCCGATTCGACAACGACAAGGATGGCGTGTCGCCGGTCTACTGGAAGCTGTACAGCTGGTGAGGTGACCGGGTCGGATCCCTGCGATCCAGTAGATCCACGCCATGCGTGGATTCACCCCAGCCCCCCACAAAAAACAACGCCGGCGCGCATCCTGCGCACCGGCGTCGGGTCCCCTCCCCGGGGAACGCTTCAATCAGCGGGTGTGGATCAGCGGATGACCAGTACCGGCAGCGTGCTGCGCGCCAGCACCTCGGCAGTCTGGCTGCCCAGCAGTACACGGGTCACGCCACGGCGGCCGTGCGAGGTCATCACGATCAGGTCGCTGTTGCGCTCGGCCGCCGTCTCGATGATGCCGTCGGCCGCGTAGCGGTCCAGCACGTGCACCGGGTTGGCCGTGATGCCCTGCTCGGCGGCCTTGGCCAGCGCCGGCTGCAGCACCTTCTGCGCGCCCTCCTCGCGGTCGGCCTTGTATTCCGGGCTGTTCATGTAGCCCACGCTCCAGCCCATGGCGTCGTACATGCCGACGGCCCACGGCTCGGAGACAGTCACGATATCGACCTCGGCGTTGAGGTCCTTGGCCAGCTCCAGGCCCTTGGCCAGGCCCTTGTCGGCCAGCTCGGACCCGTCGGTGGCAATCAGGATGCGCTTGTACATGGTGGGGCTCCGTGGCGGTCTGCCAGATGGGAACGCCACCATTGCACACCGGATGTGGAGGCGGCGCCTTGAGCAGGATCAATCCGGCGCTGTGCAGGGGCCCGTGCGCACCGTCACGTGGTCCGAGGGACGCGCTCGGCCGGCCCCCTTCTGTAGAGCCGAGCCCATGCTCGGCTCTACAACAATGTCGCTCAGGCGATCTGCACCACGCGTGCGTTCTGGCACAGGGGGTAGCTGCCCACGAATTCAGCGATTGCATCGCGCATCGCCTCGAACGATTGGCCGTACATGTACAGCGCGGTCTCGCTCGGGCCCTGCCACCAGCTGCAGATCTCGCCCAGGCCGTCGATGTTCTCCGACAGCTGCTCGAACACGTGGTTGGAATCGCACTGTTCGTAGACCTCGTCCGGCAGGTTCAGGCCATCCAGGTAGATGCCCAGGCCCTCGGTCACGCCGAAGCTGCGATCGGCTTCACCCGCGCCCTGGATCTTCGAGCCCTTCGGTGCACCCAGCTGTTCCAGCAGATCGATCAGCTTGGGCACGCCATCGGCATCGACCAGCGCCACTTCGATATCGCCGTATTCGACCTCACCCAGGTCGGACATCGCGGTGCCGCCGCCGGTGATCTCGCCGACATTGGCCGCCTGCAGCAGCGCATCGAGTGGGTCCTCGAACAGTTCGTGGCGATGGTCGGGCTGCAGCCGGGCATTCAACGTCACGGTGACGTGCAGCACGGGTTCGGTCATGGGAGCGTTCCTGAAAGAAGTGCCGCCTATTGTAGAGCCGAGCCCATGCTCGGCTGCTTTTCCCGCCAGAAGCAGCCGAGCATGGGCTCGGCTCTACAACAGCCCGTCAACGCGGGAACGGCGGCACTTTCCGTTTCAGCAGCTCCACCAGCACCGGGTCCATGTACTCGTAGTCATCCGGGATATCCAGGCAGATCACTCGCTTGCCGTTCAACCACGCCTTGTAGCGGCTGGACAGCCGGTTGCGGTGGGCGCGCTCCATCACGAACACCAGGTCGGCCCACTGCAGCAGCTCGGGGCTGAGCACTTCCTCGGCATCGGCCAGCAACCCGGCCGAGGCGGTCTCGATACCCGGCCAATCGGCGAAGACCTGCTCGGCCGTCGGGCTGCGCAGGCGGTTCTGACTGCAGAGGAAGAGCACGTTGCGGGTCATGCGCGAAGCCTAATCGGGGCCGGATCCCTTTTCCAACGGAAAAGGGCTCTGACCCCACTCAGGTACATTCGGACAAGTTGCATGGCCGGAAAACACTCGAAAGACCATCATGGGCCTTTCCACCGTCCAGATGCCCATGATCACCAAGGATGACCTGTTAACGACGTTCGCAGAGGTAGCCGAGGCGCACGACTGCTACTTCAGCAAGTACGTAGTCGCGACGTACGTGCTCTATTGCTGCATCAGAAATGCCAAGGAACATGACCTCGCGATCGCGTCCAAAAATGTCGATGATCCGGAGTTCGCCGCCAGCGTTGTGCTGAACGCGCCGCCCCGTCTTTCACATGATGGGCCAACGATCTTTGAAATTCCTTCCAACGCCTATGGGTTCACTCATGCGATGGCGGTTCCCAGCACTTATCACGGGCTTCTGAATGGGATCGAGAAGCGCACGGGTCTGTTCCTGTGCCTGCCGATCTTCCGGTGTGAGTTCAACGGCAACGAATCAGCAGAGGATTTCAGGTGGTCCACACATCACATCGTTGACGTCAACAACTGGCATAGGACCAGGCAGCCGAAGATCAGCGTGTACTTCGACAATCCCCGCACTGGTGGCGGCACGGACAAGGACGGTGCCGTTGTGAGCCTGAAGACATTGATAGCGGAGATCGACAACGTTAGCGGAGTGGGCAACGGCTTCATCGAGATCACCAACTACCGCGGCGAAGTGATCGAGGTGTTGTCGCCGGCGGAAGGCCACTACGCGCTGATCCGCAACCGCCAGGATGAAGAAGCGATGGAGCGCGCCGGGTTGGTGGCAGCCGTAGAGAAGTTCACCATCGGCTGATAGCCGACCGCTGTTGTAGAGCCGAGCCATGCTCGGCTGGTTTTCCCGCCTGAAGCAGCCGAGCATGGCTCGGCTCTACAGGAATTCCCGCCCCCTGACGGTGATCAGATCACCGTCAGGTTGGCATACGCCATCACCAGCCACTTGCTGCCGGCGTCGGCAAACTCGACCTGCACGCGGGCGTGGGCGCCGTTGCCTTCGTAGTCGGTCACCATGCCTTCGCCGAACTTGGGATGGGTGACCAGTGCGCCAAGCTTGACCGGCGGTGCCTCGATCGAGGCATGGCCCATCACCCGGCTGCTGCCCAGCGAGGCCGGACGCGAGACCTGCACCTTCGGGCGCACTTCGTGCAGCAGCTCGCGCGGAATCTCGCGCAGGAAGCGCGATGGCAGGCTGTAGTTGTCCTGGCCGTGGATGCGGCGCGATTCGGCATAACTCAGCACCAGTTTCTGGCGCGCGCGGGTAATGCCCACGTAGGCCAGCCGACGCTCTTCTTCCAGACGCCCACTTTCCTCCAGCGAACGTGCGCTGGGGAACAGGCCTTCCTCCAGGCCGGCCAGGAACACCAGCGGGAATTCCAGGCCCTTGGCCGAGTGCAGGGTCATCAGCTGCACGCCGTCCTCGCCCGCCTGCGCCTGGCCTTCACCGGCCTCCAGCGCGGCATAGGCCAGGAACGCGACCAGCTCGTCCATGTCCTCGCCCACTTCCTCGATGTCGTCGGCGCGGCGCACGAAGCGCGACGCCACCGAGACCAGTTCGTCGAGGTTGTCGGTACGCGATTCCGAATCCAGCGAATTGCGGCTTTCCTTGCTCCAGTGCTCGCGCAGCTGCGAGCGGGCCAGCACGTGGTCCACGCGCTCGGCCAGGGTCATGTGCACGGTCTGGGCCTGCAGCTCGTTGACCAGCCCCAGGAAGCCGGCCAGTGCATTGCGCGCACGTGCGGCCAGCGCGCTGCCCTGGGTGACCAGCATCGTCGCTTCCCACAACGAAATGCCCTGCGCGCGCGCCTCGCGGCGCACTTCGTCCAGCGTGCGGTCGCCGATGCCCCGGGTGGGCGTGTTGACCGCGCGCTCGAAAGCGGCGTCATCATTGCGGTTGGACAGCAGGCGCAGGTAGGCCAGCGCGTCCTTGATTTCGGCACGCTCGAAGAAGCGCATGCCGCCATACACGCGGTACGGCACCTGCTCGCTCAGCAGCGCTTCTTCCAGCGCGCGCGACTGCGCGTTGCTGCGATAGAGCACGGCCACTTCGGTGTAACTGCCACCGTCGCGCACCCACTGGCGGGCGCGCTCGACGATGTAGCGCGCCTCGTCCATCTCGTTGTACGCCGCATACAGGTCGATCGGCTCGCCGTCGCCGCTGTCGGTCCACAGCTGCTTGCCGATGCGATCCGGGTTGTGCGCGATCACCGCGTTGGCGGCGCCGAGGATGTTGGCGGTGGAGCGGTAGTTCTGCTCCAGGCGGATGGTCTGCGCACCCGGAAAGTCGCGCAGGAAGCCCTGCACGTTCTCGACCTTGGCACCGCGCCAGCCGTAGATGGCCTGGTCATCGTCGCCGACCACGAACACGTGGCCGGAATCGCCGGCCAGCACGCGCACGAAGGCGTACTGGATGGCGTTGGTGTCCTGGAACTCGTCCACCAGGATTTCGCGGAAGCGGGCGCGGTAATGCGCCAGCAGGGCCGGGTTGTCGCGCAGCAGTTCATGCGCGCGCAGCAGCAGCTCGGCGAAGTCGACCAGGCCGGCGCGGTCGCAGCGCGCCTGGTATTCGATGTAGGCCTGGCGCATGGTTTCCAGCCACGCGTCGTGCGGTTCGGGCTGGATGTGCTGCGGGCGGCGGCCCTCGTCCTTCTGCGCGTTGATCCACCACGCGATCTGCTTGGGCGGGTACTTGCCGTCGTCCAGCTCCAGCGCCTGCACCACGCGCTTGACCAGCCGCAGCTGGTCGTCCGAGTCCATCACCTGGAAGCCTTCTGGCAGCTTGGCGTCCTGCCAGTGCAGGCGCAGCAGGCGGTTGGCCAGTCCGTGGAAGGTACCGATCCACATGCCATGGCTGCCATGGGGCAGCTGGGCGTCGATGCGGTGGCGCATTTCGCCGGCCGCCTTGTTGGTGAAGGTCACCGCGAAAATGCCGTGGGTCGGCACGCCATCGACTTCATGCAGCCAGGCGATGCGGTGGGTGAGTACGCGGGTCTTGCCGGAACCGGCACCGGCCAGCACCAGGTGGTGGCCGGGGGGAGCGGAGACGGCTTCGCGCTGGGCCGGGTTCAGGCCATCAAGCAGGTGGGAGACATCCATGCCTCCATTTTACGGCATCGCCGTCGCGGCTCCTGCGACCACCTGACTGGCCAGCGCCTGCGCCTGCTGACGCAGTTCAGGCACCGCCAGGCTTTCCCACAGGCTGCCGATGCGCAGGCTGCCGAGCACGCCCAGCCGTGCCTGCGGCTGGCCACTGGCGCTGCGCAGGCGGTCGCCCGGCACCGTGCTGTCCAGGCCCAGCCCATGCGGCCCGGGGCGGGCCAGGCCCTCGGCCTGCAGCTGCTGCAGCAACGGATTGCGCAGCGCACTGGCGCGGGTTTCCACGCCGGTGGCGTTGACAACGCCGCTGATCGTCCAGTGCTGTTCATTGCCGTTGGCATCGCGACCCGACAGCCGCAGGGCATCGCCTTCGCGGCCGACGCGTTGCAGGCGGGACCGGTGAATGCGCAGTTGGCCGCTTTCGATCAGCGCCTGCAGCTGTGCGTCGACCTCTTCGGCGATGCGGTGGCGATGCACGTCCCAGTAGCGCACCACATGGCGCAGGAAGCGGCGCTGGTCGGCCGCGTCGAGGCTGCACCACAGCGCCTGTCCGTGGGGACGGATGCGGTCCATCACGCCCTGCCACGGCAGCCCGTCGGCCTGCGCCTGGCGAGCGAACCCGCGCAAGGCGCGCAGGCGCTGGCGCAGGCGCATCGGAAGCAGCGTGGCAGGGTCGAACGTGGGCAGGCCGCCATGCGCATGCGGTAGCGGTAGCAGGCCATGGCGCGAGATCACATGCAGCGGGCCGGTGTGGCCGGCGGCAACCAGCGCCAGCACGGTGTCGGCCATGCTCAGGCCGGAGCCGACGATGGCCACGGCCTGCTCACCGGCCAGGGTACGCACGCCGTCGTAGTCCCAAGCCTCGATCACATCATCGGCGGGCAGTGCCTCGGCACCGGCCACCGGCAGCGGTCGCATGCTGTTGCCGGTGGCGAGCACCGCCTGCACGGCGTGCAGCGTCTGGCCATCGCCGAGTGCCAGCCGGTAGCCATGGTCATCCGGCTGCAGGTCCAGCACCGGCTGCGCGATCACCTGCAGCTGTGCCGGGCTGGCCGCAGCGGCCTCCTGCAGGCGCTGCTGCAGGTAGGCCGCAAAGTAGTGGCGGCATACGTAACGCTCGCCCAGCACCTCGCGCGCCTGGCCCGGGTAGGCGTTGGCGGCCATCAGGTAGTCGAGGAAATCGCCGGGCTGGTCGGCAAACGCACTCATCTTCGCCGCCGGCACGTTCAGCAGGTGCTCCGGCCACGGCGTGGCATAGGCGATGCCCTGGGCCAGCTGCGAAGCCGGTTCGAGAATGGCCAACGCCAGTGGCGCCTTGGCTTGGCGCAGCACCTGGATCGCCACCAGCACCCCGGCCGCACCACCGCCGATGATTGCCAGGTCCAGTTCGCCATTACGCGGTGAATCAGTCATGCGCCGATTGTAGGCCATCGGCGATGACGGGCCGGGTTGCCGAAGCGGGCGATTGCCGCCATCTCACATCAACGCATCGGCCAGACGTGCGATGCCTTCGCGGCTGCGCCGCCACGTGGGGCGGCTGCGCCATTGCTGCAGGTCCAGCTGCCGCGACTCGCGCAGGTAGCCATCCTCGATCGCACACAGCTGCTGCACCAGCGCGCGGTCGTAGCAGACCAGGCCGATTTCGGCATTCAGCGCGAATGAGCGGATGTCCATGTTGATCGAGCCGAGCACGGCGATGTCCTCGTCCACGCTCATGTGCTTGGCATGCAGGAACTGCGGCTCGTACAGCGCGATGCGCACGCCACAGCGCAGCAGCTCGTCGTAGTAGGCCTCCTGCGCCCACGACGTCAGCCGCTGGTTGTTGCTGGTCGAGAGGATCAGCTGCACCTGCACGCCGGACAAGGCCGCAATGCGCAACGCACTGAGCGTGGCTTCGTCGGGCACGAAATACGGCGTGACCATCACCAGCCGTCGCCGTGCCAGGTGGATCAGCGCCGCCACCGCATCACGCGCGTTGCTGTACGGATAGGCCGGGCCGCTGGGCAGCAGCTGGGTGGCGATGTCGTCGCTGCACTCGGGCACATCGGCGATGACGTCCAGGCGCTGGCCGGTTTCCATGTACCAGTCGCTGGCGAACACCGCTTCCAAATGCGCCACGGCCGGGCCACGCACGCGCGCCACCAGCTCGCGGTTCGGGTGGCCGGGCACGAACTGCGGGCCGGCCAGGTTCTGCGAACCGACATAGGCCACTTCGTTGTCGATCACCGCGATCTTGCGATGGTTGCGCAGATCCATGCGCCCGCTGCGGCGCCAGCGCAGGCCACCGGGCAGCATCGCGCGTACCTCGATGTCGCGCGCCTGCAGGCGCTTGCGATAGGCGCGCAGGCCGCGCTTGGCACCCACCGCATCCAGCAGCACGCGGCACTGCACGCCACGTGCAGCTGCACGCTGCAGCGCCTCGACCACCGCCTCGCCCACTGCGTCGTCGAACATCAGGTAGTACAGCAGGTGCACGCGGTCTTCGGCCTGGTCGATGTCGGCGATCAGCGTGTGCAGCGATTCGTCGTAGTCGGTCAGCAGGTCGACGGCGTTGCCGTGCACCGGCATGAAATCGCCCTGGCGCTGCACCAGCGGCACGATTTCGGCGCTGGCGGTGTCCGGCTGCGGTGTCCAGCGCAGGCGATGCTGCAGCGCCTGTTCCTCGCGGATGACCTGCGAGGCCTCGGCCTGGCGGCGGATGCGCTCGCGCGACAGCCACGGGTGGCCGAACAGCAGGTACAACGGCAGCCCCAGCAGCGGCACGAAGCCGACCAGCAGCAGCCAGCTGCGCGCCGCCCCCGGCGTGGTGCGGGTGGGAATCCAGCACAGCGCGACCAGCCGGATCAGCCAGTCGATCAGCAGCAGGTAGGAACCCAGCAACCACTCGAACAGCATCGTGTCGTCCGTCGGGAGGTGATGGGCCATTCTGCCCAGCGGCCTTTGTAGAGTCGAGCCATGCTCGACTGCCTTTCGGCCCGACCGCAGAGCAGCCGAGCGTGGGCTCGGCTCTACAGAATGGCTCAGTGCCGCACCGGCACCTCGCACAGCTGGCGTACCGAATCGGCATGGCGGCGGCCGTTGAGCGCCATGCAGGCAATGGCCTGCGCGGCCCGCTCCAGCTGCGCCTCCGGCAGCGGCGACGGTGCACCGTTGGCCAGTGCCAGATGGTGGTCGCACAGCAGCAGCGCCATGCCCTCGATGCCTTCCAGCACGCGCTGCAGGCGCAGCCAGCCCAGTTCCAGGTCCTGCCGGTGTGACGGGGTGTTCATGCAACCTCCTTCAACGGATCTGGCCACCGTGAAGGTGGCGGACGATGCGTGGTTGCAATACCGGGGAACAAGCAACGGAAACCAAACCGGCGGGCACGCGGCCCCCACGCACCGCCCGCCATAAGGCAGAGCGGGTCGCCAGCCGCTGCACACGCAGAGACAGCGGCTGGCGAATTTACCGTTACTCGATTCCTCGGGATTGCAAGCCCGACCGCTGCAACCGCAGCGGCTCGCCATCATGGGCACGGCCACGCCCGTCGTTCCAATCGATTTGAACAGCGCGAGGCGCCGGAACCAGTAGGAAGAATCACTTATCGCAATCGGCCCTTCGCTCCAGCCATGGCGCCATTGGCGACAGCGTGCGCAGGGACTGCCCAGTGCCGACCAACGGTCGGCACCCACCACCACCACAGCAGCATCGGAACGGTCGGTATCCACCAGGTAAACGCAGGGCATGAAAAAACCCGCCACAAGGGCGGGTTTCTTCGCGGGGACCAGCAATCCGTGCGGATTACTTGATCTTGCCTTCCTTGTACAGGACGTGCTTGCGCACGACCGGATCGTACTTCAGGAATTCCATCTTCCCCGGGGTGTTCTTCTTGTTCTTGTCCGTGGTGTAGAAGTGGCCGGTACCGGCCGAGGAAATCATACGGACCTTATCGCGCTTGCCTGCCATGATGCTTTACTCCTCAGACCTTTTCGCCGCGCGCACGCAGCTCAGCCAGAACGGAATCAATGCCGTTCTTGTCGATGGTGCGCAGTGCATGCGCGGAAACACGAAGCTTGACCCAGCGGTTCTCGCTGGCCACCCAGAAACGGCGCTCGTGCAGATTCGGCAGGAAACGACGACGGGTCTTGTTGTTGGCGTGCGAGACGTTGTTACCCGTCTGCACTCGCTTGCCGGAAACCTGGCATACGCGGGACATTGCGCACCTCGATAGTAGTAGTTGTCAGCCCGTAGCCCGGGAGACGGCGGCCTCGATGGTTGCCCACCACACGTCAAGAGAATCAAAGGGTTACGCTGGCGTTGGGCGGCCGGGGACGTGCTCCCGGGGACGCCGCCCGGTAGAAAACCGGACACAGCGAGCCGCGCATTATGCACCGGTTCAAGCACTTGCGCAAGTTACCCACAGGCGGGGACTGAACCGGCAGGACCGGGGGCACTCCGCCAACCGGCATACTGGCCCGGACCACTGCGGAGCTTCCCATGCGGCTGCTGGCCCTGACCTACGGAACCGAAGGCGACACACGTCCCCTGGCCATGCTCTGCCATGGGCTGATCGGCGCGGGCCACGAGGTGACGCTACTGGCCGATGGCGGCACCTTGGGCAGCGCGCAGGCCCTGGATGTGCCCCACGCGGCCCTTGAGGGTGACATCCATGACGACGTGGTCGCCCTGGTCTCGCGTGGCAACGGCGTTGCCGCCGCCAGTACCGGCCTGGCACGGATGGCGCTGCAGCATGTCAGCAGCTGGATGCGCCAAGCCGATGCCGCCGCCGAAGGCTGCGATGCGATTCTGACCGGTGGCCTGGCGGCCTTCGTCGGCATGAGCGTGGGCGAACGCCGCAGGATTCCCGTCATCGGCAGCGGCATGATTCCGCTGACCCCGACGCGGGCCTTCCGCTCTCCGTTCCTGCCACCGGGACGCTCGCCGGGCTGGTTGAACCGCGCCAGCTATGGGCTGGTCAACGGCCTGATCTGGCGCCAGTTCCGCCGGCCGATCAACGCGGCACGCCAGCAGTTGGGGCAATCGCCGCGCCGCGCGCTGTGGTCCGGCCTGCCGATGCTCTATGGCATCTCACCGCAGCTGCTGCCGCTACCGGCGGACTGGCCGGCCGACCACATGGTCTGTGGCCAATGGCGGCTTCCTGATGCGCCCTGGACGCCCCCGGCCGATCTACGGGTCTTCCTTGATGCCGGCCCGCCGCCGGTCTACCTGGGCTTCGGCAGCATGACCGGCTTTGATCGCGAACGCGTGCTGCCGGCCCTGCTGCAGGCGCTGGCGCCACGCCGGGTGCTGCTGTTTACTGGCTGGGTGGGACTGCCTGCGATGCGCTTGCCCGATTCGGTCTTCGTACTGGGGCCGACCCCACACGAAGCGCTGTTCCCGCGTTGCGCACTCGCCATCCACCACGGTGGCAGCGGCACCACGCATTCGGCCTGCCGGGCCGGCATTCCCTCGCTGGTGATGCCGTTCGCTGCGGATCAGTTCTTCTGGGCCGATCGCCTGTGTCGGTTGGGCGTGGCACCGGCACCGTTGTCACCGAAGCGACTGGATGCAGCAACGCTGGCAGCAGCCATCACCTTCGCAGAAGCCGACGCAGTACGCGCACGCGCGGCGGCCCTGGGCGTGGCGATGAGCGATGAAGACGGGGTGGCCTGTGGCGTGGCGATGATCGAGCGCTGGTTACGGCCGATGTAACAGCGGGCAAGCCTCAGCGCAGGTGCGGAATCACCTGGGCCAGCAGATGGGCATCCTTGAGCGCACCGTGCAGGCCCCGGTTGCCGGGGATGCGCAGGCGCTGCAGCACATCGTCCAACTTGTTGCCCTGGCCGGGCCAGCGCCCGCGCGCCAGCTTCAGGCTGCAGGTGATGCGGCAGTGCTGGGCCAGCGTGCCGGGAATGCCGGCCAGGCGCAGCTCGTTGTCCAGGAAACCCACGTCGAAGGTGGCGTTGTGCGCGACCATCTCGCTGCCGCGCAGGAAGTCCAGCAGTTCAGCGGCCTTGCTGGAGAACAGCGGTTTGCCCACCAGCATTGCATCGCTGATGCCATGCACGCGCTGTGCGCCCCAGTCCACCTTGCGCTGCGGCTGCAGGTAGGTGTGGAACTGGCGGCCGCTGAGCTGGCCGTCGATCAGTTCGACGGCGCCGATTTCGATCACGCGGTGCCCCAGGCGGTGGGAGATGCCGGTGGTTTCGGTGTCCAGTGCGACGATGCGATTCATGCGTGGCGATGTTTCCTGTTGCGTGCCGCGATGATTTTCGCATGCCTGCAGCAGGAAGCCCTCCCTGTAGCCGAACCCGTGCTCGGCTCACGCGCGAAGCGCGGGCCTTGAGCGTTGGAGCGAGAAGCAGCCGAGCGTGGGCTCGGCTCTACAGGTGCGTGTGCATCACCCCAACGCTTCCACCACCCAATCGATGAACACCCGCAGCCGCTGGCTCATGTGCCGGTTCGGCGGGAACATCACATGCATCGGCATGGGTGGAAGCTGCCAGTCCTGCAGCAGCGGCAGCAATTCGCCGCGCGCCACGTGCGGCGCGGCCATGTAGCTGGGCAGCGCGACCACGCCCAGCCCCGCCAGCGCCGCCGCCAGATAGGCGTTGCCGTCGTCGAAACCGACCGTGTAGCGGCCCTGCACCTCGATGCGCTCATCGCCACGTTGCGCGCTGAACACGCGTGCGCGACCACTGCGCGGGCTGAGGAAGCCGACCATGTGGTGGTCCGGCCCTTCCAGCGCGCGCGGGTCGGTCGGCACGCCGAAACGCTTCACATAGCGGCCGCGCGACCAGTGCCGGGTCGGCCGGGGTGCCGCCGCGGATCACGCAGTCGACGTTGTCGGCGATGACGTCGACCTCGCGGTCACTGACGCCGATATCCAGCTGGATCTCCGGGTAGCGCGCCTGAAACTCCGGCAGCGCCGGTACCAGCCGCAGCCGCGCGTAAGGCCCCGGCACATCCACCCGCAGGCGGCCGCGCGGCTGGCTGGCTGCGTCACCCAGCCCGCCCTCCACCTCTTCCAGCTCGGCCAGCAGGCGGGCGATGCGCGGGTAGTAGGCCGCACCGTCGGCGGTGACGCTGACCCGGCGCGTGGTGCGGTTGAGCAGGCGCAGCCGCAGGTGTGCCTCCAGCTGCTGCACCAGCTGGGTGGCCGTGGTGCGGCTGATCTGCAGGGTCTGCGCCGCACGGGTGAAGCTGCCAGTCTCCACCACCCGGGCAAACGCCCGCATCGCCTCGAAACGGTCCATGGCTGGCCGTGATTGTTTGGAATTGGCAATCAATCTAGGCCGATCATCGCGGTTTATCCAGACACCGCTGGCGGGGAGGATGGCGTCCTCTCCCACGGGATCTTCCCCATGTCACAGCGTGATGTCGTTTTCCCCGCCGGCCGCCAGGCCCTGTACGAGCGCAACCGCTACTCGCCGGCGATCCGATCCAACGGTTTCCTGTTCGTCTCCGGCCAGGTCGGCAGCCGCGAGGACGGCTCGCCCGAGCCGGACTTCGAAATGCAGGTGCGCCGCGCCTTCGAGAATCTCAATGTGGTGTTGGCTGCCGCAGGCTGCACGTTCGATGACGTGATCGACGTGACCGTGTTCCTGGTCGATCCGGAGAAGAACTTCGAGAAGGCCTGGGCGATCGTGCCCGAGTACTGGGGCCAGGCGCCGCACCCGACCCTGACCGGCATCGGTGTGACCTGGCTGTACGGGTTCCAGTTCGAGATCAAGGTGATCGCGAAGCTGCCGTGACCCGGGTAGTGCCGGCCGCTGGCCGGCAACGCGGTGGGGTCAGAGCCCTTTCCGGAGGAAAGGGATCCGACCCCGCGCCCGGTCCACCTGAACGGGAGATTCCGACGAATTCCCGAGGCGGCCATTGATATTGTATCCGGCGAAAATCGCTTGCTAGCCTCCCTTCCATGCGCCGGATCACCCGCCAACTGCGTACGTACCTGATGATGCTGCTGATGGCGGCGTTCGTGGTCGTGCCGGTGGCCGACGTGCTGGCCTGCGCGGTCGAACCGCACGACACCACTGTGGTGCACGTGGAAAGCAACGCCAACGATGCCGAGGGTGACAGTGACGGCAAGCACACCGGTGCCTGCAGCCACAACCACTGCCACCACTCCAACCTGAGCCTGCCGGCCAGCACCCTCGCCGCCTTCGGTGCGCCGCTGCCGGCGCGCTGGATGAATGCCGGCGACGCGGCGACCTATGCGGTCGCCCAGGATGAATTGACGCGTCCCCCCCGGGCGTGAGTTGAGCGCGTCCCGCGATTGCGGGCTCCCGTTTCACTCACAACCGGAATCCCCCTATGTCGATCCTGACACCTCGGTCGCTGCGTGCGGCCGGGCGGGTCGTCGCCGTGTTGCTGGGCCTGGCCCCGGCGGCATCGGTGATGGCGCAAGCCGCCCCTTCCTACGACACCTTGCTTGAACGCCTGGACCAGCTGCCCGGCACCCGCGTCGGTGCGGCGCTGGCCGAGGCCGCCGACGCGCGCGCCGACCAGGCCCGCGCACTGCCCAACCCTTCCCTGTCCTGGTCGGCCGAGAATGCCTGGGGCACCGGCTCCTATGGCGGCATGGGCAAGGCCGACAGCGTGCTTACCCTGTCCCAGCCATTGGAGGTCTGGGGCCAGCGCGGCGCGCGCGTCCGTGCGGCCCGCGCCGAGGCACAGGCGGCCAACCTGCGTGGCACGCAGAGCCGCAGCGATGTGGCCAGCCAGCTGGCGGTGGTCTACGCACAGGCGGAAAGTGCACTGCGCCGCTACACCCTGGCCGAAGAGGCACTGAGCCTCACCCGCGATGACGCCAACGCCGTCAACGCGATGGTCAAGCAGGGCCGCGAACCGCAACTGCGCGCGGTGCAGGCGCAGAGCGAAGTGGCCAACGCCAACGCCGCGCTGGATGAAGCGCAGGCCTTCCGCGATGCCGCGCTGGCCCGCCTGGCCGGTGCTGCACTGCTGGATGCGCCGGTGCAGTCGATCGGCGACAGCCTGCTCGACCGTGCGCCGCCGCTGCCACGCGGCGCCACCGATACCGCACTGGCGGTGCGCATCGCTGAAGCCGAAGCCGATGCGGCGGGCAAACTGGTCGAGGTGGAACGCAAGCGCGCCCTGCCCGACCTAAGCGTCACCGCCGCGCAGACCCGCTTCCGAGAGGGCGGCGAGCGTGCCTACAACCTCGGGCTCAGCCTCAGCATCCCGCTGTTTGACCGCAACCGCGGTGGCATCCGCGCCGCCAATGCCGACCAGCGCGCGGCCGAAGCGCGCCTGGACCAGCAGCGCCGCGACAGCGAGGCGGCACGCCTCTCCGCCGTGGCCGGTTTGAAGGCCGCCGGCAGCCGAACCCGCGCCGCCGATGAAAGCGTGGTCGCCGCCGAAGAGGCGTATCGCCTGGCCCGCATCGGCTTCGACGCCGGACGCATCTCGCAGCTGGAACTGCGCAGCACGCGCAGCGCTCTTATCGCCGCCCGCGCCGCCGCCGTGGATGCGCGCCTGTCGCGCGTCGGCGCGGAAATCGATCTTGCCCGCCTTGAAGGGCGCGCACCCTTTGTGGAGGCCCCATGACTCTCTCCCGTACTTTTCCGCTGATCGGCGGCATGCTGCTGACTGTGCTGCTGGCCGGCTGCGCTGGCAACGCGCAGACACCTGCCAATGAAGACCCCGCTGCGACCAAGGCCGGCACCGACGACAGCCATGGCCACGCGCCCGGCAGCAAGGAAGCCAAGGCCGAATCCGCGAAGACGCCGGCAGACACCGATGAAGGCGTGGTACCGCTGACCCCTGAGCAGATCAAGGCGTCCGGTATCGAAGTGGTTGCCGTCGGTCACGGCGGTGGCGGTTCCACCCGCCTCGCCGGTCGGGTGGAACCCTCGGTCGGTGCCCGTGCCTCGGTGGCCTCGACCGTGACCGGCCGCGTCGAGCGCGTACTGGTCGCGCCGGGCACGGCGGTGAAACAGAACCAGGCGCTGGCCATCGTGGTCAGTGGCGAGGCAGCGGTGTTCCGCGCCAATGCGCTGGCCGCATCCGCCGAAGCCGAGGCCGCACGCCTGGCCTATGGCCGCGACAAGGCCCTGGTCGACCAGGGCGTGGTCGCCCGCCAGGAGCTGGAAGCCTCGCGTGCGCGTTCGCTGGCGGCACAGGCCCAGGCCGCTGCCGCACAGGCACAGGCCGCCGCCAACGGTGCGCCCGATGCCAGTGGACGCGTGCGCATCACCAGCCCGGTGGCCGGCATCGTCGGCAACGTGCAGGTCACGCCGGGCGGTGTGGTCGCCGCCGGCAGTGCGGTGGCCGACGTCGCCGACCCGTCGATGAACGAGCTGGTGTTCACCGCACCGCCAGCGCTGGCTGCACAGGTCATGCCCGGCATGAAGCTGGAAGTGAGCGTGCCGGGTGGCAGCTTCACCGCTACCGTCACCGGTTCGGCCGCCGATGTACGGCAGCAGGGCGGCGTCGCAGTGATCCGCGCCACGCCGGTGGATGCATCGCTGCCGCCGGCCGGTTCGCCGGTATCGGCCGTGGTGGTCACCGAAGGCCAGGACGGCTCGCTCAGCGTGCCCGCCGATGCGGTGCAGAACGTCGATGGAAGCAGCGCGGTGTTCGTCGCCGTCGAAGGTGGCTTCAAGGCGCAGCCAGTGCTGGCCGGGCGCCGTGCCGGTGACCGCATCGAGATCCTCGGTGGCCTGAGTGGCAACGAGCGCATCGTCGGTGCCAACGCCTTCCTGCTCAAGGCCGAGCTGGCCAAGGGCGAAGCCGAGCACGGCCACTGAGGAGGCGATCATGTTCAAGCTGATCATTGAAACAGCGGTGCGCCACCGCTGGCTGGTGGTGTTCATGGCGGCGCTGATCGCCGCCGTGGGCCTGTTCCAGCTGGGCAAGCTGCCGATCGACGCCGTGCCGGACATCACCAACCGCCAGGTGCAGATCAACACGGTGGCCCCGGCGCTGACCCCGGAGCAGATCGAACGGCAGGTGACCTATCCGCTGGAAACCGCGCTGGCCGGCATTCCCGGCCTGACCACCACGCGTTCGCTGTCGCGCAATGGCTTCTCGCAGGTCACCGCGATCTTCACCGATGCCACCGACATCTACTTCGCCCGCCAACAGGTGGCCGAACGCATGCGCGAGGCATCGGAAGACCTGCCCGATGGTGCGTCGCCGATGCTGTCGCCGGTCACCACCGGCCTCGGCGAGGTGCTGATGTGGACGGTGGACTTCACCGCGTTCGATCCGACCAGGCTGGCCAAGCCCGGTGAAGCCGGCTGGCAGGCCGGCGAGGTCTACCGCACGCCGGAAGGCAACCTGCTGCGCACGCCGGAAGAGCGCGCGACCTACCTGCGCACCGTGCAGGACTGGATCATCGCGCCGCAGATGCGCTCCAGCCCGGGGCTGGCCGGTGTCGATACGGTCGGCGGCTACGTCAAGGAATACGGCGTGCATCCGGACAGCGCCAAACTGGCCGCGCATGGCCTCGGCCTGGCCGACCTGGTTACCGCGCTGCAGCGCTCCAACGTGCAGGCCGGCGCCGGCTTCGTGCAGCGGGCCGGTGAAGGCCTGGTGGTGCGTGCCGATGGCCTGGCGCTGACCACCGAGGATCTTGCACAGGCGCCGGTGGCCACCCGCAATGGCGTGGTGGTGCGCGTGGCCGATGTAGCCACCGTGGAACTGAGCCGCGCGCCGCGCCTGGGTGCAGCCAGCCGCAACGGCCACGAGGCCGTGCTGGGCACCGCGCTGATGATTGCCGGTGGCAACAGCCGCACCGTGGCGCAGGCCGCAGCCGCACGTCTGGAACAGGTGAACACGTCGCTGCCGGCCGACATCGTGGCCGCACCGGTGCTGGACCGCAGTGTGCTGGTCAATTCCACCATCAAGACCGTGGCCCGGAACCTCACCGAGGGCGCGCTGCTGGTGGTGGTGGTGCTGTTCCTGCTGCTGGGCAACCTGCGCGCGGCCACCATCACCGCGCTGGTGATTCCGCTGTCGTTCCTGTTCGCGGTGATCGGCATGAACCGCTTCGGCATCAGCGGCAACCTGATGAGCCTGGGTGCACTGGACTTCGGCATCCTGGTGGACGGTGCGGTGATCGTGGTCGAGTCGACGCTGCTGATGCTGGGCCAGCGCCGCGCCGAACTGGGCCGGGCGCTGACCGCGATGGAACGGCTGCGCGTGGCCGCCGATTCCGCGCTGAAGATGGCGCGCCCGGCGGCGTTCGGCCAGCTGATCATCCTGCTGGTGTTCGCGCCGATCCTCACCCTGGAAGGTGTGGAGGGCAAGACGTTCCACCCGATGGCGGCGACCTTCATGCTGGCCCTGGTCGGTGCCTTCCTGTTCTCCTTCACCTTCGTGCCGGCGATGACGGCGCTGCTGGTGCGCGAGCCGAAGCCGAAGGACGCAGATGCACATGCGGACGACGGCGAGCACGAGACCAGGCTGATACGCGTGCTGCGCGCGCGCATCGAGCCGGTGATCCGCAAGGCCGTGGCGCATCCGCGCACGGTAGTGGCCAGTGCGGTGATGATGGTGGTGGTGGGCATCGGCTCGTTCTCGATGCTGGGCCGCGAGTTCATGCCGACGCTGGACGAAGGCAACGTGGCGATGCAGGCGTTGCGCGTGCCGTCGACGTCGCTGGAGCAGTCACTGGCCATGCAACTGGCGTTGGAAAAGGTGATTGCCAAGCAGCCGGAAGTGGAGACCGTGTTCTCGCGTACCGGTACCGCCGAGGCGGCGATCGATCCGATGCCGACCAACATCTCCGACAGCGTGATCGTGCTGAAGCCACGCAAGGACTGGCCCGATCCGAAGTTGGCCAAGGACGCGCTGGTGGCCCGTTTCGAAAAGCTGGCCGGGCAGCAGCTGGGCAACAGTTTCGAGTTCAGCCAGCCGATCGAGCTGCGCTTCAACGAGCTGATTTCCGGCGTGCGTACCGACCTGGCCGTAATGATCTTTGGCGATGACTTCGGCCAGCTGCAGAAGGTGGCCGACCAGGTGGCGCTGAAGCTGCGTGCGGTGGATGGCGCGGCCGACGTGCGGGTGGAACAGATCTCCGGCCTGCCCACGCTGAACGTGGCGATCGATCATGTGGCGGCGGCGCAGTATGGGCTGACTGCGGCGGATGTGAGTGATGCACTGTCCACCGGCATCGGCGGTACTGCGGCGGGCAAGATCTTCGAAGGCGACCGCCGCTTCAACGTGGTGGTGCGCCTGGACGATGCCGCGCGCAACGATCCGGACCAGCTGGCCTCGCTGCCGATCGCCACGCCGTCGGGGTTGGTGATTCCGCTGTCGTCGGTTGCGCGCATCACGGTCAGCGAAGGGCCGAACCAGATCAGCCGCAACAACGGCAGCCGCCGCGTGGTGGTGCAGGCCAACGTGCGTGGCCGCGACCTGGGCGGCTTCGTCGGCGAAGCGCAGGCCGCGGTAGCCGACGTGGCACTGCCGCCGGGTGCCTACCTGACCTGGGGTGGCCAGTTCGAGAACCTGCAGCGCGCGGAAAAGCGGCTGGCGACGGTGGTACCGGTAGTGTTCCTGCTGATCGGCAGCCTGCTGTTCATGGCCCTGCGCAGCGGCAAGGAAGCCATTCTGGTGTTCAGCTGCGTGCCGTTGGCGTTGGTCGGCGGCATCCTCGCGCTGCTGCTGCGGGGCATGCCGTTCTCGGTATCGGCAGCGGTCGGCTTCATCGCCGTGTCCGGCGTGGCGACCTTGAATGGCCTGGTGCTGATGCAGGCGATCCGCGAACGCCTGGATGCCGGCGACCTGCCGCTGCAGGCGGCGATCAACGGTGCCTCCAGCCGCATCCGCGCGGTGCTGACCACGGCGCTTGTGGCGATCGTCGGCTTCATTCCGATGGCGATCGCCAGCGGTTCCGGCGCGGAAGTGCAGAAACCGCTGGCGACGGTGGTGATCGGTGGCCTGATCACCGCCACCGTGCTGACCCTGCTGGTGCTGCCGACCTTCGCAGCACGGGTGGCCAGGCCGCGGGCGGTAGGCTGAGGTGAGAGGGGGTCGGAGCCCTTTCCACGGGAAAGGGATCCGACCCCGTGACCGGGTCGGATTGCCGGCCAGCGGCCGGCACTACCCGGTAACGGTCAGGCCTTCTTGCGCTCGGCGATGTAGGCCTGGATCTGCTGTTCCAGCACCGGCAGCGGCACCGAGCCCTGCTTCAGCAGGGTGTCGTGGAAGCCCTTGATGTCGAACTTGTCGCCCAGTTCCTTCTCGGCCTGCGCACGCAGGCGCACGATGGCGATCTCGCCCAGCTTGTAGCTCAGCGCCTGGCCCGGCCAGGAAATGTAGCGGTCCACTTCAGTGGTCACTTCATGCTCGCTCAGCGCGGTGTGGTCACGCAGGTAGGCCAACGCCTGCTCGCGGGTCCAGCCCTTGCTGTGCACGCCGGTGTCGATCACCAGGCGCGCGGCGCGCCACATCTCGTAGGTCAGGCGGCCGAAATCCTCGTACGGGGTTTCGTAGATACCCATCTCCACGCCCAGCTTCTCGCAGTACAGTGCCCAGCCTTCGCCATAGGCGGAGATGTAGGCATTGCGGCGGAACTCCGGCAGGTTCTTCTGCTCGGCGGCGATCGCGCCCTGCAGCGAATGGCCCGGATCGGATTCATGCAGGGTGAGCGCCGGCAGGTTGTACAGCGGGCGCGACGGCAGGTTGTAGGTGTTGAGCCAGTAGGTGCCCATGCCACCGCGGCCGGCAGTCCAGAACGGTGCGATGTCCGGCGGCACCGGCACGATGGTGAAGCGCGCGCGCGGCAACGTCATGTACTTGCCCAGCTGGCCATCGGCGCGCTTGGAGATCCACGCGGCGCGCGACAGCAGCTCTTCCGGCGTTTTCGCATAGAACTGCGGATCGGTACGCAGGAAGGTCAGGAACTCGGCGAAGCTGCCCTTGAACTTCACCTGCTTGATGATGGCGTTCATCTCGCCCTGGATGCGTGCGACTTCCTCCAGGCCGATGCGATGGATCTCGTCCGGCGACAGGTCCAGCGTGGTGTACTCGTGGATCTGCTGCCTGTAGTACGCCTTGCCATCGGGCATCGCTTCGGCGGCCAGGGTGGTGCGCGCCTGCGGCACGTACTCGTTGACGAAGAAGGTGCGCAGCTGCTGGAACGCCGGCACTACCTTGCCGCTGATCGCTTCACGCGCCTGCGCCTGCAGCCTGGCCTGTTCGGCGGCCGGGATGGTGTTGGGCAGCTTCTTGAACGGCGCGTACAGCGGCGATTCGGTCGGGTCCTTCAGCTCGGCGACGGTGGCGATGGACACTTCGCGGCCATCCAGCACCGCGCGCGGCACGCTGAAGCCGCGCTTCAGGCCGGCGCGCATGTTCTCGGTCTGCTGGCCGAAGTAACGCGGCACGTCGTTCAGCCGTGCGATGTAGTTCTGGTAGTCCTGCACGGTCTTCATCTCGCGCCGGGCCATGAAGGACAGGTTGGACCAGAACGAGGAATCGGCGTTGAATGGCATTTCGTAGCCGCGCAGGCGCGTCTCTTCGGCCAGGTTGAACACCTGGTCGCGATAGATCGCGTAGTTGACCTGGTTGTCCGGCGACAGGGTCTTCGGGTCGATCTTCTTCAGCGCGGCCAGGGTCTCGTCCCACACCTTCAGGCGTGCCTGCTGCGCGGCCGGGCCGACGTCGGGCATGCGGGTGGCGTTGGCCGGGGCGTCTTCGTCCTCGCTGGCTTCACCACCGCCCTGCTGGCGCCACTTCCATTCCTTCTCGTACAGCGCGCGGAAGGCGGCATCTGCAGGCGATTCGGTGGCCACGCTGGCGGGCGCGGCGGTGGGCGCAGCGGCCAAGGCCACGGTGGGGGCGGACAGGGCGAGCAGCAGGGCAACGGCAAGACGGGTTTTCACGAGCACAGGTTCCCGGGAAGGCAGGCCCCGATGATGGCACCGCCCACGGCCCGTGGCATGGGACGAAGGTCCTGCCTGCAGCGCAGGCAGGACCGGGAACCGGCCGCAGGCCGGGGCCCCAGCGCCGAAGGCGCGTGGTAGAGCCGACTGTTAGTCGGCTGCTCTTCGGCCAGACGTGGCAAAGCCCGCGCTCCGCGCGAAAGTCGACTGACAGTCGACTCTACCCACGGCAGACCGCATCCCGGCGCAGCCTCAGTGGCTGGCCTTGTCGCGCTTCCAGCCGCGGTGCTTGATATCCAGGTGCAGGCTGTACAGGGCGGTGAACGCCGGGAACAGATTCTGCAGCACGCCCACCGAGTCCTGCTTGGCCGAGAACAGGAAGTAGCTCAGGGTCATCAGGCTGCCGATCACGCTCATGTACCAGAACAGGCGCGGGATGACCGGCTTGCCGGCACGCTTGGAGGCAAAGAACTGGACCAGCCAGCGGCCGCCGAACATCAGTGCGCCGGTGTAGCCGATCAGCTTCCAGCCGGTCACATGCAGGCCGGTCCAGTACAGCCAGGTCAGGGGCTGATCCAGCCAGTGCAGCTCCAGATCCATCAGCGCTCCTCCACCGCGGTGCGCTTGCTTCGGGTGATCAGCCAGGCCACGCCACGCAGGTCGCGGATGCCGACCAGCGCACGGCCGAGGTTGTTGTACTTGGACACGCCAGCGGTGCGGTGGCGGTGGTTGACCGGCACGCTGGTGGTCTTCCAGCCGGCACGCTGCATCAGCGCCGGCAGGTAGCGATGCATGTGGTCGAAGTACGGCAGGTCGAGGAACGCGCTGCGTTCGAACAGCTTGATGCCGCAACCGGTGTCGGGCGTGTCGTCGCGCAGCATGCGCGCACGGATGGCGTTGGCCCACTTGCTGGCCCAGCGCTTGCTGCCGCTGTCCTGGCGGTTGACGCGCCAGCCGGCGAACAGCTTCACCTGCGCCTCGGCGGCGTCGCGTGCGGCGAGCAGCTTGGGAATATCGGCCGGATCATTCTGGCCGTCGCCATCCAGGGTCGCGATCCACGGCGCCCGCGCGTGCTTGACGCCGGTGCGCACCGCCGTGCTCTGCCCGCTCTGGTTCACGTGGTGCAGCACCCGCAGTTCCGGCGTGGTCGCCTTCAGTCCCTGCAGCACCGCCAGGGTGTCATCGCGCGAGTGATCGTCGATGTAGACGATCTCGAACGGCAGCCGGCCACGCAGCGCAGCGGTGATTTCGGCGACCAGCGGGGCGACATTGTCGCGCTCGTTGAATACCGGGACGACAACGGAAAGCTCGGGTTGGCTCATAAGGCACTCGGCCAAAGGGGGGACAAAGACCGCGCATTCTCCGAAACCGAGGTTATCCGAAGATGAACCCGGCGGCGTGAGGATCCATTCTCAGGCGCGATCACCAAAATACTCGCGGCACCACTGCACCACAGGCGGCAGGCCTTGTTCGATCGGGGTCACCGCATCGAAGCCGAAAGCGTCATGTGCGCGCCGGGTATCGGCCATCGTGCGCACCATGTCGCCGGGCTGCATGGGCTTGTAGACCTTCTGCGCAGGGCGGCCGGCGGCCTGCTCGATCACGCTGATGAAGCGCTCCAGCTCGACCGGTGTATGGTTGCCGAGGTTGAACACCCGGTGCGGCACCGGACCGTCGGCCGGATGCGCGAGGGCGCCGAGGATACCGGATACGATGTCGGAGACATGTGTGAAATCGCGCTGCATGCGGCCTTCGTTGAACACGTCGATCGGCCGACCGGCCAGCACCGCGCGCGAGAACAGCAGCGGTGCCATGTCCGGCCGGCCCCACGGGCCATACACGGTGAAGAAGCGCAGCCCGGTGGCATGCAGGCCGTACAGCTGCGCGTAGGTGTAGGCCATCAGCTCGTTGGCGGCCTTGGTCGCCGCGTACAGCGAGCGCGGCTGGTCCACGCGCTGGTCTTCGGAGAACGGCGGCGCGGCCGAATCGCCGTAGACCGAACTGCTGGAGGCGTACACCAGGTGCTGCACGCCACGGTGGCGGCACAGCTCGAGCATGTGGACGAAGCCGACCAGGTTGCTGTCGACGTAGGCATGCGGGTTTTCCAGCGAATAGCGCACGCCGGCCTGCGCGGCCAGGTGGATCACCGCGGTCGGCTGCACCTCGTCGAACAGCGCGGCCAGGCCCTGCTGGTCGGTCAGGTCCAGGGTGCGCAGGTCCAGCGCCGGACACAGCGCGGCCACGCGGTCACGCTTGATCTGCGGGTCGTAGTAATCGTTGAAGTTGTCCAGGCCGACCACGGCCCGGCCGGCCTCCAGCAGCGCGCGGGCGGTGTAGGCACCGATGAAGCCGGCAGCGCCGGTGAGCAGGATGGTCATCGCGGGTCTCGATCAAAGCACCCCGCTGCCATCGGCGTGGCCGACGTCGCGGGGATGCGTCGGCCGGCGTGATGTGGCGCCGGGCTCAGCCCTGGCGCGTGCGCAGTTTTTCCAGCACGCCGTCCAGGGTGTCCAGGTCGGTGTAGTGGATGATCAGCTTGCCCTTGCCGCCACGGCCGTGGCTGATCGCCACCTTGGCGCCGAGCGCTTCGGACAGCTCGGTTTCCAGCGAGGCGATGTCGGCCTGCTGCACCTTCGGCGTGGCCACCGGACGGCTGCTCGGCACCTTGCCGGCGGCGAAAGCCTGCGCGCGCCGCTCGACCTCGCGTACCGACCAGCCTTCGTCGGCCGCTTCCTGGGCCAGCTTGCCGGCCAGTTCGGGGGCCAGGGTCAGCAGCGCACGGGCATGCCCCATTTCCAGGCGGCGGGTTTCCAGCAGCAGGCGGATCGCCACCGGCAGTTCCAGCAGGCGCAGCAGGTTGGACACCGCCGCGCGCGAGCGGCCGACGGCCTCGGCGGCCTCGGCATGGGTGAGGGTGAACTCGCTGATCAGGCGCTGCAGCGCTTCGGCTTCTTCCAGCGGGTTGAGGTCTTCGCGCTGGATGTTCTCGATCAGCGCCATCGCGATGACGGTGCGGTCTTCCAGCTCGCGCACCACCACCGGCACTTCGTCCAGCCCGGCCAGCTGCGATGCGCGCCAGCGGCGTTCACCGGCGACGATTTCGTAGTTGCCCGCCGGCAGCTGGCGCACCAGGATCGGCTGGATCACGCCCTGCGACTTGATCGAGTCGGCCAGCTCGGACAGCTTGCCCTCGTCCATCTCGCGGCGCGGCTGGTATTTGCCCGGCTGCAGCTGGCCGACCGGCAACTTGCGCAGCACTTCCCCCGGCAGCGGCTCGATCACCGCCGTGGTGGCCTGCACCTGGCTGACCGCGCCCTTCGGGCCCAGCAGCGCGTCCAGGCCACGGCCGAGGCCTCGCTTCTTGGCTGCCGGCTTGCTGCTGGTCATCAGACGGTCTCCACGGCCTTGGTGGCCTTGTTGCGTTCGTTGTTGCGGCGGATGATCTCGCCGGCCAGGCCCAGGTAGGCCACGCCACCGCGCGAGGCGCGGTCGTAGCCGACGATGCTCTGGCCATGGCTGGGTGCCTCGGCCAGGCGCACGTTGCGCGGCACGATGGTGCGGAACACGCGATCGCCGAAGTGCTCGGTGAGCTCGGCCGACACCGCGTTGGCCAGGTTGTTGCGCACATCGAACATGGTGCGCAGCACGCCTTCGATCTCCAGCGCCGGATTGAGGTCGGCACGCAGCGCTTCGATGGTTTCCACCAGCGCGCTCAGGCCTTCCAGGGCGTAGTACTCGCACTGCATCGGCACGATCACCGAATCGGCGGCGGCCAGCGCGTTGAGCGTCAGCAGCGACAGCGCCGGCGGGCAGTCGATCAGGATGTAGTCGTACTCGTCGCGGATCGGTGCCAGCGCGCGCTTCAGCCGCTGCTCGCGCTCGCTCTGCGCCATCAGCTGGATCTCGGCGGCGGTCAGGTCGATGTTGCCGGGCAACAGGTCGTAGCCTTCGGCGGTCTGCACGCGCACGTCGGCGGCGCTGTTCTCGCCCAGCAGCAGATCGTAGGTGGAGGCGGCCAGCTCACGCTTGTCCACGCCGCTGCCCATGGTCGCGTTGCCCTGCGAATCGAGGTCGACCAGCAGCACACGCTTGGGTGCGTTGGCCAGGGAAGCGGCCAGGTTGACGGCGGTCGTGGTCTTGCCGACGCCACCCTTCTGGTTGGCGATGGCGATGATGCGGGCCATGCGGGTGTGCCTCGTCGACGGATGGTTGGGACCGGTCATTATGCGTACAACCGGCCCCTTGCGGAAATCGTGGATCGCCAACCCGTTGTTCCACAAAGGGCTGGCGGCGGGAATCAGGGACCTGTAACGGTGACCAGGTGGCGTTCGCCGGCCAGGCCGGGCACGCTCAGCGGGGTCACCTCGCGCACCTGCCAGCCCGCCGGCAGTTCCGCGATCTCCTCATGCGGGTAGACGCCCTTCATGGCCAGCAGCACGCCACCGGGGCGCAGCAGATGGCCACCGACGCGGACGATGCCGGCCAGGGTATCCATTGCGCGCGCGGTCAGCTGGTCGTAACGGCCGGCCTCGTCCAGCGCCTCGGCGCGCGATTCGGCCACGCGGGCATTGCCCAGGCCGAGCTGGCGCACGGCCTCGCGCATGAAGCGCGCCTTCTTGCCATTGCTCTCGACCAGGGTCACCTGCAGGCCCGGGCAGGCGATGGCCAGCGGGATGCCGGGCAGCCCGGGCCCGGTGCCGAGGTCGGCCAGGCTGCCATCGGCCACGAACGGCTGCATCGCCAGCGAGTCGAGCAGGTGGCGGGTGACCATCTCCTGCGGGTCGCGGATGGCGGTGAGGTTGTAGGTGCCGTTCCAGCGGTGCAGCAGGGCCAGGTAGCGCAGCAGCGGCGGCGCCAGCGCGGCATCCAGGCCCATGCTGGCCAGGCCCTGTTCCAGCGTGGCAGCCACGCTGGCGGGAAGTGGGTGTTCGCTCATGCCGGCATTATCGCCGGTTTTGCGCGCTGATTCCCCGCCTCAGTGCGGATACCAGGCCAACGCCGCCCGGAACTGACCGGTGGCCTGCCATTCGTGCAGGTGCCAGCGCGCGGCCTCGCCCAGTTCCGGGTCGCACCAGCGCAGGTGCAGGGCGCCATCGGCCCCCGGCGCCAGCTGCAGGCGGTGCAGGCCGAACGAGATACCCTGGCCGTGCGCCTTCAGCATCGCTTCCTTGGCGCACCACACGCGGAAGAACCAGTGTTCGCGGTCGGCCTGGTCCAGGCTTTCCAGCCACGCCACCTCCTCCGGGTGGAAGAAGCGCTGCACGATCTCCAGCAGGCGGGCGCGCGGCCGCAGCAGTTCCAGGTCCACGCCCAGCCGCACGCCTTCGCCCAGCGCCACCAGCAGCACCTCGCCGCTGTGGCTCCAGCCAGTGCCGTAGTGGGCCAATGCGCCGCTCAGTTCCGGCCGGCCCTTGTCATCGCGGACCAGCGGCAGCGTCTCCGGATCGGCCCCGAGGGCCTGCGCCAGCACCTGCCGTGCCTGCGGTTCGCCGCGATGGCCGGGCACGTGCGGGCGCCGCCAGACCGTCACCGGACCAAAGCGCCACGGGCCGTCGAGGGTGGCTGGCAGGCTCATGCGCACGCGCCCGTCACACGATTGCACGACGGGTTCACGGCCGTGCGCGTCAACTGGTCACCGTTCCCCACCGGAGGTTCGATCATGGGCATCATCATCTGGCTGATCGTCGGCGGCATCGTAGGCTGGCTGGCCAGCATCATCATGAAGCGCGATGCCCAGCAGGGCATCATCCTCAACATCGTGGTCGGCATCGTCGGCGCGCTGATTTCCGGCTGGCTGTTCGGCGGCGGCATCAACGAAGCGATCACCATTCGAACCTTCCTGTTCTCGCTGATCGGTGCGGTGATCCTGCTGGCGATCGTCAACCTGTTCACCCGCAAGAGCATACGCTGACGCGGCGGTAACGCCGGCCGCTGGCCGGCGGGCCTTTCAGAACGGGCCCGGCAATCGCCGGGCCTCGTTCATTCAACCGATCTGTACCCACGCCGGCGCATGGTCGCTCGGGCGTTCCCAGGTGCGCGGCTCGCGGTCGATGCCCGAGGCCACCGCACCGCTCTTCAGCGCATCGGAGACCAGGGTCAGGTCGATGCGCAGGCCCAGGTTGCGACGGAAGCCGGCGGCGCGGTAATCCCACCAGCTGAAGGTGCCCGCCTCGTCGTTGTGCAGGCGGAAGCCATCGTGCAGGCCCAGCTGCAGCAGCTTGTTCAATGCGCCGCGCTCGGCGGTGGAGGTCAGGATGTGGTTGTCGTTCCACACCTCCGGGTCGTGCACGTCGCGTGCGTCCGGGGCAATGTTGAAGTCCCCCATCACGATCAGCTTCGGGTGGCGCTGCAGTTCTTCGGCGATCCAGGCATGCACCGCCTCAAGCCAGCGCAGCTTGTACTCGTACTTGTCGGTACCGATGTCCTGGCCGTTGACCACGTACAGGTTGATCACCCGCAGGTCGCCGAAGGTACCGGCGATGACGCGCTTCTGTTCGTCCTCGAAGCCGGGAATGCCGATCTGCACGTCCTGTGCAGGCTCACGCGACAGCAGCGCCACGCCGTTGTAGGTCTTCTGGCCGGCGAACACGCTGCGGTAGCCGGCGGCGATCAGCGCAGAGTCGGGGAACTTGTGGTCCTCCAGCTTGGTTTCCTGGATACCGACGATGTCCGGGCCGAACGCCTTGAGCCACTGCTCCAGGTGCGGCAGGCGGACATTGAGCGAATTGACGTTCCACGAGGCGATTTTCATGCGGGCATTCTACCCGGGTGGCCGGGATGGGGGCGGCCCGGATTCCCGTGTAGAGCCGAGCCCACGCTCGGCTGCATTGACCAGGCACCCAGCCAGGAGCAGCCGAGCGTGGGCTCGGCTCTACAGAAGAATCGGGCCCTGATTCAGTAGTGCCACGCCCTGCCTGGGTTCACCGCAGCAGCAGCTTCAACAAACCCGCAATCTTCGAATACGGCGGGCGCAGCCGGTCGCTGGCCGCCCAGCGCGACTGCCACAGCACCGGCAGCCGCTTGCTCATCGCATCGAACCCGGCCCGGCCGTGGTACGCGCCCATACCGCTGGCCCCCACCCCGCCAAACGGCAGGCCATCGGCGGCGAAGTGCAGCAGCGTGTCATTCACCGTCACCCCGCCCGCCACCACCTGGCCGAGGATGCGCTCCACCGTGGTCGTGTCATGGCTGAAGGGATACAGCGCCAGCGGCCGGTCGCGGGACAGCACGTCGGCCAGCGCGGCATCCAGATCCGGATAGGCCCGCACCGGCAGGATCGGGCCGAAGATCTCCTCGCGCATCAGGTCCAGATCGTCGGGCGGGTCCAGCACCACGGTCGGCACCAGCAGACGCTCGCGGTCGGCGCGCGCCTCGTCGACCTGCGCCAGCGGAATCACCGGCACGCCGCGTTGCCGCGCCTGTGCCAGATAGCCCTGCAAGCGCCGGTACTGGCCTTCATTGATGATGCGGGTGTAATCTTCGGCATCGCTGAAGTCGCCATAGCGTTCGCGCACCTGCTGCTGCAGCGCCTGTACGAACTCGCGCTGGCGGACCGTATCGATCAGCACATAATCCGGCGCGATGCAGGTCTGGCCCGCGTTGAACCACTTGCCGGTGGCCAGCCGCGCGGCGGCTTTGCCCAGCGGAAAATCGCGGCAGACGATGGCCGGCGACTTGCCGCCCAGCTCCAGCGTGACCGGCACCAGATGCTCGGCGGCGGCGGCCATCACCTTGCGGCCCACGGCCGTCGAGCCGGTGAACAGCAGATGGTCCAGCGGCAGCGAGGACACCGCCGCGGCCACATCCGCCCCGCCCTGCACCACCGCCACCCGATCGGGCGGGAACACGCTGGCCAGCAGATCGGCCAGGAACGCGCTGGTGCGCGGCGTGTGTTCCGAAGGCTTCAGCAGTACGTGGTTGCCCGCAGCGATGGCGGTGGCCAGCGGCACCAGCGCCAGCGTGACCGGGTAGTTCCAGGGCGAGATCACCCCGACCACGCCCAGCGGCGTCGGCCGCAGCTGCGCGCGCGCTGGCCACAGCTTCCAGCCCGCCGATGCCCGCTGCGGCTTCGACCAGCGCCGCAGGTGGCGGCGCAGGTGGTCGATGGCCGACAGCACGCTCATGCCATCGGCCAGTTTCGATTCAACGTGGGCGCGATGGCCGAAGTCTTCGGCGATGGCCGTGGCCATTTCGTCCAGGCGTGGCTTCAGCGCCTCGCGCAGGCGGCGCAGGTCGGCCTCGCGCTGGTGCAGCGATGGGCGCTGCGACTGCCAGGCGCTGCGCAGGGAGTGCAGGATGGCGGGAAGGTCGGCTGGGGCGGTGATGGTCATGGGCCGACTATACGGGGTGCTGCGCAACGCCATGGTAGTGCCGGCCGCTGGCCGGCAATAGGTTCATGTCTGCGAAGATTCATGGGGTTGCCGGCCAGCGGCCGGC
>NZ_JAXBQT020000017.1:0-30545 GCF_047520755.2 Stenotrophomonas sp. FR010 | reverse complement strand
ACTCATCCGTGTACTGCTTGCTGTTGCCCATAAACACCTCGGTCATTGCCATGAATTATGGCGTCCGGATGTCTACGAAAGGCTGGTCGGTCCACTGCGGCGGCATGTTTGTATTGAGAACAGAATCGGCGACGGCTCAATCTATCGCTGGGAACTTGGCGACGGTGATCGTATGGTCAAGGTAATTCCCAGCGGAATGCTGAGGGTGAGCAGCACCGACTCTCTGCTCGCTGCAACGTTGCAGGGATTGGGGTTGGCATACTGTCTGGAACTCAGAGTGCAGGACGAAATCTCGTCCGGCGCACTTGAAGTTGTGATGCCAGACTGGGCATCAATGGGCGCACCATTCATGCTGTACTACCCCACTCGTCGCCAATCCCTGCCCGGCCTCAAGGGGCTAGCGGAGGTAATTCGGACACAGATGATCGATGCATGCTAAAACATGCTCCAAACTATGGAGTTGGGATCGACATGAATGGTCTGCCAACGTACTCCATCACCAGTTCGATACCGGAGTGCTCTCCAGACTCTCCCTCTGGATCACATATGTAGGTTGCTGTGAGGCAATGAGAGCGCTTCTTGCCACCGGCATCAGACAGAGCCAGTCCGGAGGACTCCGAGAATGGATGCCCTGGACTCGCTAGTTCCATAAGCACCTCGTCCATATGAGTGGGTATCGGAATGCAGTCCCTTCATATGGAAGCGTTCAATTGCCAACCACTGTTGAGGCGCTGAAGTTGCGGTCCTCCGCTGTGGTTGGCTTTAACATTCCTAAACGCGGATGAGACCAAAAACCCTACCTTCAATACTGCCACATCAGCACGAGTTCGAAGCCGAATTTACTGAAGAATGATTGGCACTGCCACGACGAGGCGTTGAGCGGGCTCGGACAGATCTCACCTCTTGGACCATCAGACTGAATCCGCACAAACTTCAAAAGAAGAACTTAATTGGACGCTGCGATTGGCCAATTCCATCTGATTTGAACCTACACTCTGTTCGAGAGCATTCAGAGGGAGTTGCAATGCAGTTCATCGTCGACGGGCCAGACATCCCAGAAGCACTTCTACAGGCACACGAAGAAGGACGAGTAGTCTTCTTCTGCGGCGCCGGAGTCTCCTACCCGTCAGGACTACCTGGTTTCAAAGGACTGGTTGAGCAAATCTATGCGTCGAATGGGACATCATTCACGGACATCGAGCGTGCCGCCTTCGATCATTCAAAGTTCGACGCGACTCTCGATCTACTTGAAAGGCGACTGCCTGGGCAGCGATTGGCGGTTCGGCGCGCCCTAGCGAAATCGTTGAGACCCAAGCTTCGTCGGAAGGGAGCAATTGACACCCAAGCAGCGCTTCTTCGGTTAGCACGAAGCCGGGATGGCGCGTTGCGGTTGGTGACTACCAACTTCGATCGAACCTTCCACGCGGCGGCGAAGCGCATGGGCCAACCATTTCCGGCCTATCCCGCTCCAATGCTGCCGATCCCTAAGAGCAGCCGCTGGGATGGGCTTGTCTTTCTGCATGGCCTGCTTCCGGAGAGTGAGGATGATGCAGCACTCCATCGACTAGTGGCCACCAGTGGTGACTTCGGCTTGGCTTACTTGACCGAACGCTGGGCCGCGCGGTTCGTCAGCGAACTTTTTCGCAACTATGTCGTTTGCTTCATTGGATACAGCATTGACGATCCGGTCCTCCGGTACATGATGGACGCATTAGCAGCAGATCGAATGCTCGGTGAGGTTACCCCGCAGGCGTGGGCGTTCGGAGATTGCGAAGCCGGGAAAGAGCATCTGAAGACTATTGAATGGGAAGCTAAGGGCGTTAGACCTATCCTCTACAGGGTTCAGCCTGCTACCCATGACCACTCTGCGTTGCACGACACAATCAGGACTTGGGCAGATGTCTATCGCGATGGAGTTCAAGGTAAAGAGGCCATTGTTGCGAAGCACGCCATGGCCCAACCTCAGGACAGCACGCTCCAGGACGATTTTGTTGGACGAATGCTGTGGGCTCTTTCAGACAAGTCAGGCCTCCCCGCGAAGCGCTTCGCGGAGTTCAATCCAGTTCCCCCGCTTGAGTGGCTCCTCGAGGCATTTTCCCATGAGCGATTCTTGCAGAGGGATCTAGCCCGCTTTGGCTTCTCCTCGGTTAAGGAGGAGGATGCAGAACTCAGATTCAGCTTGGTTCGTAGGCCTGCGCCTTATGATCACGCTCCTCCTATGACACTGGCGTCTTCTGGAAGTATGGCCAGCCGATGGGATGGATTGATGTTCCAGCTCGCACGCTGGCTTGTGCGTCATCTGGACGATCCACGATTGATCATATGGATTGCAGAGCGTGGCGGGCAGATGGATAGTCGCTGGATCTCTCTAGTCGACTCCGAACTTGAGCGTCTGGCCACACTGGAACGGGATGGCAAAGTCTCGGAGCTGGATCTTATTCGCCTGGACGCCCCAAAGGGTGTGCCCGATCCAAAGATGCGAACTCTTTGGAGAATCGTGCTCGGTGGCCGACTCAAGACCCCACTGTCAGGGGGGCTGCTATATCGTTGGATCAAGCGTCTTAGACGTGAGGGACTGAACACGTCTCTTCGGATGGAACTTCGTAGCCTTCTCAGCCCAAAGATCACACTAAGGCGTCCATTTGTTTGGGACGGCGAAGTGGCCGATGGTGCAGACGAGACAGTGCGAATTAAGCAGTTGGTTGACTGGGACCTTGTGCTTGCGGAGGACAATGTACATGCGGTCCTCCAGGATCAGTCTAAGGGTGAGTGGGAGAAGGCACTCCCGCTCCTGCATTCGGACCTACAGCAACTGCTCTGTGACGCGCTGGGCCTTCTTCGAGATCTAGGAGAGGCAGATGACCTTGTCGATAGATCCTACTGGGACCTTCCATCAATCACGCCCCATTGGCAGAACCGGTCCTTCCGAGACTGGGTTAGCCTGATTGAACTGCTACGCGACGCTTGGTTAGCAGTTCGAGCTACGGATGAGTCGAGATCCACGCTCATGGCTCAGGCATGGTTCGAGATCCCGTATCCCACATTCAAGCGGCTGGCATTGTTTGCGGCCAGCCAGGACAATTGCATCGAGCAGGAGCAGTGGGTCGATTGGCTGCTACTGGATGAGGGGCGGTGGCTGTGGTCGCAGTGCACCGCACGCGAAGTGCTGAGGCTTCTTGTTCTCCAGGGGTGAATTCTAGACAACGCGTCTCAAGCACGCTTGGAGAATGTCATCTTGGCAGGACCTCCCCGCGAGATGTATCGCGATGATCTGGAGTCCGAACGCTGGGATCGCCTGGTTGCTCGCGCAGTATGGATTCGTCTAGCGAAGCTGGAGTCCTCGGGCCTACATCTTGGTGTGTCTGCAGCAAGGCGCCTAGCGGAGATATCCATCGCGCATCCTGAGTTGAGATTGGACCCTAACGAGAAGGACGAATTCTCACACTGGATGAGCGGCACCGGAGATCCGGATTTCGAGGACGGCAGAGAGGTCGATGTCGCCCCTCGCACTCGCAAGGAGCTAGTTGAATGGCTTGAATCGCCGAGGCCTGCCCATAGACCGTTCTATGAGGACACTTGGCGGGATGTCTGCCGTACTCGCTTCTTCCATAGCCTTGCCGCGCTCTGCGACCTCGCTCACCAAGACGTCTGGCCCGCAGTTCGGTGGCGCGAGGCGCTTCAGGTTTGGTCGGACGATTCAATGGCAGCCCGCTCCTGGCAGTACGCATCGCCTTTGGTACTGCTAATGCCTGATGAAGTTCTGTCCGAGATCGCACCTGCAGTAGCGTGGTGGATGGAGGCCACTTCAAGAAGCGGCGCGAATCGCGAGAACCTCCTATTGACTCTCGCCGGTCGAGTGCTTGCGCTTCCGATCCCCTTGAGTAGTGGCATGACAAGGAACGGCGAGCCAATCGATAACCCTGTCTCGGAGGCGATTAATCACCCCATTGGGCATGCCACGCGCGCCTTGCTCAATCTATGGTTCAAGAGGGCGCCCAACGATGGAGACCTACTTCCCCCTGAACTTAAGGCGGCATTTTCCGCCATATGCGATGTTGAAGTAGATCGATTCCGCCATGGCAGGGTGTTGCTCGCATCTAGACTCATCGCCCTGTATCGCGTAGACCGGGCGTGGACCGAAGCGACGCTACTACCGCTCTTCGATTGGTCCAACCCTGTCGAAGCGAAAGCAGCCTGGGAAGGATTTCTTTGGTCACCGCGACTGTACCAGCCATTGATGGTGGCATTGAAGTCGCAGTTCCTATTGACGGCCGGTCACTACGCCGACCTTGGTGAACACCGAGGACAGTTCTCTGCTTTCCTAACGCACTCAGCCCTAGGGCAATTGGAAGGCTACTCTCGGGACGACTTTAGATCTGCATTGGGCAAGCTTCCACAGGATGGACTGGAGAAGTCCGCACAATCGCTCTCCCAAGCACTGGAGGCCGCAGGCGATCAACGCGAAGACTTCTGGAGAAATCGAGTCCAACCCTTCTGGCAGGAGATTTGGCCAAAATCGCGCAATCTAGCTACACCCAGCATTGCTGCCTCCTTAGCTCGACTCGCCATCGCGGCCCGGGTTGAGTTCCCTTCCGCATTGAAGGCGGTACGTGACTGGCTTCAGCCGGTAGCGAATTCGGACTACATCGTCCATCTTCTACTAGAATCTGGCCTTTGTAGCCAGTCGCCAACTGAGGCTTTAGATTTGCTGGGTGCCGTTGTTGGATCCCAACAATGGGCGCCTCTAGGACTGAATGAATGCCTAGCTCAAGTAAGGGCCGCCGCTCCCGACCTAGAGCGAAACAACCAGTTTCATCGACTTGAGGAGCTGGTGCGAACGCGCTCCTAAGAGTTCTGGCGGGGCATCATTCGAAGCTTGCGAGATGCCCTATTACGAACTCGCTTTTCTCCTTCTCCCGCTCTCGATTCCAACCACCCTTGAGCCCGCCTCGCGCTGCTTCTTGATCTGTGACTTCAGCTCAGAAATCTCCTTCTTCAAGGCGGCGATCTTTGCATCTCGCTGCACCACCTCGATCGAGTACATGTTCTTGAACTGCGCAGAAATACCGTCGTACCTCTCTTTCCATCCCAGCCTTTGTGAGTAGGACTTTCGTCTGGCGGCCTTCACGCTCGTAGGAACGTCCACTCGAAGTTTCGTGAGCCAGGCCTGCACCTCGAGCTTTGTGGTGCCGGCATGCTTCTCTCCGTGCAGCGATACCGCTGTTACCTTTGCCCGCCGACACAGCTCTGCAACATTCAGCCGACCAGAGTTCCGTGGATACACTCCGTCGTTCTCCGATATCTCCCTGTCAATCTCGGCCATAGTTGATCGAAGGCGTGCAACGAACGCCTCCGTCCGCTCCTTTCCAAGCTCGGCAAGACTCTTCTTTTGTCTCATTTCAGAAGTACCACATTGGGTACGAGGCGCGTCAGCAAACTGCTCTTCGAGAAGTATTCGTCCACCTTCTTCCACCTGCCGAGCACGGACTTGATCTGCCCCCGGAACTGAGCAATGAGCATAACGTCATCATCCACGAAAGCGTGCTCTAGCAACTCAAGATTGTACTGAACTGTCTCGATGGCCTGAACAACGCTTCTGGACGCCTTATCCTCGTCGTCAGGGAGAATCAACTGATTCTCACATGCAGGATGACAGTAGTGTGGATTAGCCTGACCATGCCCCTTGTTGCAAAGGCCTCCATCGGTGAAGTTCGTACACACTATTCCTGGTGCGACAACTGCCCAAGAAGAGCCCTCAGCAGTCATCGCGCGGGCGAACTCCCTGATGTTCTGCGGATCAAGGGCGGACTTACCCAGCCGGCGCGCGAACAGCGCCACACGCCCCCGTAGCTTCTCTGCGCCGGCCCCCTGAACCTCATCAGCCTTATTGATCGCCTCCACTCCCTTTAGAATAAGCATCTCACGTACAACTTGCTGTACTTCGGAAAGAATTCCTGGATCCGAAAGTATGTAGCGCATGATTGTCATTTGTTCATCCCTGTGCCCAAAGACATCCATCAAAATCTTTGGCGCATGGACAAGCGCTAGAGCAACAATTCGAGCGAGGGTCTTTCGGAATCGATGCGGGTTCATACCACCATCGGTGAGCCAGCGCTCCAGGCCAAGTATCTCCACGAAGCTATTGAACACATGCGCAAGGCTCGGCACCTTATCTGGATATCTTGGGGAAACCCACAGGCCGTTCCCCTTTAGGCCGTGGTGCCGTCGAAAAATGTTCGCTAGGCGCTCTTGCTGCAGAATCGCTTGAATGGCAATTGACGGCGCTGGCGCTTCACTCTGCCTCCCTCCGGGATTCTCAAACTTCCAGGTTCTGAACTCGTAAACACTGGAACCACCTCGCTTGCCAAGCGAGCCGATCTGCATCGTTAGCAGTTCACCATGTCGGGGACCGCCAGAAAGAGCCACCGGAAAAGCGTGTGCACCCTGTAGAACCACTATCAGGCGCAAGGCCTGGGGTAACGTCCGAGGCGGCCATGCGACGGTTTTTCCACTTCGCCCGGATTTCATCGAAAATTGAAGCGGGGCATCCCTAAGCGGCTCCCCGTCAGGCCCCCGCCATTCCCATGACCGGATCACAGCATTGCTTACGCGAGCAGCTCGGCGACTGGGAGATGGCGAGGGACCGTCTTTCAGATCACGAGTAGTTTCAGTAGCGGCGAGTGCGGCCTCTACGGCATCCAACAAAGTAGGACCAACGACTTCGATCATCACCAGTGCCATCGAGCCTGCTTCAGAGACGAACTCATCTGAGTATGGCTGATGAGGTTTCGCTATGCTGACCGGGATTGTATGCTCAGGTTCACCCGTTCGATCTCGCGCAGCCTTCATTCCATGAACCGTTGGACGCATGGGCGCGGGGCCATCGGGAAGACACCCCAGTCGGTGGTAGTACTCAACCACCCCAAGGCAGTCAGAGTACTTCTGCGTCAGGCCAGCGCGTTCGACCAGGCTCCAGAGTCTCTTGGAGCTTGGACGTACATTTGTACGCTGGATCGCCCTCTTAAGATTGGCAATGAGCGTCCGGATCGTTGTGTATCTATACACCTTCCCGGTTTTGCCTGGAATTATCGCCATCGTGATCGCCAGCCTCATAAGCTCTCGAACTACGAAGGGTGAGTGCTTCCCCTTGCACGTCTTGCCCCTTCCAGAATAGAGCCTTAGATCGAGATCAGAGGTCCGTAGGCCAGACTGATGTTCGTCGTCAATACGAAGAACGCCCCAGTTGTCCCCCATTCCAACAAGCTTCTGAAGCTGCTTCAGCTTTGCCTCCGGCGCCAACCTCAGCTCATTCGGACTAATCGACAGTAGCGACACCTCCACGTCAGGAGCTAGGAGTTCATGGTTGCCTGCTACTAGAGACCGGTTGACCATTTTCATCAGTGCTGCCCTGCGAAGTAGATTGGCATGTGCTCACCGGAGGCTATCCTTGCCGCCCACTTATCAATGGCGAACTTCACTGCATCTGCTGGCCATTGAAGAACGGTTAGGCGAAGCCGCGCCAGGTCACTTGCATCTGATCCAGCATCGAACCGAACCATTCCTACGGAGGTCCGAACTGCCTCTAGCTCTGCCACACGCCGGCAGATGAAGTCCAGGCTGTCCGTGAACACAAAACAGTTGGGGCAGCCGCTGGAAGCACACCTATGCTGCTGGACGCATAGAGTGCATCCATCTCTCGGATTGCCTGGATCAATGACTGCTGGCGGGCTGTAAGGATCTGCACATCCGCTTCCGTCGTAGGTCTTATGACGGCGTGCTTGATTCAGCTTTTCGATCTCGGCTTCACTGACGTCCAACTTTGCGAGCTTCGCCCTCGTCAAGGCTACGTCGAACACACGATTGACCCGAAGCTGGGAGAACAAGTCATCAATCACTTCGGACACAAGCGAGAAGGATTCCTCAAAAGAAGATCTTCGGTAGCCATAGTGCCTAGTGGTCATGAGGTTCTTGTGACCAAGTAGTACCATCATTACCCAGTTCGAGTATTGAGAATCCTTGAAGATCGCAGCCGCGGCGACATCTCTGAACTGTCCAATTGACATGGTCTCGGAAGCTGTACGGGTGCCGTCATCGAGTTGCTCTATCAGAGAGGCGAGCCAGTTGTTTGCAGTTCGAGTTGTGCGGGGATTTACTACATACACCCCTTGTCGCCGTCCGCGCACTGTTACGCCCACCCATGGACTACGAGCGACAACGTCTGGGAGAGGGCACAGGCGCGGGTTTCTTTCGATATGGCCTCGAAGCCCTTCTGTCCGCTTCAGAAGAAGCTCAACTAACGAATGACAGCCCGTCGCATCGCCTACCCGTGACACAGTCCATTGCGCGGTCCCTTTGGCCCGGTCCTTAGGCGCATAGATCCATGCATGCTGCTCATCATAGACTGCCGTCCAGTCGCTCAAGTTCATGGATGCTGCGGTTGCGGGGTTCCAGGCGCTCCGCGCTACAAAGAGCAGGAAGAAAATTGAGACATCTGCGCTAGTAGGATAGGTTCCGGCAACCAGATCGTGCCAGCCGACCTCGCTTCCTGATCGTTCGTGGTCATCGGGGTAGTGCGCCCACCAGCTTGGGAGTCTTTTGATGCGCTTGCCGAAGATCGCCAACAACTGAGATCGCCGAGGCACTGGATTTCCCGTCAGCCTTATGAGCGCGCGATAGGTCGCGTGCGCATCCGCTTCCGTACATACGAAGTCGGGGGCATTCATGAACTCAGGATTCTCTCTGTACAACTCGATCAGATCGCGTCCTTGAGGAATGAGTCTGTCCGTTCTCCTCCACCGCTGTAGAACCTTCAGTGCCTCCGCTCGTAGCAGCCTAATGACGGCCAATCCGTGCTCTTCGGATGGGGTCTCGCGGCGATTCGAGGCTATCCTGAAAACTGGAAGTACTAGCTCTGGAAGTTCATGGTAGCTAATCGCGGTCTTTATAATCGCGCGGACGACGGCAGCTCTGCTGTCCATAGTGGCATCCCATGCACCCTCCGGACCCGGGCTTGTGTAGAGGGCAACGTGCCGGGATGTCAGATCGCGAAGTCTAACCACCCGTTTGAATGGAATTCCATTTGAGGCCATGTATCCCTCAAGTGCATCGAGGAATCTCCAGAAGGACACCAGTGCCCCCCTTCTTGCAGCTGCACCGTCTGATGCGATGCCTTCAATACTCGCGCTCAGCGTAGGCCATAGATCGCGCAGCAGCTCCGGCCTACCAGTGAATCCCCCCTTCCAGGAATGCCTGACTGCGGCAATGGGCGGGGCATCACTTGCACCAGTCGCCAGAATCGAGAAGTCATAGATCTTCCCCGTGCTAATGAGGTCCGGATGTGTACAGGGCACCACCCATTTCCCAGGCATTCCCCCTGTATCTTCACGCGCTCTCACGTCAATGCCTCGTCGATGATCGCATTCCAACGAATTGCTGGATGCCCTCGATCACGACCAATTTTGGCTACCGCAGCGCGCAAGTATTGCATCGTCGTGCGCTCATCAACGTGCCCCATAAGCGGACTGAGAAGCATCTTTACCTGTCCGGCCATGAGCCCATGCAACCAACCTAAGTCAGCACCACTCAGCTCTGAGTTGCCTGCGAGGGCCAACTGCGCCCGCGTCAGGGCGCAGATCTTCTCCACCGCAAAATGGTGCCTTCCTGTATGAGGGTGCCATCCTTTGGGACAATGCCGATCGGAAGTCCAAATCCGGCGAAGCATCTCATTGCTCACAGGTCGGTTCACACCTTCTCCAAGCCACAGACGATCTGTCCGCTTGGTGTGTTTCCTATCACCAATGTGATATCTCGTCAGCTGGGTCGGTCGAATCACCGAAATGTAGTGCCAGATCCTTTCGGCAAGATCTAGTGGCACAAATACCGTACGCCATCTTGTGCCAAGGTCTGACCCAGGACTGACCTTGCCTCCCTTAGTGCCATACTTGAGCACTAGCGGAACCTCACCAGCCAATATCCAGTCGGGTTGCCAGTTGGTTCTCTCGCTCGTTCTTTTTGCTGGAAAACAGGTGACCCGTAGTTGATTGGCTTCCGAGATCCTGAGGCCAGAACGGATGATCAGCTCGAAGATCAGAATTTTTACGGGCGCACGCACCGAAATCGACTTCAACCACATCTCAACCTCCCTGTCAGGAGGGAGGATGATCGGAGCTTCCGGCGCAGTTAGAGACCCGATCCGCACAGTCTTTGAGAGCAGTGTTCCGCTTTGCGAGCTTGTGGGCGATATGTAGGTGTATGCAACTTTTCTTACAGGTATCTGCATGGGCAGGCGATAGCCGCGCTCGCTGGCCCAGGTCAGAAATAGACACGCCTCATTGACGTAGAGGTTAACTGTAGCGGGATCCAACTGCCTCCCACTCGGGGAGCCGTCTCCACTCAGGAGTGCCGGCTGATACTGATGAAGGATATTCTCGTTGTAGGAAATTTCTCGCCAATCAGTGGCTTGGTCTATGCACCATTCGAGAAAAATAGAAAGCCTTGCGGCCATGTTTCTTCGCGAGCGCAAGGTTGGGATGGGCCCGTAAAAGAGCTCACTCTCAGCTTTTGCTTTTGATCGGTCGCGAGGAAGTTGCCATTCCCCGTTGCTGCGCTCATCGAGGTAGCGGTTGGCTTCAATTGGGTATGAGCCATCGTCACCGATCAGAATCGGTACATGCTGCAACTTAGGCGCGTGTGCAAAGGCTCCCTCAGGGGGCATAACCACTTGCATCGGATTGACTCCGAGCTGACCTGCAGCGGACGGTACGCCCGCTGTTCGCCAAGGTCAATAGGCCACTTAAGCCTTTGAAGGGGTTGAACTTACGTACTTCTCGCGGCGGATCTGCGGGTTGCCCAGGCCGGCGGCCTTCAGCAGCTCGGCGCAGGCATCGACCATGTCCGGGTTGCCGCACAGGTAGGCGATGTCGGTGGCCGGGTCCGGCGTGAAGCCGGCCAGCGCCTGCTGCACGTAGCCGTGCTGTACGTCCGGGTGCGGATCAGCCGGGAGTTCACGCGACAGGCACGGAACATAGCGGAAGTTCGCGTGTTTTTCGGCGAAGCTGTAGAAATCTTCGCTGTACAGCAGCTCGCCCGGGCTGCGCGCGCCCTGCAGCAGCACGATCTGCACGCCGCGTTCGGCCATGGCCTTCTCCAGCAGCGGCAGCATCGAGCGGTACGGGGTAACGCCGGTACCGGTGGCGATCAGCAGGTAACGGGCGTTGTGGTCACCGGGATTCAGGCAGAACCGGCCATAGGGGCCGGACGCACTGATCTGGCTGCCCTGCTCCAGTGCCTCGAACAGGGCCGTGGCGGCGCCACCGGGCACGAAACTGACCGCGATGTCCACCGCCTCGCCCGGGCCCAGCGCATGGTCGTGGATGGTCGCCAGCGAGTAGCTGCGCTTGGTTTCGGTGCCGTCGGCGTAGCTGAAATGGACCTGGATGAACTGGCCGGGCTGGAAATCCAGCGGCTGCCCATCGTCACGCACGAACTGGTAATGGCCGACGGTCGGGGCCAGCATGCGGCAGCCGACCAGCTTGAGGGGGAATTGAACAGGCACGACTTTTCGGGACAGTGTGTAGCCGGGGCAAGCCCTCGGGGTCTTCTATAATAGCCCCTCCCCGCCCCTCTCCAGCGCCAGCCCATGGGCGCGAAGGCTTCGAGCTTGGCATCCCAGAACGATACGGCGCCCGCCCTGCGCGTGCGCGACCTGCGCAAGACCTATGACAACGGCACCCAGGCCCTGAAGGGCGTTTCCCTGGAAGTGGCCCCGGGCGACTTCTTCGCCCTGCTCGGCCCCAACGGGGCCGGCAAGTCGACCCTGATCGGCATCATCAGCTCCCTGGTCAACCTCAGCGAGGGCCAGGTGGAAGTGTTCGGCAGCGACCTGGTGCGCAACCGCAGCGCCACCATGCGCCTGATCGGCCTGGTGCCGCAGGAAATCAACTTCAACCTGTTCGAGAAGCCCTTCGACATCCTGGTGAACTACGCCGGTTTCTACGGCGTGCCGCGCGAGGAAGCCGAGCAGCGCGCCGAGGAAGAACTGAAGCGCGCGCACCTGTGGGAAAAGGCGCAGGTGATGAGCCGCACGCTGTCCGGCGGCATGAAGCGCCGGCTGATGATCGCCCGCGCGATGATGACCCGCCCGCGGCTGCTGATCCTGGACGAACCCACCGCCGGCGTGGACATCGAGATCCGCCGCGACATGTGGCGCGTGCTGAAGGAGATCAACGGTGCCGGCACCACGATCATCCTCACCACCCACTACCTGGAAGAGGCCGAGTACCTGTGCCGCCACCTGGCGATCATCAACCATGGCCAGATCGTCGAGCAGGGGCCGATGCGCACCCTGCTGGCCAAGCTGGACGTGGAAGGCTTCCTGCTGGACATCGACGGTGACCTGCCGGCACAGCTGCCGGTGATCGAGGGCGCGACGCTGACCGCGCCGGATCCGCACACGCTGGACATCGACATGCCACGCGCGATGGACCTCAACCGCGTGTTCGCCACGCTGAACGAGGCGGGTATCCGCGTGCGTTCGATGCGTACCAAGAGCAACCGCCTGGAGGAGCTGTTCGTGCGCCTCACCGGCAACATGGAGAAGCCTGCATGAGCACCACCGAGCTGACCGACGGCCAGCGCAACCGCATCGCGCTGATGACCATCGTGCGCCGCGAAGTCGCCCGCATCATGCGCATCTGGGGCCAGACCCTGGTGCCGCCTGCGATCACCATGACCCTGTACTTCCTGATCTTCGGCAACCTGATCGGGTCGCGCGTGGGTGACATGGGCGGTTACAGCTACATGCAGTTCATCGTGCCGGGCCTGGTGATGATGAGCGTGATCCAGAACAGCTACGGCAACATCAGTTCCTCGTTCTTCGGTGCCAAGTTCGGCCGCCACGTCGAAGAACTGCTGGTCAGCCCGATGCCGAACTGGGTGATCCTGTGGGGCTACGTGGCCGGTGCCGTGCTGCGCGGCCTGATGGTCGGCGTGATCGTGCTGATCATCGCGATGTTCTTCACCCCGGTGCGAATCCCGCATCCGATCGTGATGCTGACCACGGTGATCCTCGGCGCGACGATCTTCTCGCTGGCCGGATTCATCAATGCGGTGTATGCGAAGAAGTTCGATGACGTGGCGATCGTGCCGACCTTCATCCTGACCCCGCTGACCTACCTGGGTGGCGTGTTCTATTCGGTGAAGCTGCTGCCGGGCTGGGCCGAAGCGGCCACGCACGCGAACCCGATCTTCTACATGGTCAACGCGTTCCGCTATGGCCTGCTGGGTAGCAGCGATGTACCGCTGCCGGTGGCCTACGGCCTGATGATCGGTTTCGTGGTGGTGCTGACGGCGCTGGCCCTGTGGCTGCTGCGCCGTGGTGTGGGCATGCGCAGCTGAGACCTGCGTGGTAGTGCCGGCCGCTGGCCGGCAACACCAGATCCACGCCATGCGTGGATGCAGCAGTCTGTAGAGCCGAGCCTATGCTCGGCTCTTTTTTGCCTGCAATCTCCGGCACAATCGCAGTTCTGATTCCCCCCAGAAAACGGTGAACGTGCAATGCGCATCCTGATCCTCGGCGCCGGCGGTACCGGCGGTTACTTCGGTGGCCGCCTGGCCCAGGCCGGCGTGGACGTGACCTTCCTCGTGCGCCCCGCGCGCGCCGCGCAGCTGGACCATGATGGCCTGGTCATCCGCAGCCCACTGGGTGATGCGCGTTTCCCGGTTCAGCACGTCACTGCTGATGCACTGCCCGCACTGGCCGCGCAGAAGCCCTTCGATCTGGTCATCCTCAGCTGCAAGGCCTACGACCTGGACAGTTCGATCGATGCCATCGCCCCGGCAGTCGGAGCGAACACCACCGTGCTGCCGATCCTCAACGGTCTGCACCACTACAACGCACTGGATATGCGCTTTGGCCGCGACGCGGTGCTCGGCGGCCTGTGCTTCATCAGCGCCACCAAGGCGCCCGATGGCGCGGTGCTGCATCTGGGCAAGCCGGCCAAGCTCACCTTCGGCGAGCGCGACGGCGGCGCGATCTCCGCGCGCGTGCGCGCCTTGGCTGCGGTCTGCGCGAAGGCCAACCTTGATCACCTTGCCAGCGAACGTATCGGCCAGGAACAGTGGATCAAGTACACCTTCCTGACCGCGCTGGCCGCAGCCACCTGCCTGCTGCGTGCGGATATCGGCACCATCGTCGCCACCGATGATGGCGAGGCCATCGTACGTGGCCTTTACGACGAGTGCCTGGCCGTCGCCGAAGCCGCCGGTGAACCGGTTCCGGAGGCAGCGCAGGACACTGCGCGCGGCACGCTGACCCAGGCCGGCTCGGCGTTGAAGGCTTCGATGCTGCGTGATCTGGAGGCCGGCCAGCAGGTGGAGGCCGAACAGATTGTTGGCGACATGCTGGTGCGTGCGCGCAGGGCTGATCAGGAAGCCCTGCTGCTGCAGGTTGCCTACAGCAGTCTGCAGGCCTACCAGGCACTGCGGGTCGCGTGAGTCCCGCCTTGCAGGCCAGCCCATTGCCCGCGCGGGTACTGATTCTCGGGCTGGGCTGGAGCGGACGCGTGCTGGCCGCGCAGCTGCAGGCGCACGGCATAGGCGTGGCCGGCACGGTGCGCGATCCCTCGTTCGCGCCGGACGATGGCCTGCCACGGCATCAGCTGCACGCCGACACGCCACCGTCGCCTGCCCTGCTCGATGTGATCGCGCAGGCCGATGCCGTGCTGTGCAGCGTGCCGCCCGACGCGGAGGGCGACCCGGCACTGCGCCTGCTGCTGCCCGCGCTGCAGGCCAGCCCGGCATTGCGCTGGGTCGGCTATCTGTCGTCGACCTCGGTGTATGCCGACCGCGCCGGCGGTTGGATCGACGAGCGCAGCGCGGCCGACGCCACTGAAGCGGCTGGCGTGCAGCGCCTGCTCGCGGAAGCCCAGTGGCGCGCACTGGCCGGACAACGCGGCATCGCCTCGGCGGTATTCCGCCTGCCCGGCCTGTACGGGCCGGGTCGCAATGCGCTGGTGCAGTTGGCGCAGGGGCGTGCGCGCCACGTGGTTCGCCCGGGCCAGGTGTTCAACCGACTGCACGTGGATGACCTGGCAACCGTCATCATCGCCGCAATGCGGCGCCCGGCCCGGCAGGGTCTCTACCTGCCCAGCGACGACGAACCGGCGCCGCCGCAGGATGTGCTGGCCTTCGCCGCGAAGCTGGGCGGGTTTGCGCTGCCGCCCGCCGTGGCCTGGGATGACGCGGTACTGAGCCCGACGCTGCGGCGCTTCTACGAGAGCAACAAGCGCATCGACAGCCGTGGCACGCGTGAAGCGCTGGGGTGGCAGCCGCGCTTCCCGAGTTACCGTGAAGGCCTGACGGACCTTGCCGCTTCGCTCGCCGGGCATGGCCCGGCGCTACCGGACAGCGCTTTGTAGAGCCGAGCCCATGCTCGGCTGCTCTTTGCGTCTTTCGCGCTGCGCGCGATAAGCCGAGCATGGGCTCGGCTCTACGGATCAACCCGCGTCGGGCAGGCGGAAGAACGCGCGGGCGGCCGCCGTGGCATTGGCCGCGGTCACCGCAACGTCCTCGCCACGGTCACGTGCCAGCTCTTCCACGATGTGCGACAGGAACATCGGCTCGTTGCGCCGGTCCTTCGGCATCGGCTTCAGCGTGCGCGGCAGCAGGTACGGCGCGTCGGTCTCGATCATCAGGCGGTTGGCCGGGATGTTCTTCACCAGTTCGCGCAGGTGCGCGCCACGGCGCTCGTCGCACAGCCAGCCGGTGATGCCGATGTACCAATCCTGGTCCAGGTAATCGAACAGCTCACCGCGTTCGCCGGTGAAGCAATGCACCACCGCCGGACCGATGCGACCTTCGAAGTTCTTCATCTGTGCCATGAAGTCGGCATGCGCATCACGCTGGTGCAGGAACAGTGGCTTGCCGTTGTCTGCCCCCAGCTGCAGCTGGCGCTCGAACGCGCGGTGCTGGGCCGGGCGCGGCGAGAAGTCACGGAAGTAGTCCAGCCCGCACTCCCCCACCGCCACCACTTCCGGATGCGCGTGCAGCGCGCGCATCTCGGCATCGCATTCCTCGGTGTATTCCACCGCGTGGTGCGGGTGCACGCCGGCGGTGGCGTACAGGAAGCCGGGGTGCTGCTGGGCCAGCTGCAACGCCAGCGGCGAGTGCTCGCGGCTGGCGCCGGTGATGACCATCTGCACCACGCCGGCCTGGCGCGCGCGGTCCAGCACGGCATCGCGGTCGCGGTCGAAGGAGTCGTGGGTCAGGTTGGCGCCGATATCGATCAGGTGCATGGTCATCGCGGGGGAAAAGTGCCCGCGCATTGTACCTGCGCCCGCCGTGCCCCCTTATCCTTTGCACATGAACGCCCCGCTCTTCCCGATTTCCCCGCTGCTGCCGCAGATCCAGCAACATCTGGCCGCGCATCAGCGACTGGTGCTGGAGGCCCCGCCCGGTGCCGGCAAGACCACCCAGGTGCCACTGGCACTGCTCGACGCACCGTGGCTGCAGGGCCGCAAGATCATCCTGCTGGAACCACGGCGGGTCGCAGCCCGCAGCGCCGCGCTGTTCATGGCGCGGCAGCTGGGCGAGGAGGTCGGTGGCACGGTCGGCTACCGCATCCGCTTCGAAAACAAGGTTTCGGCGCGCACGCGCATCGAGGTCGTCACCGAAGGCATCCTGACCCGCGTGCTGCAGGACGACCCGATGCTGGAAGAGGTCGGTGCGATCCTGTTCGACGAATTCCACGAGCGCCATCTCAGCGGCGACCTCGGCCTGGCGCTGGCGCTGGATGTGCAGGCGCAGCTGCGCGATGACCTGCGCCTGGTGGTGATGTCGGCCACGCTGGACGGCGAGCGGCTGGCACGTTTTCTCGATGCGCCGCGGCTGAGCAGCGAGGGCCGCAGCTACCCGGTGGCGATCAGCCATTTCCCGGCGCGCCGCGATGAGGCGCTGGAACTGCAGGTGCGCCGCGCGGTGCAGCAGGCCCTGGCCGAGCACCCCGGTGACCTGCTGGTGTTCCTGCCCGGCCAGCGCGAGATCGCGCGGGTGCAGGCGGGCCTGCAGGAATCGCTCAATGGCGATGTCGAGGTCCTGGCGCTGCACGGTGAACTGCCGGTGGAACAACAGGCGCGCGTACTTCAGGTGGCCAGCGATGGCCGCCGGCGCGTGGTGCTGGCGACCAACGTCGCCGAGTCGTCGGTGACGTTGCCCGGCGTGCGCGTGGTGATCGACAGCGGCCAGGCACGCGAACCGCGCTACGACCCCAACAGTGGTTTCACCCGGCTGGACGTGGTGGCCATCGCGCAGGCATCGGCCGACCAGCGCGCGGGCCGCGCCGGCCGCGTCGCGGAGGGCGTGGCCTGGCGGCTGTGGCCACAGTCGCAGCGGCTGGAACCGCAGCGCCGCGCCGAGATCGACCAGGTGGAACTGGCCGGACTGGCACTGGAGCTGGCGGCCTGGGGCAGCAGCGATCTGCGCTTCCTCGATCCGCCACCGGCCGGCCCGATGGGTGCCGCGCGCGAACTGCTGCAGCGGCTCGGCGCCCTGTCCAGCAGTGGCGCGATCACCGAACTGGGCCGGCGTGTGCTGGCGCTGGGCACGCATCCACGGATGGCGGCGATGCTGCTGGCAGCGCCCGATGCCCGCGCCCAGGCGCTGGCTGCCGACCTGGCCGCGCTGCTGGAGGCGCGCGACCCGTTGCGCCAGGGCGGCGACGCGCTGGCGGCCCGCTGGCGCGCACTGGCCGCGTTCCGCAATGGCCGCACACCGGGCGATGCCAACCGCAGCGGGCTGGCCGCGATCGATGCCGCCGCCAAGCAGTGGCGTCGCCGCCTGCGCTGCGAAGCCACGCCGCCGGCCAGCATCGAGGCCCATGAGCTGGGCGACCTGCTCGCTCATGCCTTCCCTGACCGGATTGGCTTCCAGCATCCCAGCGATCCTCTGCGCTACCTGCTGGCCAATGGCCGCAGCGCGCGCCTGCACGAGCTGAGCGACCTGCGCGGTGAGCCGTGGCTGGTGGCCAGCGAACTGCGCTTCGAGGCGCGCGATGCACTGCTGCTGCGCGCCGCGCCGGTAGACGAGGATCGGCTGCGCAAGGCGTGGCCGGAGCGCTTCGTCACTGAAGACGTGGTGCGCTGGGACAGCGAACGACGCGCCCTGGTGGCGCTGCGCGAGACCCGTTTCGACCGCATCGTGCTGGACAGCCGCTCGGCCGGCCGGGTCGATCCGCAGCACGCCGCGCAGGCACTGACCGACGCGGTGGCCGAGCTCGGTCTGCAGGCGCTGCCGTGGACCGAGGGCCTGCGCCAGTGGCAGGCGCGGGTCGAGTCACTGCGGCGCTGGATGCCGGAGCTGGACCTGCCCGACTGCAGCGACGCGGCCCTGCTGGCCAATCTCACGCAGTGGCTGCAACCCGCGTTCGCCGGCAAGAGCCGCCTGGACGCGCTGGATGAGGCCAGTTTCGGCGAGGCACTGAAGTCGCCGCTGGAATGGTCACAACGGCAGCTGGTCGAGCGTCATGCGCCGACCCGCATCACGGTGCCGTCCGGGCTGGAGCGGCCGATCACCTACGCGTTGGACAGCGAGAGTGGTGATCCGCTGCCGCCGGTGCTGGCGGTGAAACTGCAGGAACTGTTCGGCCTGGCCGACACGCCGCGCATCGCCGATGGCCGCGTGCCGCTGACCCTGCACCTGCTCTCCCCCGGCGGCCGCCCGCTGCAGGTCACCCAGGACCTGCGCAACTTCTGGGAAAGCACCTACGCCGAAGTGAAAAAGGAAATGAAGGGGCGCTACCCGCGCCATCCGTGGCCGGACGATCCGTGGACCGCGACAGCCACGCACCGGGCCAAGCCGCGTGGGACCTGACGGGTAGTGCCGGCCGCTGGCCGGCAATGCATTCCACAGGGTGCTCCGGCACCGCCGGCCAGCGGCCGGCTACCGGTTTGGGACCCTGCCTGATCCTGAATGGCTGCGGTAGAGTCACACCACGTGCGTCCCCGACTGACATACCGTTTACGGGCAACGCGCGACACTGGACTTCGACCCGAGGCAAAGGACCCCCGCATGAGCAAGCTGACCGTAATCACCGACCGCGCTCTGGAGCGCGCCCTGGAGCTGGCCCACACCGCTGGCGATGGCCTGAAGAGCGCCGGTGGCAGCCTGCGCAACGCGGATTGGATCAAGACCGGCGCCGCCCTCGGCGCAGTGAAGACCGGCGGCAAGGTCGCCACCAAGTTCGTGCGCCGCAATCCGGCCGTGGCCGTGGCCGCTGCTGCGGTGGGTGTCGGCCTGCTCGGCTATGCGCTGTACCGCAAGCAGCAGAAGAAGAAGGCTGCCAATGGCCATGTGGTGAATGGGCAGGCGCAGCGCATCAGCGCGCGTGACCGCCGCAACGACACCGTCGTGGACGAGCACAGCGATATCGGCAGCGACGCCTGAGCCTGCCGGGATCGGATCCCTTCCACAGGAAGGGCTCTGACCCCAAGGCACTCCATGAGGGCCGGATGCCGCGAGGTATCCGGCCCTTTCTGTTTCAACCGATCTGCCGCCACTGCCCCGGCTGCAGGTCGTCCAGCCGGTAGGGCCCCATTGCCACCCGCACCAGCCGCAGCGTTGGCAGGTTCACTGCCGCCGTCATCCGCCGCACCTGGCGGTTGCGGCCTTCGCGGATCGTGATCGCCAACCAGCTGTCCGGCACGGTCTTGCGGAAGCGTACCGGCGGATCGCGCGTCCACAGCAACGGTGCTGGATCGAGGCGCTCGATCTTCGCCGGCAGGGTCGGCCCATCGTTGAGTACCACGCCGTCGCGCAGCTGTTGCAGCTGCTCGTCACTGGGCGTGCCTTCCACCTGCACCCAGTAGGTCTTGTCGGCCTTGTGCCTGGGGTCGGTGAGCTTGTGCGCCAGCGTGCCGTTGTCGGTCAGCAGCAGCAGGCCCTCGCTGTCATGGTCCAGGCGGCCGGCGGCATACACGCGCGGCGGCAGGCCGAACCCGGCCAGGGTCGGCCGCGGCGGCACGCTGCGGTCGGTGAACTGGCAGAGCACGTTGAAGGGCTTGTTGAAGGCGATCAGCATTGCGGGCACGGCAGGCGGCGGGTACGCCATTGTCCCACGCCGCGCCACGCACCACGTCCCTGTGGAGCCGAGCAAGGGCCCGGCTCCACAACGTCAACGCGCGCACGGCATGCGACGTGCCCTTACGGCTTGATGAAACGCAGGGTCATGCGATCGCTTTCGCCGATCGCCTGGTACTTCGCATCATCGGCCTTGTCGTGCTGGTTGGTCGGGGGCAGCGTCCACACGCCGTTGGGGTGGTCCTTGGTGTCGCGCGGGTTGGCGTTGACCTCGCTGCGCGCGTCCAGCTTGAAACCGGCGGCCTCGGCCATCGCGATCACCTGCTGCTGGCCGACATAGCCGGTGTCATCGTCGTCGGCCACGTCGGTCTTGGCGCGATGCTCGACCACGCCCAGCACGCCACCCGGCTTGAGCACGTTGAAGAAGCCCTGGAACATGCCCTGCGCCTGGCCGGCCTTGCGCCAGTTGTGCACGTTGCGGAAGGTCAGCACCACGTCGGCTGAATTGGCCGGGCCGAACACCGGCTTGGCCGGATCGTAGGCGACCACGGCGGTCTTGCCGAACTGCGCGGGTGCACCGGCGTACTTCTTTTCCAGGCTGTCGCGGCTGCGCTGCTGGTAGTCACGGCCACGGCCTTCGGGCACCGCCATCGGATCGACCACCGCAGCGACGTAGTGGCCCTTGTCATGCAGCAGCGGCGCCAGGATTTCCGAATACCATCCGTTGCCGGGGGTGATCTCAATGACGGTCTTTTCCGGCGCTACCTTGAAGAACGACAGCGTCTGCGCCGGATGGCGGAAGCCATCGCGCTTGACGTTGTTGGCATCGCGGGTGGGCGCCTTTACCGCCGCGTCGATGGCCGGCAAGACCTCGATCTTCGCCGGTGCCACCGTGGCCGGTGCGGCGAACGCGGGAACAGCAGCAAGCAGGGCCGAAGCAAGCAGCAGTCGGCAACCACGCAGGGACGAAGCAGGCATCATCGGGAGGACTCCAGCGGAAGATGCGGCGAGACTAGCAGTCGCAGCGTCCCAGGTGTTCACAAAACGTTAGCGGCGTGCGCGTCGCGGAACACTGTTTTGTGGTCGTCGCCGCAGCACGGTCACACATCGCGTTCTATTCTGGAACACTTCCCCCAAGGAGTCCGTGCCCATGACGGCAACCCGCGAACTGGGCCGTTCCGGCCTGCATGTACGTCCGCTCGCCTTCGGTGGCAACGTGTTCGGCTGGAGCGCCGATGAGAAGGCCAGCTTCGCCCTGCTTGATGCCTTCGTCGATGCCGGCTTCAACCTGGTCGACACCGCCGACGTTTACTCGGCCTGGGTGCCGGGCAATTCGGGCGGGGAATCGGAAACGCTGATCGGCAAGTGGTTCGCCCGCAGCGGCAAGCGCGACAAGGTGGTGCTGGCGACCAAGGTGGCCAAGTGGGCCGAACGCCCCGGCCTGACCCCGGACAACATCAATGCGGCGGTCGAGGATTCGCTGCGCCGGCTGCAGACCGACGTGATCGATCTGTACCAGGCCCACGAGGATGACGAGTCGACGCCGCTGGAAGCCACGCTGGCCGCGTTCGGCCGCCTGATCGAGGCCGGCAAGGTGCGTGCGATCGGTGCTTCCAACTACAGCACCACGCGCCTGGCCGATGCGCTGAAGGTGTCCACCGACTACAAGTTGCCGCGTTACGAAACCCTGCAGCCGGAGTACAACCTGTATGACCGCGCCGGCTACGAAAAGGAACTGGAACCGCTGGTGCAGCGCGAGCAGATCGGCGTGATCGGCTACTACGCGCTGGCCAGTGGCTTCCTCAGTGGCAAGTACCGCACGCCGGCCGATGCAGCCAAGAGCCCGGCACGTGGCGAGACGGTGGTGAAGCGCTATCTGAACCCGCGCGGCCTGCGCATCCTGCAGGCGCTGGATGACGTAGCCAGCAAGCACAGCGCCAGCGCTGCGCAGATCGCACTGGCCTGGCAGATCGCGCGGCCGTCGATCACCGCGCCGATCGTCAGCGCTACCAGCGTCGAACAGCTGCACGACCTGCTGGCCGCAGCCAACGTATCGCTGAGCGTGCAGGATGTCGCGCAGCTGGATGCCGCCAGCGCCGAATCATGAGATCCGGTTGTGCCGGCCGCTGGCCGGCATGACACGTACATCGAAGAAAATAATTCAACAAAATGGTTGCACGCGACTAAATCGTGGTTTATCGTGCGCACCTCGTTTCAACACCCACTGGAAACTTCCCTTGAACGCGCATTCCGTCGCCATCGCCAAACTGCTGCCATGCCTGCGCATGGACGTGCTGGCGCGCGCGTTCGGCAAGGAAGACCAGCTGACAACGGCCTGATACCCGCCCTGCGGAGATCGGCCACCCCGATCTCCGAGGCCTGACGACGCCCTCGGAACGCAAGTCCCGGGGGCGTTTTCGTTTGCGTCGGCACAAGGACCCGCGATGCCAGAACTGCACCCCGCGCGGCAACCCGCCGCTCACTGATCCAGGTTTTTCTGCCGCGCCGGAGGATTTTCTCCGCGTGCACGGCAACGCCTGGACATTATCTGCATCGCAGCCAAACATTATCGCTCGCCGATAATGTCGGTGGCCTGCACCCTCGATTCTCCAACGGTCCCGTTTCCACCACGGGCTGGTGCGCGCGGCGTTGCCGTGGCGTATGCCGGAGGTCGCGGACAAGCCATCGCCTGGATCGCCTGCTGGAGGCAGGCGCCGGTTCGCCGGTACGCGGTTCGATTCCGCGCGGTTCACCACTGGATAGCTCAGTCGGGTAGAGCAACGGATCCTGATTCCGTCTGTCGTGGGTTCGACTCCCACTCCAACCACATGACCTGTCACGTCATGACTTGAAGCAACACCCGGGGCGCAAGCCCCAGCGGCCATCGTCGCCGTCCACGGTCACTGCCTTCGGGCGGGGGCGTGGAAGGCAACGGACCGCACGCCGGGCCTCGGCCCGCCGTCACTGCCAGCCACGTTCCGCCCCGGTGCTGCCTGCCGGGAACGACGATGGCAGCACTGCCGGTGCACCGAAGGCTCCGCGCGCGGACCGTCCGCCGATGGCCGCCCTCTTCCGCTGCCTGCACGTGGTGTGCAGGCGGCCTCGCCACGACCCGATCGACCCGGGTCATGGCGATTCATCCGCAACGGGTCGAACCACCAGAGCCATACAAGGAGAGACTCCCATGTTCTGGACCATCAAGGTCGTGATCGGCGACGGCGAGCGCGGCCTGGTGTATCGCAACCGTCGTTTCCAGCAGATCCTGCTGCCGGGCGTGCACCGCCTGTCGCCGTTCGGCGGCCGCCCGCAGGTGGACATCCACACCGCATCGAAGGGCGCGGCCTACACCGGCAGCGACCAGGACAGCCTGATCGAAGCACTGGGCGCGCAGTTGGAGACGCACTTCGTGCTGGCCAACGTCGGCGCCAGCGAAGTTGGCCTGTTGCTGCGCAATGGCCGCATCGATGAAGTGCTGCCGCCGGGCAGCCGTCGCCTGTACTGGCGCGGTTCGGTCGACACCCAGGTGCGCGTGATGGCGCTGGGTGACGAGCCGCGCATTCCGGCGGACGTGCAGCAGCGCCTGGGCCAGCTGGGCGTGCTGCCGCGTGTGGCGGTGATCAGCAGCGTGCCGAGCGAGTCGGTGGGCCTGCTGTTCATCGATGGCACGCTGCGGCAGACGCTGGACGCCGGCCTGCACGCGTTCTGGAACTTCAACGGCAACGTGTCGGTGGAGCGTGTGGAGCTGCGTGCGCGGTCGCTGGACGTGTCCGGCCAGGAGCTGCTCAGCCGCGACAAGGTGACCCTGCGGGTGAACCTGGCCGCGACCGTGCAGGTGGTCGACCCAGTGCGGGCACACCGCACGCTCAGCAATGCCGATGAGTTTGTCTACCGGCAGCTGCAGTTCGGCCTGCGCCAGGCGATTGCCGCGCGCAGCCTGGACGAGCTGCTGGGCGACAAGGCAGCACTGGACGGTGAGATCGCCGCCCATGTGCAGGCGGCGATCGAGGGCCACGGTGTACGTCTGCTTGGCGTGGGCATCAAGGACGTGATCCTGCCGGGCGAGGTGAAGGAGATCCTCAACGGCGTGGTGCTGGCCGAGAAGCAGGCCCAGGCCAGCGTGATCCGCCGCCGCGAGGAGGCCAATGCCACCCGTTCGCAGCTCAACACCGCAAAGCTGATCGAGGACAACCCGGTGCTGATGCGCTTGAAGGAGCTGGAGGCGCTGGAGAAGGTCACCGAGAAGATCGACACGCTCACCGTGTTCGGCGGCCTGGACGGCGTGCTGAAGCAGCTGGTGACGATCAGGTAGGGGGTCGCGGTGGCGCAGGGACGCGCCGCCGGCCCATCAAGGACATACACGAAGACATGGACACTCAACACAATTATCAATGGCTGCATGCCGAGGGCAGCACGCCGATCAAGGGCTGGGTCAACGGCGTGCCACTGGAGGCGCAGGCGCATGAGCAGCTGCGCAACATCGCCGCGATCCCGTTCGTCGGGCCGTGGGTGGCGGTGATGCCGGACGTGCACCTGGGCAAGGGCGCGACCGTCGGCTCGGTGATCCCGACCCGCGGTGCAATCATCCCGGCGGCGGTCGGCGTCGACATCGGCTGCGGCATGGCGGCCGTGCGCACCACGCTGCGCGCCAACGACCTGCCCGATGACCTGCGGCAGCTGCGCAACAGCATCGAGCGCAGCATCCCGGTCGGCAACGGGCGCGGCGGCGAGCATCAGCGCATGCCCGACAGCATCCATACCCGGCTGGTGCAGTCCGGGCTGGCCGCCGGCCTGGAGAAGATCAAGGACAGGCACCGCAGGATCCGTACCGACAAGCTCGACCGCCAGCTCGGGACGCTGGGTGGTGGCAACCACTTCATCGAACTGTGCCTGGACGAGACCGACACGGTGTGGGTGATGCTGCACAGCGGGTCGCGCGGCACCGGCAACCTGATCGGTACCTACTTCATCGAGAAGGCGCGCGAGGAACTGGCCCGGCGCGTGCTCGGCTTCCACCTGCCGGACAAGGACCTGGCGTTCTTCATGGAAGGCGAGCCGCTGTTCGATGACTACGTCGAAGCCGTGTCGTGGGCGCAGGACTACGCCCGGCAGAACCGCGAGGCGATGATGTCGCGCGTGCTGGCCGAGATGCGCCACCGGCTGCCGAAGTTCCAGCTGGCGGCGATGGCAGTGAACTGCCACCACAACTACGTGCAGAAGGAAACGCACCACGGGCAGGAGCTGCTGGTGACGCGCAAGGGGGCCGTCAGTGCCCGCGAGGGTGAGCTGGGCATCATTCCCGGCAGCATGGGCACGCGCAGCTACATCGTGCGTGGCAAGGGCAACGCGGACAGTTTCCACAGCTGCAGCCACGGTGCCGGCCGGGTGATGAGCCGTGGCGCCGCGCGCCAGCAGATCACGCTGGCCCAGCACCGCGAGGCCACCGCGCATGTGGAATGCCGCAAGGACAGCGGCGTGCTGGACGAATCACCGGCCGCGTACAAGTCGATCGACGATGTGATGGCCGCGCAGCTGGACCTGGTCGACGTGGTGCACACCCTGCGCCAGGTGTTGTGCGTGAAGGGGTAAATGGGGCGGTGCCGGCCAAGGCCGGCACCCACCGCGCATCAATCATGCTCGACCGCCCTGCGGTAGATCCACGCCATGCGTGGAGGGAACGGCGCCTGCCAAGGTCGGCCTCTACCTGTGCAACGTTCAGCGCGCACTGCTGTCTTCGGCCACCAGCGCGTGGTGCACGCCGATGCCCGCGCGCACGCCTTCGGCCATGGCCAGGGTGATGTTGCCGACCGTGGTCGCATCGCCTGCGGCGTACACGTTAGGCACCGAGGTCTGCTTCATCATGTCGACCTCGATGAGCTCGCCCAGCGGGCTCTCGGCCAATGTGCAGCCCAGCTGCTGCACCAGCGGCGTGGCCATCACCTGGGTGGCCGGCACGAACAGCGCACGCTGGGCGATGCGGCGGCCATCGGCCAGCTCCACTTCCAGCCAGGTCGGCTGGTCGCCCTGCACGCCCAGCACCGGCGACGTCTCGATCCGCACGCCACGCTGCTGCATGGCAGCCCGTTCCTCATCGGTGATCGGCAGGCCCTGGCTGAAGAACGTGACATTGCCCCAGTCGGCAAACAGCGGCGCCTTGCTGGCGGACATCGGATGCCCGCCAAGCAGCCCGATGGCGCCACCGCCCACTTCGTAACCGTGGCAATAGGGGCAGTGCAGCACGGTGCTGCCCCAGCGCTCGGCCAGCCCGGGCAGCTCCGGCAGCTGGTCGGCGATGCCGCTGGCCAGCAGCAGCTTGCGCGCGGCCAGCACCTGGCCATCGGCGGTACGTACTTCCACGGCCTCTGCGCTGGCGTTGGCCTGCACGGCCTCGGCATGCACCCAGCGCACGCTGGGGTAGTCCAGCAGCTGCTGGCGCGCGGCCTTCAGCAGCTCGGCACCGCTGATGCCATCCAGCCCCAGCACCCCGTGCGAATGGCTAGCGAAACGATTGCGCGGCAAACCGGCGTCGATGACGGTGACCGGGCGGCGGGCACGGGCCAGGATCAGGCCCGCAGCAATGCCGGCATAGCTGCCGCCGACGATGAGCACATCAGGATTCATGGTGACCTTCCAGGGAACGGTGATGGGCGAGATGGCGGGCGAAGTCGGCGCCGAGCTGGTCCAGCGTGGTCGCCCGCAGGCGCTGTTCGAGCAGGCGCTGTGCTTCGCGTGCACCCTCCAGCAAAGCGCTGTTGACCAGCTGCTGGATCGGGCAGCCGCCGCCGGAATCGCGGGTGCCGACCTGTACCAGCGACGGTGCGCCCACCGCCAGGTAGACGTCATGCAGGGTGATGGCTGTGGCATCACGGGCCAGTTGGCTGCCACCGCCATGGCCACGGGCGCTGCGAACCAGGCCCGCCCTGTGCAGCTGCGCCAGCAGGCGGCGGATCACCACCGGATGGGTCGGCAGGCAGGACGCCAGCTGCTCGGAGGTGCGCGGGCCGTCCTGGCCGACCAGGTGCGCCATCACGTGCAGGGCGTCGGAGAGCAGGTTCGCGGATTTCATGTAACCACATTAGTTACATTTATATCCTCTGTCCAGGGTCCGTATTCGTTCCATATGGACACATTTGTCCTATGAAACACTTTCTTCACATCACTAAACGAAACGCTAATGTTATGTTCGTCGCACTTCAGCGGGAGCTTGGCGAGTCGATACCGCATTGCCCCTTCCCGAGAGTGCTTCCCGATGAATGCGTCTGTCCGTGCTCCGCGCCTGCAGTCCAAGCTGCTCGGCGCGGTTTCTGTTGGCTTGGCCGTGGTCCTGCTGTGCGCGCTGGCTGGCCTGGCCTCCGCCTGGTTCAAGTTGTCCACCGAGGTTCCACCCGAAGTCGCGCACAGCCGCGACGCCGAACGCCTGCAGCGTGAGTTCCGCGGCCAGGTGCAGGAATGGAAGAACGTGCTGCTGCGTGGTCACGACGACGCGTTGCGTCAGCGCCATCTGGACGCCTTCGACAACGAAGGCCGCCTGGTCGAACGGCTGGCCAAGGGCCTGGTGACCAGCCCGGACGCGCGCACGCGTGAACTGGCGCAGGCGTTCATCGGCCTGCACGCGCAGCTGCAGCAGGACTATCACGCGGCGCTGCAGGCATTTGCCGCGGCCGGCTACGATCCCGCCGTCGGCGACACCCTCGTGCGCGGCAAGGATCGCGCGGTGGCGACCGCACTGGATGCATTGAGCAGGCATGCCACGCAGGTGGCCGAAGCGGCGCTGGCGGCACGTTCGCAGCAGGCGCGGCAGACCCTGCTGCTGTGCGCGTCACTGACGGTGCTGGCCGCCGTGCTGTTGCTGATCGGCCTGTCCTGGTGGCTGCGGCGCGCCGTGGTGCAGCCGGTACTGGCGGTGGAAGCCGCTGCACGCGCAGTGGCTGCCGGCGACCTGCAGCACGTGGTACAGGTGCGCAGCCGCGACGAGATCGGACGCCTCGCCCAGGCGATGCAGGCGTTGCAGTCCACGCTGCGCGGCGTGCTGGATGCGCAGGCCGCGATGGCCCAGGCGCACGAGGCCGGCACCATCAGCCATCGCATGGACGCCGCTGCCTTCCCCGGCGCGTTCGGCACCATGGTGGCCGACTGCAACACGCTGGTCGACGCGCACATCCGGGTGAAGATGCGCGCGATCTCGATCATGGGCCGCTACGCCGTCGGCGACCTCAGCCAGGACATGGAACGCCTGCCCGGCGAGAAGGCAGTGATCACCGAAGCGCTGGATGCGGTCAAGCACAACCTCGGGGCGATCAACGGCGAAATCCGCCGCCTGGCCGAAGCGGCGGCCGCCGGTGACTTCAGCCAGCGCGGCGACAGCGCGCGCTTCGAGCATGACTTCCGCGCGATGGTCGATGGCCTGAACCGCCTGATGCAGACCACAGAACTGAACCTCGGCGAAGTCTCGACGATGCTGCGCGCGATCGCCGATGGCCGCCTCGGTGCACGCATGCACGGTGATTTCCAGGGTGTGTTCGCGCGTATCGCCGGCGATGCCAATACCACCGCCACGCAGCTGGCGACTATCGTCACCGACATCAAGCACGCCTCCGGCAACATCCACACCGCCGCCGCGGAGATCGCCGCCGGCAACAATGACCTGTCGCGCCGCACCGAGCAGCAGGCCGCCAATCTGGAAGAGACTGCGGCATCCATGGAAGAGCTGACCTCCACCGTGCGCCAGAACGCCGAACACGCGCGCCAGGCCAACCAGCTGGCGATCGGTGCACAGGGTGTCGCCTCACACGGTGGCAGCGTGGTCGGGCAGGTGGTGGCGACCATGGGTGCGATCGAAACGTCGTCGCGGCAGATCGCCGACATCATCAGCGTGATCGATGGCATCGCGTTCCAGACCAACATCCTGGCGCTGAACGCCGCGGTGGAAGCGGCACGCGCCGGTGAGCAGGGCCGCGGATTCGCGGTGGTTGCCAGCGAAGTGCGCACGCTGGCACAGCGCTCTGCGGCGGCGGCAAAGGAGATCAAGTCGCTGATCGAGGCGTCGGTGGAACAGGTCGGTGAGGGTGCGCAGCGCGTGCGCGAGGCCGGCGACACCATGGCCGAGATCGTCGCCTCGGTGCAGCGCGTGACCGACATCATGGCCGAGATCTCTGCAGCCTCGCAGGAACAGAGCGCGGGCATCGAACAGGTCAGCCAGACGGTGATCCAGATGGACGGCACCACCCAGCAGAACGCCGCGCTGGTGGAAGAAGCCAGCGCCGCGGCGCGCAGCTTGGAACAGCAGGCGAACCGGTTGATCGATGCGGTCGATGTGTTCGATCTGTCGGCCACGGCGACAGCGAAGGACGCGTTGGCGCGCGCGGCCTGAGGGATCCGGTTGCCGGCCAGCGGCCGGCACCACCGTGGAGCGCGGACTGGGGTAGTGCCGGCCGCTGGCCGGCAGCGTCCAACGCTACATGGGTGGCGGCATGAACAGTGCGGACCAACGTTCCGCACTCATTACGGCCTGTGGTCGTACACGGCAGTGCAATGCACCGTTGCCGGCATGCACACGGCCGCTGGCCTACCCTTTCGTGAATATTCCCGTCTCCCTCCCCCACTGCTGGAGCCCCTCATGACAGTCCCCGCCTTCGGTCTCGGCACTTTCCGCCTCAAAGACCAGACCGTGATCGATTCCGTGCGCAACGCGCTGGAGGTCGGCTACCGCGCCATCGATACCGCGCAGATCTACGGCAACGAAGCCGAAGTCGGTCAGGCCATCGCCGATTCCGGCGTGCCGCGCGATGAGATCTACCTGACCACCAAGATCTGGATCACCGAGTTCAAGCGCGAAGCGCTGCTGGCCAGCCTGCGTACCAGTCTGGAAAAGCTGCGTACCGATCATGTGGACCTGACGCTGATCCACTGGCCGTCGCCGAACGGCAAGGTCGACGTGCCGATGGAGGAGTACCTGACCGCACTGGCCGAGGCCAAGGCACAGGGCCTGACGAAGGAGATCGGCATCTCCAACTTCACCATCGCGCAGACCCGCAAGGCGATCGGCATCCTGGGTGCCGGCGCCATCGCCACCAACCAGATCGAGATCCACCCGTACCTGCAGAACCGCCTGCTGGTGAAATTCCTGCAGGACAACGGCATCCACATCACCGCCTACATGAGCCTGGCCTATGGTGAGGTAATCAAGGATCCGGTGATCCAGGCCATCGCCGGCCGCCACCAGGCCACGCCGGCGCAGGTCGCGCTGGCCTGGGCGCTGCAGCAGGGCTTCTCGGTCATTCCGTCCTCGACCAGGCGCGACAACCTGGCCAGCAACCTGGAAGCGGCAGCGATCCGCCTGACCGACGAAGACATGGCACAGATCGCCAAGCTCGACCGCGGCCATCGCCTGGCCAACCCGGAAGGCATCGCCCCAGCCTGGGATTGAAGAGCGGCCGCCGGGCATGGCCCGGCGCTACCCACGCGTATCCGGTAGCGCC
>NZ_JAXBQT020000016.1:0-124118 GCF_047520755.2 Stenotrophomonas sp. FR010 | reverse complement strand
GGCATGGTTCCGCTGGCGGCATGTCACCGGTAGAGTTCGAAAAGCGCTACGCGCAGAGCGGCGACTGAGTGTCTATGGAACTCTGGTCGGTCCACGTAGCAGGCGTTGGGATGGCAAGAGCGGGTGTGCGGTGGAAGTCACGCTGTCCGTGATCGGTGGCGTGTGGAAGCCGATCATTCTGTTTCACCTGATGACCCGCAAGCGACGTTTCATGGAATTGACCCGGCGGGTGCCCAACGCCACCCAGTCCATGCTCACCAGCCAGCTCCGTGAACTGGAAGCCGATGGCGTGGTGATCCGCCACGTGTATCCGGAAGTGCCGCCAAAGGTGGAATACGAGCTGTCCGAGTTCGGTCGCACGCTGGTGCCGGTGCTGCTGGCCATGCGCGAGTGGGGCGAGACCTACCGCGGCTATCAGAGCACCCAAGGCGATAGCTGAAGGCTGAGGGGCGTTGCGCCTGCCGCATGTGGGTTTCGCGAATGCCTACAGCCATCGGCGGGTCTTTGGCACCGCGAGCGCGCATGTCGTATACGGCTGGATAGGGCGTCCGGAAAGTACGCGTCGATGGTAGTCGCCTGCTGGCGAAGAACGCCAGTCAATGGACAACTCGACATCCACTGACGCAACCAACGTAGCGACGTGATCGATCAGGATTTCCCTGCTTTCCACCGCCGGTTCAGGGCGGTAACCATGTCCGCGCCAAGGCATTCGCCGTGGCCGGGATTGGCGTCCCGAACTTACGTAGTACAAGGCGTCGTAGTTGCAACGTATGTTGCGATCACGACAATGCACCTTCTGTCAGTTCATGGCGGATGGTGCGTGGGGGTCTTAGGGCCCGTCGGCTTTCGTACTACGTATCCGGCACGCCAACCCGCACCGTCCGCCACCTTGCATCTGCAGGTGGCCACAACGTGAGGTTGCCGTCATGCCCGAACGTCTTCCCGACCATCCCCGCCTGCACGCGCTGCTGGGTGCCGCTGTACTTGATCTTCCCGCTGCCTTGGCCGAAACGCTGGAGGACGCGCTCCGCGAATCCGCCGAGTTCGTCACCCCATCGGCATTCTTTGCACACCTGAAAGGCCACGGCAGGAACCTGCGCGCCGATGGCGAGGCCTGGAGTGAAATGTGCCTGAGCCCCGGCCGCGCCTTCGACATGGCCCTGGCCACCCGCAGCGTTTCGGGCATCACGGCTTTGACTGCGGTGCTGCACGCCGCGCATGTGGCGCGGGAGAGCGACGATCCCGCCTGCTGCCCCTCCGCAGCCGTGGTCGAAGGTCTGTTCAACGCCTGCCAGGCGTTGTCGCTGCAGGTGGAACGCTGCCTGGTGCCGTGAAGGGCTGCGACGTCGGTTCCTGTTCCGTTGACGCCCGGTTCCCTATAGTGGCGCTGGAACCCCGCAATGGAATGCCCATGCACGTGATGTCCCCCGGCCGTTGCCTGACGCTTGCACTTGCCGTCGCGGTGAGCGCCAGCGCATGTGCACGGTCACCGTCCACCGAACACGAAAGGAATCCCGCCATGTCCGGCGCAACGCAGACCGGCCGCACGATCAACGGCCACACCTATACCGATGCGCCCGTGGACGTGAAGCTCGGGCCGAATACCTTCCGCATTCCGGCCAACTACCTGGACAGCCAGATCGCACCATGGCCAGGCGAGGGCGTGACGCTGGTCATCGAGTGGCCGGACATGAAGCCGACGGCGCCGGGTGCGCGGGCCAATCCGCGTACGAATGATTTCCGGAAGGAGATTCCCATCCGGATCAACTATGTTGATCGCGTTCCCGTTGAAACACTGCTTTCAAGGCTGTCGTCAAATGAAGCCATCACGGAGGAGGGCTCTGTGGAAAGGGAGGATCCCAGGGACCGTCTCGATCAACGCGTTGCGCAGCCGGAAACCTTGGGCCTGACGCCCCATGCAATCGATGAAGCGAAGATGGTGGTGTACGCGAAGAAGTATGAGGCGCGGTACGGGAAGCCGCCTGTGCGCAATCCCGCCTACGAAAGAGACTGGTACATCGCACGTCAGAGCGACGGCCGGATCAGCTCATTCATCAAATGTGACGGCGAGGAATTCCGAGGCGACGGCGTGCGGCTGGAGGGGCGCGAGGTGATCAGTGAGCCAGGGGAAGTGGCCGCGGGCTGCGTTCATTACTTCGTGGACATCGACAACAAGCTGTCCGTCAGCCTGGACTACAAGAGAGCGTTTCTGAAAGACTGGAAGCGCATGGAAGAGGCCGTCAGGGACGTCATCGCGCGCACCCGGTCCAAGTGATCGGTGATTCAAGGAAGAGAAGGGGCAGGGTATGAGTGGATTGACAGAACGCGATCTGAGCGTCCTTGGCAGCTATGCCAGAGACGGCAACCGCGAGCTTTACTGGAACTACCTGTCGCAACTGCCGGGAGCCGATGGATACGGGACACTGGCACTGGGTGTTGTACGCAATGACAGCCTGCCGGGACGCGTCGCGAACGCGTATGCACAAAGCTACGCAAAGACCCAGCAGGACGAGGGATCCCGGTTTTCAAATGCACAGTTGACGGAGCGGCAATGGGAGTCCTTTGGGCAGACCCTGCTCGAAAGAGATCTTGAGTTGCGGCAGCAGTGGATGAACGAGCGCCGTCCAGACCTGGCACTGAATCTCCCCGGCAAGGATGTAATGCTGGCTCACGACCGGGCATTTGAACGGCATGAACTTGATCCTAACTGCTGGACGCCGCGCGTGTTGCTGCAAGCGGCTGAGCAGAAGAGCGGCCCCGACAAGCTGGAACAGATCTGGACCAACATGCTCAACAATGACTACGCCGGAGGCCCGCGCGTAGGCAACACCAGTGTCGATGCCGTCAGCCAGATGGGATGGGTGAAGGGCGGCCAGTACCTCACCCGGTTGAGCGTGCTGGAAGCCACCCAGGCGCTGGAGGGCCGCTCAGCAGTCGATCCGAACGTCATCGGTGGCAACAGCTACTACGCGATGTACTTCGAAGCGGACAGGAAGTGGGCCAGTGTCAGCGCGGGCGGCGGCCACATCTCGATGCGGGAGATCACCGACCCCGCACGCATCGCCGAACTCAACGACACGCGCGAGGTCCGTCTGGAGCGCCAGGAAAAACGCACCCAGTTCCACCCGGACGACCCGTACCGGACCATCACCCGCAGCCCGCTGACCGCAGCCGTGGACGACGTGCCGGATCCCTCGCAGGCACCGACCCGCCTGGCCGACATTGGTCCGGGCCACCGCGACTACGCACTGATGCAGCAGGTGCGCGAAGGCGTGGCCGCGATCGATGCCAGCGCGGGACGTACCCACGATGAGAACAGCGAGCGCTTGGTGGCGAGCGTGATGGCATTGGCCCGTCGCAACCAGCTTGAACGGGCGGACCATGTCCTGCTGAGCGCGCAGACCGCCGAGCATCCGGCCGGCCGCAACGTGTTCGTGGTGCAGGGCGAGATGAGCGATCCCGCGCATCTGCGAGCCGTCATGCCTACCGATGTTGCGGTGCAGATGCCGGTTGAACAATCACTGCAGCAGATCGAAGCTGCCAGCCTTGAGCGCCAGCAGGCGGCCATGCAGCGCCAGCAGGATATCGATGTGCAGGCGCGCGAAAGTCACGCGATACGCATGGGGTGACCAGGCGAGCGCCGAGCCGGGCGTGGGCACGGCGCCACAGGAGCGGCTCGTCAGAAGCTGTAAGCCGCCTGCACATACACCCGCCGCGGCTCGCCCGGGAAATGCCCGTTGCGCTCGATGAAGCCGCTGGCCGCGTACACCTTGTCGAACAGGTTCTTGACGTTGGCCTGGAACTGCCACTGCTTCCACGTGGTCTTCCAGCTCATGTCGAATACCGTGTATGCCTTGACCGCCTGCCCATCCAGGCTGACACGCTCGCCCACATGGTCGGCGCCGAAGCCGATGGCCGAGTTGATTGACGGCAGGTCGTAGCGCGTCCACACGCCGAGCTTGTTGCGTGGCGCATTGGCGAAGCGGTCGCCGGAGGCATTGGTGATGCCGTTCGGTCCGGCATCCTTCACCCGTGCGTCGTTGTAGGCGTAGGTCAGGTTCACCACCCAGCGCTCGGTCACGTCGGCCAGCAGGTCCAGTTCCATGCCCGTACTGCGTACCAGGCCCAGCGCGGCCAGCTGGTTCACGCCGTCCCGTACTTCACCGGTGGCCTGCACGATGTTGCTGCGGTCGATGCGGTAGGCCGCCATGTTCAGGGTCACACGGTCGGCCAGCAGGGACTTCAGGCCGACTTCCCATTGCCTGCTGCGCTCCGCGTCGAACGGTCCGCCGGCCGCCGGGTTCTGGTTGGTGGCACTCTGCGGCACGAAGCCGCTGGCGATGTTGGCATACAGGTTCACGCCGTCCCGGACGGTAAAGGTACTGCCCAGGCGCCAGCTGAGATCGTTGCCATCCACGCTGCCGCCACCCATGCGGTCCTCATCCTTGAAGCCATCCCAGCGCAGTCCGGCCAGCACATGCCAGCGCGTGCCCAGTGCCAGCTCATCCTGCAGATAGCCGCCGTAGCGTTTGCTGCGGGTGGCGGTGCTGCGCCAGGGTAGTGCGGCCAGGTTGTAGTCGTGCCAGGTGCTCGCGCCATAGACCGGGTTGAACAGGTCGATGCCGCGCACAGGGCCGGCGCCGCGTGCCAGGTCGGCGCTGTTGGCGGTCTGCGCGGTGAAGTCGGCGTCGAGCTGATACACGTCGGCACCGAACAGCACCTTGTGTTCGATACGGCCGGTGTTGATCCGCCAGACGGCATTGCCGCTGGCGGTGAAGGCCTCGTTGTCGCGGATCTGGTTGCGCAGCTGGCGCGTCATCCACTCGGCCACGCCGTCGCGATCACGATCAATCAGCCCCATCGGCTCGTGGTACATCTGGTGCTCGTTGTTGCTGAACCAGCGCGCGGCAATGTCCACGTCCAGGTTGTCGCGCGGTGCGAAACGATACTGCGCCAGTGCGACCTTGGCGCGCATGTCGAGGAAGTCACTGGCCTCGTTGTGGTTCCATCGCCGGTCGGTCAGGAAGCTGCCGGCATCGTTCACCGGCACGCCGCGCAGGCGGTTGCCGCCCAGGTTCTGGGTGATGTCGGTGAACTGCAGCACCAGTTCGCCGGTCTGGCCGACATCGAAGGCCAGCGAGGCATCGCCGATCACGCTTTCGCTGTCGGCATTCCAGCGCACGCCCTGCTCGCTGTCGGCATACAGGCCGGCGCGATAGCGAATGCTGCCGCTGGCATTCAAGGGGCCCGTGCCTTCGATCGATCCGGCGCGGTAGTCCTTGTCGCCTGCCTGCAGCTCGATGCGGCGTTCGGCGCGCGCCTTGGGCTTGCGCGTTACATAGTTGATGACACCGCCCGCATCACCACCGCCGTACAGCGCACCGGCCGGACCTTTCAGCACTTCCACGCGTTCGATATTGAACAGTTGCGGCACCGAGAAGCCTGCATAGGGATCACCGCGCAGGCCGTCGTAGAGCACGTTCTCCTGGCGGAACCCGCGGAGGGTGACGCCGGCATAGCTGAAGAAGCTGATGCCGCTGATGCTGCGGTACAGATCGGTGACCTGGCGCGCCGCCTGGTCGTCGATCAGCTCGCGCGGCACGACCTGGATCGACTGCGGTACCAGTTCCAGCGGGGTATCGGTGCGGGTGCCGACGGCCGCATCGTTGGTGCGATACAGGGTCTGCGCGCGGCCGCGGACTTCCACTTTGTCCAGGTCCTTCGGGGTGTCAGCGAAGGCCTCGGAAGCCAGTGCAGGTGTAGCCAGGGAAAGGGGCAGCGCCAGGCAGAGGGCGCGCTTGAGCGGGGTTGGAAAGGGCATGAGGGACGAGGCTGGGCTGCAAATGAGAAAGATTAGCATTTGCAGTGCTTCGGGACCTATCCCCCGGATGCACTATGGACGCGGGCCCGGGTCGGTATACGGGGTGCCGGCCAGGGCCACCAGCACGCCGGTGCCGCCGCGTACGATCAGCTGCAGCACCGCCTGGCGCGGATCCTCACCCTCCTGCTGGCTGGCCAGGCCTCCCTGATAGGCCGCCACCATCGACGCCAGCAGCATCGCCGCACCCAGGCGTGCCTCGGCATCATCCGCTGGCCGCCCGACCGCGCTTGCCATCAACAGCGTGAGGTCGTCGGCCAGCAGTGCCTGCAGCCGTCGCGCGTGCGCGACCAGCACCGGACTGTCGGCCACGGTGGCCCAGAAGGCCGCTGCACCGGAGTTGATCCGCAACAGGGGATGGCCGCTGTCGAGCAGCTCCCTCACCAGAGACTGGAAGGCGGCCAGCGGCGTCATGCCGCGGCGCGCCGCCATGCCCTCGCGCAGCAACGCCCGCGCCTCCTCGTCGCGGTCGAATACCAGGTCCTCCTTGCTGGCGAAATAGTTGAAGACTGTCTTGCGCGAGACCCCGGCGGCCTTGGCGATCTCGGACATCGACACCGCCTCGAAGCCACGCCGGATGATCAGCGCGGTGGCGACATCGGAAATTGCCTGTCGGGTCTGTGCCTTGCGTTGCTCGCGACGGCCTTGGGGCGGGGTCATGGCGGTTGGCTTGTGTAAACGTACACCGAGTGTAACATTGTGCGCACCAGAGCGCCGGGCCGGCGCAGGGGGGAACCTGATGCTGTACGACGTTGTCATTGCCGGGGCCGGCCCGGTCGGCTTGTTCCTGTCCTGCGAGCTGGCCCAGGCCGGCTGTTCGGTCCTGCTGCTGGAGCAGGCTGAGTCGCCCGATTCAGCCCTGAAGCGCCTGCCCTTTGGCCTGCGCGGCTTGAACGCGCCCACGTTGGAAGCGCTGGATCGGCGCGGCCTGCTGGACGCGGTCGCAGCCCGCCAGGTGCTGAAGCCGGACAAGGGCGCACCGCCGCCCGGCACCGCCCATTGGTTGGCACAACCGCGGCCGCTGGGAGGCCACTTCGCCGGCATTCCGTTCGCGCTGGATGACGTGGACAGCGGGCGCTGGCGTGATCGCCTGCCGACCCCGGTACCCACCCAGATGGCGGTGGAGCTGCAGTCGCTGGAGACGGTGCTGGCCGAGCGCGCAGTGTCGCTGGGTGTGCAGATCGAGCGTGGCTGTTCGGTGCAGGCAGTGCAGGCACACGACGCACAGATGCAGGTGCAGACCGGTCGCGGGCTGATGCGGGGCCGATGGCTGGTCGGTTGCGATGGCGCCCGCAGCACGGTACGCAAGCACTCCGGCTTCGAGTTCGCAGGGACGGCGCCCGAGTTCACCGGGTACACGCTGCAGGTTGAACTGGCCGATCCGTCGGTGCTCACCCCGGGGCGTCAGTTCACCGAATACGGCATGTGCAATTTCAACCCGCCGGGCGTGCTGGCGCTGGCCGATTTCGACGGTGGCGCAGGCCACCGCGGGCCACTGGACCTGCACGCCGCCCAGGCGTTGCTGCGGCGGGTGTCCGGGCGCCAGGCAACGATCACCGCGTTGCATCTGGCCACCACATGGACCGATGCCGCGCGCCAGGCCACGGCCTATCGCAGCGGCCGCGTGCTGTTGGCTGGTGATGCGGCGCACATGCATTCGCCGCTGGGAGGGCAGGGCCTGAATCTCGGCATCGGCGATGCGATGAACCTGGGGTGGAAGCTGGCCGCCGTGGCGCGAGGCGACGCCGCCGAGACGCTGCTGGACAGCTATCAGGCGGAGCGCCATCCGATCGGCGCGCGGGTGCTCGACTGGTCGCGTGCGCAGGTGGCGTTGATGCGACCAGGCCCAGGGCAGCGCGCGCTGGCGGCGGTCTTCGCCGACCTGGCCGCGACCCGCGACGGTGCCACCTATCTCGCTGAGCGGTTGTGGGGCGTGGCACAACCACCGGTGTTCAACGGCGAGCATCCGTGGGTTGGCCAAAGCGTGCCTGACGTCCAGCTGGCCAATGGCGATCGCATGGGGGAGCTCCTGCGCGCAGGGAAGGGCGTGCTGCTGGGGCTCGATACCGGCGTTTCACTCGGCCCGGTCTTTGCGCGCTGGCAACGCTCGGTTCCCTGCGTGATATCCACGGCGCGCGATGCGATGGGACTGGGTGCGTTGCTGGTCCGCCCTGACGGTATTGTGGCCTGGGCCTGCGATGCTGGCGGCGACACGTCGGGGCTGGAGTCTTCGCTGGAACGCTGGTTCGGTTTGCCGTGGTGAACGGCGCGCTAGGGGGATGCCATCATGGCCTGGGCGCGGTGCCCGGTCTCGGTCATCACCGAGGCCAGCTGCTTCAATGAGTACGGCTTGCGCAGCAGGGTGAAGCCATGGCCAGGATCCCGCGCCAGCAATTCGCTGTAGCCGCTGGTGAGGATCACCGGAAGCTCCGGGAAGCGGGCGCGGATGGCACGGGCCAGATCCAGGCCGTTCATGCCTGGCATTACCACGTCGCTGAACACCACATGGAAGCGCGCGGCATCCCGTTCCAGCTCGGCCAGGGCCTCGTCCGCATTGCGTGCAAGGACCACGCTGTAGTCGAGTTCGCGCAGGGCGCCCACCGCAAATTCGGCCACGTCGACGTTGTCTTCCACCACCAGCACGCAGACGCCATGACCATGCTGCAGCCCCGATTGCGCCGCCGGCCGTTCCGCCGTTTCTCCTGCCTGCGCCAGTGGCAGATACAGCGTAAAGCGGGTACCGGCGCCGGCCTGGCTCTGCACGTCCACCTCGCCTTCTGACTGCTTGACGAAGCCGAATACCTGGCTGAGACCGAGCCCGGTCCCAGCGCCCACGCTCTTGGTGGTGAAGAAGGGCTCGAAAATGCGGTCAACCACCGCAGGGTCGATGCCCGCTCCTGTGTCGGTCACACTGATCGCGGCAAAGTCGCCCTTCATCGGCGCGGCGAAGCGCACCGAAGGCACGGCGGTTACCCGTTCCACTTCGATGGTCACCCGGCCGTGTCCCTCGATCGCGTCGCGGGCATTGACCGCGATGTTGATCAATGCGGTGTCCAGCTGGGTCCGGTCCAGCAGTACCGGCATCGGTGTATCGGGCAATGTCAACGACACCTGGATGCGCGCGCCAAGTACCGTGGTGATGATATCCGAGAGCGCGTGCACGCTTTCGCAGAGGTCGAAGACCTCCGGCGACAGGCTCTGGCGACGCGAGAATGCAAGCAGTTGCGCGGTCAGCTTGGTGGCGCGGTCCGACGCTGTTGCAATGGCCTGGATGTAGCGGCGCCGGGTGTCGTCTGCCGGCCACGTGTGCAGGAGCATGTCTACCGAACCGGTGATGACCTGCAGCAGGTTGTTGAAGTCGTGGGCCACCCCGCCGGTGAGCTGGCCGATCGCCTCCAGCTTCTGCGACTGGCGTAGCTGCTCGCGGGCGCGCACCAGTTCCAGATGGGCCTCCCGCGCCTGCTCGGTGATCGCCGCGACCTGGCGGCTGTGCAGGTCGCGCTCGATCACCCGTTCGGTCTGTTCGCTGACCACGCACAGGATGCCGGCCACACTGCCGCAGCCGACGCGCAGCGGCGAATAGGAGAACGTCCAGAATGTTTCACGCAGCGTGCCGTCGCGATCCATCATCAACGGGAGGTTCTTGAAGCTGCGGCTGGTGCCGGCGAAGGCATCGTTGACGGCCTGCACCACGTCCGGCCATACGTCCGCCCAGACATCCTCCAGGCGATTGCCCATCGCGCGGTGCAGTTTTTCCCCCAGCATGGGCAGGTACGCATCATTGAAGAAGAACGCCTTGTCTTCCTTGCCCCAGGCAAGCCACAGGGGTTCTGGCGAATCCAGGATCATCGCCAGTAACGTGCGAAGTTCGGCGGGTGCGCTTGCGGCAGTGGCCGAGCGGGCCCAGTCACTGTCCTGCAGCAGTCGGTAGGCGAGCTGATCAGGTGCAGAGACTGGCAGGGGAAAAGGATGCATGGCCGCCATTGGCGCAGGAAGGTGGCGCAGCATAGCCGAGCGCATGTCATGACGCTCTGCACACCGCCGACATGAAGGCCTCGCCACTTCGCCGCCGACGTGGCAGCGATGCACCCCTTGTTCCGCAGGTTGCCGCTATCGCGGCGCAGCGCGAAGGGAGGCGGAGCTGGCCTGAGCGGCGGGTCTAGCCCTCACGACCTGCCTGCGCGGTGAGCGCATCCCGGCCAGCCTCGGTGAGATCGATATCCCCGTCCTCTGCCTGTACAGCCCATCCGGCGGTCACCGCCCAGGTTGCGGCATCACCGCGCACCGGTTCTGCAGCGGCGATCGCTTGGAGTATTTTCCGCTGTTCCGCAGTCATTATCACGTCGCGGTCCTCAGATACCCAGCAACGACGCCGGTTGCCAGTCCGACAGCCGGGCATGGCTGACCGGCTGATGGCAGCCGCACCCGTCGCAGCGGAACAATGCTCCACCTGGCAAGTGCACCAGATTGTCCTCACTGGCCGAACTGGTCGATGTGCAATGCCGGCAGGTGACCGTGAGCGCGGTGATGCGCTGCACGCCCCCTGACAGATCGAACACGGCCTCGAACGCGCGAATGACAGGGTGGGCAGTGTCCGGCATCTGAATCTCGACAGGGTGGGGAGACCTCATCGTCGCGCGCCGGTTGTGATGGGCCAGTCAGCCAGGTGCATGGACATGATCAAGACAGCTGCGGCAACCGGCAGCGCTCCATTTCAGAGATCCTTTTTCTTTCCGCTCAGGTCCAGCGGCTTGTCACTGCCGCCGCGCTCGCTCGACCACACTTCCACACCCTTGTTGCAACGGCTCTCGCGGGCAGCGACCTCGCGTGGCAGATCCTTCAGATGGGGTGACTCTTGGCAGGTCGGATGCATGGCGCTGTCGTCGTAGGTGGCGCAGGCGCTGAGCGACGCCAGAGCGATGGCAGTGAGGGTGGCGCGGAATGAAGGCTGCAGGTTCATGGGGTGGCCTCGGGTAATGCCAGGATGGTCATGGAATTCAAATCCGTGACGCCGGGCATGCACAATCGGACCCATTGCACTTGTTATTCTGTAACAAATGCGCGATAGTCCGGCCCCTGCTGGGTCAGGCGATGCAGATCATCAGCACCATGCACAGCGCCACCATCAGCACGAACACACGACGGCTCAGCGCCAGGCAGGCCAGATAGGCTGCGAGCGCCCAGGCAGCCAGCAGTGCGCAGGCCACCACCCACAGCCCGATCCCCATCATCGAATCGGCTGCCAACGCGGACAAGGCGATGGCCTTGGACAACGCCACCCCCAACACGCTGCCCAGCATGCCGGCCTGCAAGGCGATGGCATCGTGGCGGGCAGGGGCGCGAGGGTGGTGCATTGCGGGTCCGGTGCAGGCCGAGAAAACGGCGTCGGCTGCACTGTGCCCAAATGCACATCCACGAAATGTGTTCATCGCGCGTCAGGAGCGCGACGAAGCCGGCTCAGTCGAACGGTTGACCTGTGGATGCGGTCGTCCGTTCTTCAGTGGTTGCCGGCGGCGACGGTCTTGCGCTTCCTGTCCAGCATCACCGCCACGCACCACAGCAGCAGGCCGCCGATCGCGGTGGCTGCACCGACATAGCCGGTACTGGCCGGGCTGAAGCCGGCGCTGATCGCCATGCCGCCCAGCCACGGGCCGAGTGCGTTGGCGGTATTGAAGGCGGCGTGATTGGAGGCCGCCGCCAGCGTCTGCGCTTCGCCGGCCACGTCCATCAGGCGCGTCTGCAGCACCGCCGCCAGCGCACCCATGGTGCCGACCGTGATGATCATCGGGCCGATGGTCCACACCGACTGTGCGGCCAGCGGATACAGCAGCAGCATCACGATCGACCACAGCAGCACCACGGCGGCGGCCTTGAAATGGAACTTGTCCACCAGCCAGCCACCGGCGATGTTGCCGATGATCGCGCCGATGCCGAACACGCCTACTGCCAGCGGCATCCACGATTCGGCCACGCCGGTGACCTGCACGAGGGTGGGTGCGAGGTAGGTGAACACGCAGAACATGCCGGCGAAGCCGACCGCACCGATCGCTAGCGCCAGCCACACCTGGGGAGTGTTGAAGGCGCGCAGTTCGCGCATCGGCGAGGTACGCACTTCGTCCGGGTCCGGCAGCAGGAAGCGCGCGATCATCGCCACCGTGGCAATGGCCAGCACGCTGACCAGGGCAAAGGCGGTGCGCCAGCTCAACTGCTGGCCCAGCCAGGTGGTCAACGGATTGCCGACCAGGATCGCGATCGACAGGCCCAGCAGCACCCGCGACATCGCCTGGCCGCGCTGGCCGGCAGGGCTGATCGCAGCGGCCACCAGCATCGCAACGCCGAAGTAGGCGCCATGCGGCAGGCCGGCGACGAAGCGTGCCACCAGCATCGTGCCGTAATTCGGTGCCAGCGCGCTGGCCAGGTTGCCGATCGCGTAGAAGCCCATCAGCGCCAACAGCAGCTTGCGGCGCGGGAAGCTGGCACCCACGAAGGCGAGGATCGGGGCACCGACCACCACGCCGATGGCGTAGGCGCTGATCAGGTGCCCGACCTGGGTTTCGGAAATCGACAGGCCGCGGCTGATCTCCAGCATCAGCCCCATGCTGGCGAATTCGCTGGTGCCGATGGCAAATCCACCCAGCGACAGGGCGAGGATGATCAGGGTGCGCTGGCGGGGCGTCAGACGCGCAGCCAGGGAAGAGTTGGGGCTCATGCGGAGGCGCGATGGGGCGGGGGAGCCGTCCATTGTACTGCTGCACTGCAACAGGAGCAGCAGCACTCAGGGTAAATCAGCGTTTGATCGGTGACACGCCGGCCCTCCGCGCCGCCTCGCGGCGGGCTCAGATGCCCAGCGCCGCCCGGGCATGAGCGTATTTGTCGCGAAGGCGCCCTGCCGTGGTCCCGTCCAGCATCGCCAGCCGCTGTGGATCGGCGTTGTCATCCAGATCGGCGCGCTTCACTTTCAATGCAAGCGGGTGGGCGGCAATGCGCGCGTAGTAGCTGTCCGCGTCAGGAGCCGCATCGCGGTTGAGCAGTTGCACCGCCTCGCGCAGCGGTGCGGGAAATACCTCGATCCGTGCGGCAAACGCCGGGCAGTCCTCGGCCACGTCATGCAGCCAGGCCACCACTTCGGCGTCATCGTCGCCGCGCACCGCAGCCGCCACCCGCGCCACATGGCCGATGTAAGGCTGGCCGGCCTTGTCGATCTGCCCCGCGTGGGCCTCGGTGGCCAGCGTGCGGGCAAGTGCTACCCAGTCCATTGCAGTCTCCTTGGATATCCGCGCACAGTTTCGCGCAAACGCCGCAGCGGTTGTGGATGCGCCCATGACGCTGCCACCGGCATGATGGCGGGGCAGGGGGCGCAGTGTTGCCCCGACAAGGAGGAGTGAGATGCAGGAATTCAGGCATGTGCTGGAAACCCGTGGGCGCTATCAGCTGGTAGCGGTGTCCTACGAGCCGGTGTACGCTCCCGGCGATGTGGTCGGCCATGCGGTCGTCGCCGACGATGGGGTTCGTCTGACCGACCTGATATCACTGGCCGAAGCGCGCCAACGCTTGCTGCAACTGGTGCGTGAAGAGGGCGAGGAGCCCGGGCTGGAAAACGAGAACCACCTGCGGAAGAAGGCGTCGCGCTGGCGCCACCGCTAGGCCGTCGCGCCGCGTGCGCATCATGGAGGATTCGGGTGTTGCCCAGTAAGAAGTATCTGCTCATCGCCATCATCACGCTGGCGACCCTGCTGCTCGGTTTCGTGTTTTCCGGCTATCTGACCCTGCTGTTCCTGGGGCTGGACACCCAGCTGTTCACCTGGAACACCTACTACCAGTACGTCCACGCCATCGGCCAACCGCAGGTCGCGCCCTTCGTGGGCAAGATCAAATGGGCTGGCTACGTGGGCTTCGGCCTGCCCCTGCTGGTGCTGCTGGTGGCCGGCCTGGTGCAGCTGCTGAAGAAGGACAAGCGCTCGCTGCACGGCGATGCGCGCTTCGCCACCGGCGCTGACCTGGCCAAGCACGGCATGTTCAAGAAGACCGGCCAGAGCATCGTGGTCGGCAGCCATGGCGGCAAGCTGGTGCGCCTGGATGGTCAGCAGTTCGTGATCCTGGCCGCGCCGACCCGCTCGGGCAAGGGTGTGGGCGTGGTCATCCCGAACCTGCTGGAGTACGGCGAATCACTGGTGGTGCTGGACATCAAGCAGGAGAACTTCGACCTGACCAGTGGCTGGCGCGCCAGCCAGGGCCAGGAAATCTATCTGTTCAATCCCTTCGCCGAGGACCGGCGCACGCACCGCTGGAACCCGCTCAGCTACGTCTCCGACGATCCGGCCTTCCGGGTGTCGGACCTGATGAGCATCGCCGCGATGCTGTATCCGGACGGGGCCGAGGACCAGAAATTCTGGGTCAGCCAGGCGCGCAACGCGTTCATGGCCTTCACCCTGTACCTGTTCGAGAACTGGGACGATGAGCGCAGCAGCGGTTTCCCGGGCGGCGCCGGCACGCCCACGCTCGGTGCGGTGTACCGTCTGTCCTCCGGCGACGGCACCGACCTGAAGAAGTACCTCAAGACCCTGTCGGAGCGGCCGTTCCTCAGCGCCAACGCACGTTCGGCATTCGCCAACATGCTGTCCCAGGCTGACGAGACTTTCGCCTCAATCCTGGGCACCTTCAAGGAACCGCTCAATCCCTGGATCAATCCGGTGCTGGACAAGGCCACCAGCTGCAACGACTTCCTGCTGACCGATGTCCGCAAGAAGAAGATGACCATCTATATCGGCATCCAACCGAACAAGCTGGCCGAGAGCCGGCTGATCATCAACCTGTTCTTCAGCCAGCTGATCAACCTCAACACCAAGGAACTGCCCAAGTCCAACCCGGACCTGAAGTACCAGTGCCTGCTGCTGATGGACGAATTCACCTCGATCGGCAAAGTGGAGATCATCGCCTCGGCGGTGTCCTACATGGCTGGCTACAACATCCGCCTGCTGCCGATCATCCAGAGCATGTCCCAGCTCGACGCCACCTACGGCCGGGAAGTGTCACGCACCATCATCACCAACCATGCCCTGCAGATCCTGTACGCGCCGCGTGAGCAGCAGGATGCCAATGACTATTCGGACATGCTGGGCTACACCACGGTGCGCAAGAAGAACGTCACCCATGCCCGCGAGAAGACCCACAACTTCACCGAGGAACGGCGCGCGCTGATGCTGCCGCAGGAGCTGAAGGCAATGGGGCCGGACATGGAGGTGTTCCTGTATGAGGGCATACCGCATCCGGTGAAGTGCGACAAGATCCGCTACTACAAGGACCGCTACTTCACTTCGAGGCTGCTGCCGAAGGTGGACGTTCCGATGCTGAACGTCTAATTCACGACGCTTAATTTGTGAATTTGATTCGAAGTTAAGAATGTGAATTCGTGATTTCGGTCAAGAATTTGGCATTTGTTCATGGATTTTCAGACTTGTCTGACATGGAATTGACGCGTGGTTGTGCGACCCTGTGCATGTCGTCCAGAAGTGTGTGCTGGATGTCGAAGATGTAGCAGCAGGGTGGCCAGGAGTTTGTGCCATGGAAACAAGGATGGTTTCGACGTTGGTGAGGTATGCGGATGTGTTGTCGGCTGCGCCGATGGCCCCGCGACCTGGTTGGCAGCTTTTGGGCTGCAGGGGAGCCGGAGTGGGTGCGCTGCACACAGCGTGTCCCTCCGATTCCGGCGTGCGCGATGCAGCGCCGGACGACCAGGGGACCAATGCTCGGGACTGCTTTTTCGTACGTCAAAGTGAAGCCCGTATGAATCAGGCGTTTATCGCGAAAATGTCCATCGCCGCAGTGGCGGCGCTGATGGTGGCCGGTTGCGCCACCAAGTCCGCTCCGGATTTCGGAGGCCGCTGGAAGCCGGTCAACCGCTTTGCTGCGACGACGACCGAAATTCCGCTGTACTCCAGCTACGTCTACCAGGCCTCGCCGATGGATGGCACGCTCAAAGCCATGCTCGAGCGTTGGGCCAAGGATTCCGGGCGCACGCTGGACTACCGCCTCAGCTCGGATTTCACCCTGTATGGCGCGGTCTCGAACATCGACACCACCAACGCACAGCAGGCCGTGATCGATCTGACCGCAGCCTATGCGGCGCAGGGCATCTCCGTCTCCATTGTTGGCAACCAGATCGTTGTGCAGAGCGCTGGCTCGACGCCGACCGCGTCGGCGCAGGGCGCTGATTCCAACAGCGGCACCTGAGTCCACCTCGAAATCATCGAACGTGCCGCTCCCCGCGCCTGTCGCAGGGGTGCCACGCCCATTGATGTTTCAGCAGTACGGAAGAATCCATGTTCCGCAAGAAGGATCCCGGCAATAGTCCAAAGGTCGAGCAGTCGGTCGCCAAGGCGGTCAGCTACGAGATCACCGTGGCCGACATGGCACGCCGCAGCGAGCGGCGCGCATGGTGGGTCGCCACAGGCTCGTTGCTGATGTCGCTCGCCCTGGCGGGCGGCTACTACTACATGCTGCCGCTGAAGGAGAAGGTGCCGTTCCTGGTGATGGCCGATGCCTACACGGGTACCGCGACCGTCGCGCGCCTGAGTGGCACCTTCCAGGGCGAGACGATCACCACCAACGAAGCGATCAATCGCAGCAACGTCGCCCAGTACGTGCTCGCGCGCGAATCGTATGACTCGGCGGTGATGGGCCTGCGTGACTGGGAGCTGGTGTTCGTGATGTCCACCGATCCGGTGGCGCAGTCCATGCGTGTCCGCTATGCCGGCAACAATCCGCAGAACCCGTTCGTGATGTATGGCCGCGAACGCGCGATCCGGGTCAAGATCCTCAGCATCACGCCGCTGGGCGCAGAACCGAACGGCAGCTTCCGCGGCGCTTCGGTGCGCATCCAGCGCAGCCTGCTGGACAAGCGCACCGGCGTCTCTACCTACCTGGACAACCAGCTGGTGACGATGCGCTTCGAGTACAACCAGAACCTGGCGTTGTCCGAGCAGGATCGCATCCTCAATCCGCTGGCGTTCCAGGTCACCGAGTACCGCGTCGACAACGACTACTCGCGTGGCGTGCCGGTGCCGGATGACGGCGCCATGCAGGCACAGGCGCAGCAGGCCGCGCAGGCCGCGCAGCAGGCGCAGGGTGTCTACGATCCCAACAATCCGGCCGCGGCCACCATGATCGACCCGGCCACCGGCCAGCCGGTCGCGGTGCCAGCCAACGGCCAGGTACCGGGTCAGGCAATGCCGGGACAGCCTGTACAGGGCCAACCGATGCCGGGTCAGCCGGTGCAGGGGCAAGCAATGCCGGGGCAGGCCATGCCCGGACAGCCGGCCATGAGGCCGGCGCAGAACAATTCCACCGGAACTGCTGATGGAGCAAGCAACCGATGAGTAGTCGAAATATCAGGGGAAGCGCGCTGGCGCTGCTGTCGATGTTGTCGTTGCTGTTCTCAGCAGCGGCGATGGCGCAGGCGGTTGACCACTACGAGTACGAGAAGGACCGCATCTATCCGGTTCGCACCGGCCTGGGCCTGACCACCCAGATCGAGTTGAGCCCTAACGAGAAGATCCTCGACTACAGCACCGGCTTCAGCAGCGGCTGGGAACTGACCCGCCGCGAGAACGTGTTCTACCTCAAGCCGAAGAACGTCGACGTCGACACCAACATGATGGTGCGCACCGAGACCCATTCCTACATCTTTGAACTGAAGGTGGTGGCCACCGACTGGCGCCAGCTGGAGCAGGCCCGCCGCGCGGGCGTGCAGTACAAGATCGCCTTCGTCTATCCCAATGACACGGTGTTCGGCGTCGCCCAGGAAGCGGTCGAAGAAGAGGCCAAGCCGTTGTTGAGCTCGGAACTGGCCAAGGACCGGCAGTACAACTTCAACTACTCCTATTCGACCAGCAAGGCGAAGAAGATGGGGTGGCTGATCCCGGTCAACGCCTACGACGATGGTCGTTTCACCTACCTGAAACTGCCGAATTCGCCGGAGTACAAGACCGGCATCTTCCCGGCGGTGTTCGGTCGTGAAACGGAATACGGTGAAGACTTCGTGGTCAACACCACGGTTGAAGGCAATACGCTGATCGTGCACGGGACGCACCCGTACCTGGTCATCCGCCACGGCGACTTCGTCGTCGGCCTGCGAAGGAACGTGAAGAAATGAGCCAGCAGAACACTCCCGGAAACGACCCGAACAACGGACGCGACGAGAGCCAGAGCCCGTACGGCGCACAGGGTGCCGCGGACGCGCCGTCGAATCCCTACTTCGGCACGACCCAGGCCGAGCCCGCGCCGGATCTGGATGCGGCCGCGCCGCAGCTGCGCTCTGCCGAAGAGCAGCGGTTGAACCGCAAGGCGCTGCTGTTCCTCGGCGGTATCGTGCTGCTGCTTGTGGCCATGGGCTTCCTGCTGTTCCGCAAGGGCCAGGATGACAAGGACGCTGCACAGAAGGTGCCGGAAGTCGCGCGTGTGTCAACGCCGACGCTGCCGGAAGCCGTGCAGACGGATCCGGTTCCGTCCCAGGCGATGCAGCCCGCTGACCCGATTCCGATGCTGCCGCCGCTGCCGCCGCAGGAGAGCAATGCCATTTCGCCAGCGATGATGGGCACGCGTCAGGAGCGCGAGATCGAGCGAGGCCCCTCGCTGCTTGATCGCCGCATTGCCGGGTCTGGCGGTGGCGTGGGTGGCATGGGTGAAGGGCAGGGTCAGGCTGGGGGTCCTCCTTCATCCTACGAACAGGCCATGCTCGCCACGCTGCAGGCGCAGAACGGCAACACCGCTCCCGCAAAGGTTCGCCGCGGCCCGGACGTCGAGGATGTCTCCAGCGCCACCTACATCCAAAGCCCCGATGCGCTGCTGGTGCGTGGCACCTACCTGCGTTGCGTGCTGGAAACCCGCATCATCACTGACCTCGCCGGCTATACCTCGTGCCTGCTGACCGAGCCGGTGTACTCGATCAACGGTCGCAACCTGCTGCTGCCGAAGGGTTCCAAGATCTATGGCGCCTACGGCGGCGGTCCGATGGGCAAGCGCGTGGAAGTGATCTGGGATCGCATCACCACACCGAATGGCATCGACGTTGCGATGTCCAGCCCGGGCGTGGATCAGCTGGGTGGCGCCGGTCATCCGGGCCAGTACAGCGCGCACTGGGGTAGCCGTATCGCATCGGCGCTGATGATCAGCCTGATTTCCGATGCCTTCAAGTATGCGGCCGCCGAGCACGGTCCGGAGACGACGACCATCGCCAACAATGGCATGACGGTGCAGTCGCCCTATGAGAGTGCTACCGCACGCACGATGGAGCGCCTGGCCAATGAGGCTCTCAGCAGCAACCGTCGTCCGCCGACCGTCACCATCAACCAGGGCACGATCGTGAACGTCTACGTCGCCAAGGACGTCGACTTCACCAACGTGCTGCACCCCCGCCGGTAACCCAACGAACGAACATGGACGCCGAAGTGTCACCCCTCGCCCTCGTCTCCAGCGATTTCCTGCGCTATCAGTACGAAGTGCTGGGCATCGCCGAGTACATGACCTCTCCGGAAGTGACGGAAATCTGCATCAACCGTCCCGGTGAGCTGTACCTGGAAACCCGGGCGGGGTGGCAGCGGGTGGACGTGCCGAGCCTGACCTTCGAGCGGGCCCGGCAGTTCTGCACGGCGGTGGTGAACGAGAGCAACACCGGCCAGCGCATCACCGATGCCGATCCGGTGGTGTCGCTCACGTTCCCCACTGGCCAGCGTGCGCAGTTCGTGATTCCGCCTGCATGTGATGCAGGCAAGGTGTCGATCACCATCCGTCTGCCGTCCAAGCACACCAAGTCGCTCAGCCAGTATCACGAAGACGGCTTCTTCAATCAGATCCTGGAAAGCGATGGCAGCATCAGCGAGCAGGATCGCGAGCTGCTGGAGCTGCGTCATTCGCGAGAGTACGCCGAGTTCTTCCGGCGTGCGGTGATGTACCGCAAGAACATCGTGGTATCCGGTGCGACCGGCAGCGGCAAGACCACCTTCATGAAGGCGCTGGTCAACCATATCCCGGACAACGAGCGCCTGGTCACCATCGAGGACGCACGCGAGCTGTTCCTGACCCAGCCCAACGTGGTGCACCTGTTGTATTCCAAGGGCGGGCAGAGCACCAGCAATGTGACGGCCAAGAGCTGCATGGAAGCCTGCCTGCGCATGAAGCCCGAGCGCATCATCCTGGCCGAGCTGCGCGGTGACGAAGCGTTCTACTTCATCCGCAACTGCGCGTCCGGCCACCCGGGATCGATCACCAGCTGTCATGCCGGCAGCCCGGAGCAGACCTGGGACCAGCTGGCGCTGATGGTGAAGGCTTCGGCCGAGGGTTCGGGCCTGGAGTTCAACGTGATCAAGCGGCTGTTGATGATGACCATCGACATCGTCGTGCATATCAAGGCGCATGCCGGTTCGCGCTACATCACCGGCATCGACTTCAATCCTGGGCGTGCCCAGGGGCAGGAGGGCTGAGGGATGCTGCCAGGACTGGAAATGATGGCGTGCCCGGAGATGGCGGTATCGATGGATGTGATGCAGCACGTCATCAACGTCGAATCGTCGCGCAATCCCTACGCCATCGGCGTGGTCGGCGGTGCACTGGTGCGCCAGCCCAAGGCGTTGGATGAAGCGCTGGCGACGGTGCGCATGCTGGAAGAGAAGGGCTACAACTTCTCGATCGGGCTGGCCCAGGTCAATCGCTACAACCTGGGCAAGTACGGCCTGGATTCCTACGAGAAGGCCTTCCAGCAGTGCCCGAACCTGCAGGCCGGTTCGCGCATCCTCGCCGAGTGCTACAAGCGCTCCGGTGGTGACTGGGGCAAGTCGTTCAGCTGTTACTACTCGGGCAATTTCGAGACCGGCTTCCGTCACGGCTACGTGCAGAAGATCTACGACTCGATGCGCCGCGGCCAACAGGTCGCCAGCAATGGTGTTGCGCCGATCGACGTGGTCAGTCGCGGTGAGCGCCGTACAGTGAAGGTCGAGCATCACCCGCAGCTCGCTTCGCCGGCGCAGGCGCGCATCGTTGCTCAATCCAATGGCCCGGTGTACGTGCCGTCCGAAGATCCCGCACGCGCCTATGTCGTGTACCCGTCCACCGGGGCGATGGCGCGGGGTAGTTTGCTGAATCTCGCCGACCAGGCGCTGTCCAAGGTGGTGCTGGGTTCGGTGGACAGGATGATGCAGCCCCAGGCGCAACCCGGCCAACGGGCCGCCTATCCGCAGCAGCAGGCCGGCGGCACGCCGCAGCAGCTGCCTCAGCGGGGTGCTGCACAGGCGATGGCCATGCCGCAACAGTTGCCAGGCGCGGCTGGCGCCGGCAACGAGGGTCCGGTGATGCTGCGGCCCTGGAGCGAGCGTAACCAGCCTGTGGCGGGTGCCGACAATTCGTACAACGCGCCGGTGCAGGCCGCACCGGTGCAACAGATTCCCGCAGGGGATGCGGCCTTCGTGTTCTGACGAAGTCGTGGTGCGGCCAGTCCCCCGGCTGGCCGATTCAGTTGTGTTAGTCCATCAACAAGGAAATCAATCCATGAAGCGATCCAATCTCGACCTCGTCCAGGCCCAGCGCACGCTGAAGACCCTGCTGATGGCCACGATCTTCGTTGGCGCATTGTTCGCCCCGCAGGTGTTCGCCACCGGCACCGACTTCGGCGGCACCGACAAGAAGGTCTGCGGTTTCTTCTCCAACATCAACGGCCTGCTGAACATGGCCTCCATCGCCGTCGTGACCATTGCGGTGATCTTCGCCGGCTACCAGATCGCCTTCGCGCACAAGCGCATCGGTGACGTCGCGCCGATCCTGATCGGTGGCGTGCTGATCGGTGCCGCTGGTCAGATCGCGCGCATGCTGCTGGGCGAGGGCAGCGACGGCAAGTGCACCGGCGGCAGCACGACGTACTACCTGATCAACAACGCGATCCAGTACTACAGTGCATAAGAACGTCGTGTTCCGCGGCTGCACGCGCCCGGCCATGTTCCTGGGCGTTCCCTACCTGCCATTCTTCATGGTGGCAGGTGGGTTGCTGCTGCTCAGCATGTACACGAACTTCTGGTTCCTGCTCACCATTCCGGTGGCGGTCTTCATCATGCGGCAGATGGCCAAGCGTGACGAAATGATCTTCCGCCTGTTGGGCCTGCGCCTGATGTTCAAGCTGAAAGTCCGCAACGTGCAGGAACACGATGGCATGTGGGTGTTCAACCCCAACCATTACCGCGACAAGCCGGCCCGAATGGATTGAGGTCCGGATCCGGCCCGGCGGGCGCCAGCGCCCGTCGGGTCTGTTGAAACTTCTTGGCAGTACCTCTTTGGAAGCAGTCGTATGTTCAGCCCAGACACCTCCATCAGCGAGTTCATTCCATTGTCGTCGCACGTCGCCCCGAACGTGGTCAAGACCACGGGCGGCGACTACCTGCTGACCTGGCATCTGGAAGGGTTGCCGTTCGTCGGCCGTGAGGAGTGGGAGCTGGAGCATCGCCACAACACGTTCAACCGCCTGCTGCAGACGCTGCGTGCTCCCGACTTCGTGAACGTGGCGTTCTGGGTGCATGACATCCGTCGTCGCCGCACGCTGAAGGGCAAGAGCAACTACAAGCAGCGCTTCAACCAGGACGTGTCCGATCAGTACATGGGCATGCTGTCCTCGCAGCGCATCATGCAGAACGAGCTGTACCTGACCATGATCTATCGCCCCGTGGTGGCGGGTAAGCGCTTCGTCGAGAAGTCGGCGAACGTGGACAAGTTGCGCGCCGAGCAGGAGCAGGCGATCGAGAAGCTGATGGAGCTGGCTGGCAACGTCGAGGCCGTGATCCGCGACTACGCGCCATACCGCCTCGGCATGTACGAAGCCAAGAACGGCGTGGTGTTCTCGGAAACGCTGGAACTGTTCGGCTACCTGATCAATCGCATCGACGAACCGGTCCCGGTGCTGTCGGCACCGATCAAGGACTACCTGCCGGTCAGCCGGCACATGTTCTCGTCCAAGACCGGTGACTTCGTCATCAATACCCCCAATGGTGCCAACCACTTCGGCGCCATCCTGAACATCAAGGAGTATGCCGAGGGAACTTACCCGGGCATCCTCAACGGCCTGAAGTACCTGGACTACGAGTACGTCATCACCCATTCGTTCAGCCCGATGGGGCGTCAGGACGCGCTCAAGGTGCTCGACCGCACCAAGGGCATGATGATCTCCTCCGGCGACAAGGCAGTCAGCCAGATCGTCGAGCTGGACCAGGCGATGGATCAGCTCTCGTCGGGTAATTTCGTGCTCGGCGAGTATCACTTCATCATGGCAGTCTACGGCGACAGCCAGGCCAAGCTGTCGCAGAACGTGGCCACGACGCGCGCCGAGCTGTCCAATGCCGGTTTTGTGTCGACCAAGGAAGATCTGGCGGTTACCTCGTCTTTCTACTCCCAGCTGCCGGCCAACTGGCGCTACCGCACCCGCCTGGCCAATGTCAGCTCGCTGAACTTCCTGGGCCTGTCGCCGCTGCATAACTTCGCGACCGGCAAGCAGCACAACAACCCGTGGGGCGATTGCGTCACCACGCTGCAGACCACCAACGGCCAGCCGTACTACTTCAATTTCCACGCGACCCATCCGTCAGAGAACTCGCTGGGCGAGAAGGCGATCGCCAATACCATGGTGATTGGTAAGTCCGGTACCGGTAAGACCGCGCTGATCAACTTCCTGCTCAGCCAGGTTCAGAAGTACGAGCCGTCGCCGACCATCTTCTTCTTCGACAAGGACCGTGGTGCGGAGATTTTCGTGCGCGCCTGCGGTGGTAACTATCTGGCCCTGGAGAACGGTGCGCCAACCGGCTTCAACCCGTTCCAGTGCGAGAACAATGAAGCCAACGTCCAGTTCCTGGCCGACCTGATCAAGGTGCTGGCCGGCAAGCGTGAGTACAGTGCCCGCGAGGAAGAGGATATCTATCGCGCTGTAGAGAGCATGCTCGATACGCCGATGCACCTGCGCAGCATGACCAACTTCCAGAAGAGCCTGCCCAACATGGGTGACGATGGGCTGTACGCGCGCATGCGCCGCTGGACCTCGGGCAATTCGCTGGGCTGGGTCTTCGACAATCCGGTCGACACCGTTGATCTGAGCAAGGCCAACATCATCGGCTTCGACTACACCGACATCATCGACAACCCCGAAGTGCGCGTGCCGGTCATCAATTACCTGCTGCACCGCCTGGAGTCGCTGATCGATGGTCGTCCGCTGATCTACGTGATGGACGAATTCTGGAAGATCCTGGACGGCGAGGGTGGCCTGAAGGAGTTCGCGAAGAACAAGCAGAAGACCATCCGTAAGCAGAACGGTCTGGGCATCTTCGCGACGCAGAGCCCGGAGGACGCGCTGAAGAGCGATATCTCCGCCGCACTGATCGAACAGACAGCCACGCTGATCCTGCTGCCGAATCCGAATGCCAGCAAGAGCGACTATATGGATGGCCTGAAGCTGACCGAGGCCGAGTTCAGGGTGGTTACCGCCCTGGACGAGCGCTCGCGCTGCTTCCTGGTCAAGCAGGGCCATGCCTCCAGCGTCTGCCAGCTCAACCTGCGTGGCATGGACGATATCCTGTCGGTGATCTCGGCCTCGACCGACAACATCGACATCATGCACCGGGTATTGCAGACCGCTGCAGTCCGTAACCGGATTACCGTGGATGAGCTTACGCCGGAGCAGTGGCTGGAAGATTTCTACAAGAATCGAAAGGGTTCGGGCAAGACGGCGAGTACTGAGGCCGTGGCATGAGTCGGGTGTCCCGACGCTCTTGAACGACCGACTATGGAGACGATGATGAACAGTCTGAGCAAGAACAGGAAGAAGGCCGGTATGCCGCGCAGCACTCGACTGAGCGCGTTGGCATTGGGCGCCGTGATGTCGTTGGCAACCACGACGGCGAACGCAGGCTGGCCGGTGTTTGATTACTCGAACCTGATGCAGGCCATCTATGAGTACAAGAACTCGATCACCAGTTACGCGGCCGACGCTGCCGAGTATGCCGAGCAGGCAGAGCGTTGGAAAAGGACGCTGGACCAGTACGCTCAGGCGCTGGTGAAGGTGCAGGCTCAGATGCGCAAGATCGGCCTGCCGGAGGGGCAGCCGTTGGTACCCGTGCCTGCGGACTATCTGGTGGCGGAAACCTGTGGCAGCAAGAGCAGTTTCTCGCCCGGCGATCTTTTCAAGAGTCTTGTGTTCAATCCGACCGGTGACATCAAGGAGCAGCAGACCCAGATCTGCGTGAACATCCGCATGATGCAGAATCGCAAGTACAACGATTCGGTCATGTTCCTCGCGCAGTCCATTCCCCAGATGGAGTCGGGCCTGAAGGAAATATTCGATCTGCGCATCTTCAGCAATGATCAGGGCAACGTCCAGGGTTCGGACAGCGAAGCGACCCGCATGGCCAACAACCTGGAAGTGGCAGCGCAGAGCTGGGAAGGACGCATGCGTTCTTACGATGCCTACATTGAAGTCATGGAAGCCAACCAGAAGATTGTGGCACAGGCGGCGCTCAAGGGGGATCCCACCAAGACCCTTGCGAGCGATCTGGTGAAGACAGTCGCGCTGAAGGCTGCACTGTCCATCGATTGAGGCAGGCGGTGGGGTGGCCAGAGCAGGTGCAAGGGGCGGCCACCGGTGCAAAAGCGGTATTACCAAGGGATTGCAGGAATGACGATCAGGTCGATTGCCAACTTTGATTTTTCGGGCGGGTTCCAGGATCTGATGGAGCACGCTGTGCGTATCCAATCGATCGGCGACTTCGTGTTCTTCAAGCTGATTCTTGACTACCTGCGCGACAGGATTGGCAAGTTCGGCTTCCATTTGATGGAGAACATGATGACGTGGGTCGGCGGCATCGCGCTGACCCTGATGACCCTGTGGGTGCTGGTGCAGGGCTATCGGATCGTCACCGGCCGCAGCCGGGATTCGATGATGATCCTGGTGACCAACATGGCGCGCGCCGCCCTGATCGTGGCGGTTGCGACGAGCATGGGCATGTTCGGCCGCGACCTCCATGAATTCCTGACGGAAGACGTGAAGGGGCTGATCACGCACGTTGTGACCGGCAAGGACGAGAAGCCCGAGGCGCAGATCGACAAGAGCCTTGCCTGGATGCAGGTGGCGCTGTCCAGTATCGATGGGATCAAGATTCTCAATGATCCCGAGCTGCAGGCTGACAAGACCCGCGCGATGTGGTTCATTGGCCTGGGCACGGGTGGCCCTGCGGTGACGGCAGGTTCAATGCTGCTGCTGTATGAGGTCGCGATGGCCCTGTTCATCGGCTTGGGACCACTGTTCATTCTGTGCCTTCTGTTCGACCAGACCAAGCAGCTGTTCCAGCGATGGCTGTTCTACGGTATTGGAACCATGTTCTCCATGGCGGTACTGGCGGCGATGGTCTCGATCGCGCTGGACATGGTGATCCGCGTGTCGGCCTCGTTCTGGATGACGGCGCTTGTGAACAAGTTCCCGCTCATGGGCGCGTCCAGTGACGGCATGACCAGTCAGGCGATGCAGCAGGGCGGCATGGGATTGATCCTGACGACCTTGATTCTGACTGCGCCCCCAATGGCGGCCATGTTCTTCCAGGGCACCTTGGGCAGCTTCATGGCATATTCGCAGATAGGTGGCAGCCCGGTCGCACAGGCGCCGGGCCCGAGTGGGCAGCCGCCGGGTAGTTATACGCCGGCGCAGACGAAGGACGGCAGTAGTGCGAACACAGCAAGTGGAGCCTCAGGGGCTGGCGCTGGATATACGGTCATGGGCAGCCACAATGCGGGTCAAGGTGCGCAGCAGCAGGTAGGCAAATTCGGGAACGCTGGAATGAGCGCTGGAAGTTGAGTTGATTGTTTGGAGTTGACTGCCATGAAAAGAATGTTCCTTCTGGTCTATCTGCTTATCGCTCCCTCGTTCGCGTGGGCGGAAGGGCGCTGCCCTCCTGGTCAGTACCCCATTGGCGATGATCGACAGGGGGTTGGTGGATGTGCGCCGATTCCTGGCGGCCAGAGTCAAGGCAGTGCTCAGCCAAGTGCTCCTGTACCTACCGGGAGATGGGAGACTCGCTGGGGAGCGATTGCTCAGGATACCTCTCCTGCGCAAGGGGCGATGCTCGCTATTGGCGTCTCGGAGTCGAGGGCTTCGAAGCGAGAGGCGGCTTCGGTCGCAATTTCGCAGTGTGCTAAAGCTGGGGGCGCGAGTTGTAAAATCTTAATGGAGTACCACAATCAATGTGTTGCACTCGCTGGGCCAGAAGTAAGTGAGTTCAGGATGAAGGGGGGGGCAACATATTCGTCGAGAGCTCCATCGGAGAGTGAGGCAAAAACGAATTCGCTGCGTGAATGCCAAGCGCATGGTAATGCTGCGCGCTGTGAGTTGATCTATTCGGCATGTAGCATGTCTGAGTTCAAGTCATTCCGTTGATGTGAGTTCTAGCGGCAGTAGAGCTCTGTTGCTCGTTACAATTATGCTGTGATTTTTCGAGAAAAAGGGGCCTGATCAATGCCTTTTCCTTTTTCGGTTGCGCGCCTCGGACGCTAGCTTTCTGCCAACCGGAAATGTCGCCAATTGTCAGGTCAGACTGATTCTGCATGCAGCAAACGCCCTTGGGCATGAGGGCGATTCCTGTGGTCATGGTGTCGATGGTGCTGCACACGCTGACCCGCGTGTCTGCCCCGTTATGCGTGACAGCGATTGTGAAGAGGTTCCCGCGTACGGCCGCGTCCACCGGTAACATGACCAATCGACGATCTGGCAGGGCGGCATAGGTCCGATCTTGACGACGCGTTTCCCGACTGCGCCCCCAATGGCAGCCATGTTCTTCCAGGGCACCTCGGGTAGCTTCATGGCATATTCTCAGATAGGTGGCAGCCCTTTGGCGCCGGCGCCGGGCCCGAACGGGCAACCGCCAATGCTGGTGTTTCAACCGGTACTCAGGATGCGACCGCTGGAGTATCACGCATGGGTTTGCCGCAAAACTCGACGATTGGAGTACAGGAGACGGGTCTTCGGGGAGCAAATCGTTAGGTCCTCCTTCCTCCATGATGGCCGTTGCACCGAATTGTCTTGGTCGTTGAGTAGAGCTTATGAAAATTGAGAAAGTGATCCTGTTAGTTCTGCTGCTCGCGTTCTCTGCAAGTGCATATGCGGAGGGGCGTTGTCCGCCTGGACAGTACCCGATTGGCGGCCAAGGAGTAGGCGGCTGCGCTCCGATCCCTGGGGCGGGTGACGGATCGCTCAAGACGCCGCAACCGGCAGGGAAGTGGATCAAAACGTGGGGTGCGATCTCTGTTTCTCCTGAGGGCGCGTCTGGAGTGTCTACCGGGAGGCGTAGTAAGTCTGACGCAGAGGCAGAGGCTGTGATGCAATGCCGGCAATCAGGTGGTCGTGCCTGTCGAACTTCTTTCTCCTACGAGAATCAATGCGTTGCTGCGGTGGTCCCCAGTTCGGGTTCCGGCGGCACCAGCTTTGGTGGAAAGGCGACTGTTGATGAAGCAATTCAATTGGCAACTCGTCTTTGTATAAGGGATGGGGGTCAGGGATGCCATGTCGTGTACACCGCGTGCTCAGTTCCTGAGTATGTGCGGAATTGAAGCGAGGATAGCGCCGGGCTAGCGCGCTGGTTGTTTCGTTGGCCCGGCCGTAGTGCTTCAAGGCTTTGGAAATTTTCACCGCAAACGACTGATGCCGAGCGCTGCAATGGGGCTTGTGTTCGGGCGGGTTCGTTACGGCCCCTGATCTTTGCGTTGTCGTTACTTGGAACGAGCGTCAGTTTTTTTCAGAAGCGCTTTGCCCGCTTGAGCATGTTCAACTGGTGGTGAATGCGTCCGGAGACGGTGCTCTCCGGATTCAATCCATGGCTTAATCACCCGGCTTCTTGCCCGCCGGAAAATTGAAGACGCGTGCGGTTCTCAGCTACGGCTGGGCTCCGTTCCACATTGAAGCTCGGGCTCGCTTGCGGGGACGATGACTGCGTGGCGTGTGTCACCCGATCCGTGTTCGCCGCCCCCGTTCCGCTTGCGTCTGCACGAGTGTTAAGTGCCTGATCAGCGCTGCCGTCATCTCCAAGTGGGCATCCATTCACGTTAACCGCGCTTTTTCTGTGATCAAGTGCGCTTTTCATCGCAAGCCCCCTTCGACGAGCCCCGCCTCCTCAAAGTAAGCTGCGTGCGCGTCAAAATCCCGACGCGCCGGTGCCATCGAACGCAGGAGCTTTTCCGTCCATGAGGACTGTGTCCCCCCGCGATGCGGGTGACGCTTGCCACCATCGCGGTTGCCGTGGGCTCGGGGCTATCATCCGCCATGGCGGCCGCAGGGCACGTGCGAGGCATCGCCCCGTTTCCTGCCTCCGCTCGGGAACTGGCAGGACGGGATTGAAGGAGTTGCAGGGGATGGAGAAGGGGAGTGGCGTACACATGGACAATGCCTTGGCGTTCGTTCCGTCCGGCGCGAACCTGCTGGAAGCCGTGCGCGGTGATCTGACCGGCAATGGTTTCCAGGACCAGCTGCTGGTGATCGACCAACCTCCTCCGGAGGGCTTGCTGCCCGGCGAGCACGGTCCCAACCGGGTGCTGTTGCTGCTGCTGGGCGACGCCACGGGTCGATGGCAGTTGGCGGCGCGCAACGACAAGCTGGTGCCGTGTTCCACCCGGGGAGGCATTGCCGGCGATCCCTTCGCGTACGTGACCATCGAGGATGGTGCGTTCAGTGTGATCACCAACGGCGGCAGTCGCGAACGCTGGAGCAGCGTCTACACGTTCCGGTATGCACCTGCCGAGCAGGCGTGCTGGGTGCATGGCGTGCAGCGCAGGGTGGTCGACACCGAGACCGAGGCCACCCATACGCGTGACTTCTCGGCCGCCGAACTTGGCCGGGTGCGGTTCGAGGATTTCGATCCGTCCGTCGTCGCCGACGTCAGCTTGCCCTGAGTGCCATGCCGGTGAGGAGGCGGGAGTATCCAACGATGATCGAGCAGGAGTTTCACCGTGTCGCAGGATAGGGAGTCGCAGCTGTTGCGGCAGGCCACGGAGGCCGGCATGACCTCGTCCCGGGAACTGGCCAACTTCATGGCGCAGGCCGGGCACGAGTCCCGTGGCCTGAGCCGGCTCAATGAAAGTTTCAACTTCACCCGGGGTATCTCGCAGATCCCGGTGGAAGCGGCGTGGCGCAATGGCAATGGTGCGCTTGAGAGCGCGCGCCAGGAGGCGCTGCGTGGTCGGCCGGAGAACCTGGCCGAACTGATGTATGGCGGGCGTATGGGCAATGACGCGCCTGGCGATGCGCTGAAGTATCACGGCCGTGGCTATCTGCCTCTGGTCGGCAAGGAGAATTACGAGCGTGCCGGCAAGGCGCTGGATCTGGACCTGGTGAATCACCCGGAACTGGCCGCGCAGCCCGAGCACGCAGGCCGCATTGCCGTGTGGCAGTGGCAGACGCGGGTGCCGGAAGCGGCGCGCGAGGACGTGCGCGAAGCGACGCGCGCGATCAATGGTGGCCTGAACGGCATCGAGGCCCGCCAACAGCGATTCGAGGTGTGGCAGCAGAAGCTGACGCCTGATGTGATGGCGCGGCTGGAGCGGGGCGAAGTCGGGGCGCCGGCCCAGCAGGCCACCGTGCGCGACATGTCGCAGCCTGGCGCGTCGGGGCATGCCCTGTTCCAGGGCGCCCGCCACCATCTGCAGCAGATGGGACCACAAAGCGGTCTGCGCAGCGTGCAGGAACTGGACAATGCTGCCGGCGCACTGGCGCTGAGCGCGCAGAAGGCGGGGATGTCGCGCATCGATCATCTCTTGGCTGGCAACGACGGCCGCACGTTGTTTGCCGTGCAGGGCGCGCTGGGTGACCCGGCCATGCTGCGCGCTTCGGTCGAGCGCGAACAGGCGGCGCAGCAGCCGCTGGCGCAGAGCAGCCAGCAGTTGGCCGCCAGTGTCGCCCAGCAGGACCCCGCGGCCGCGCTCCGCGAGCAGGAGCAGCGCTCTCGATCCCTGTAGCACCTGATGCCGGCGGGCAGAGTGCCCGCAGGCGCTTTACGTACGACGCGTGGCGCCCTGTGGCGCCGACATGGAAACCCACTCGTAAGGACACCACATGCGAATCGTTCCCTCGAATACTCGGCACGCCGCTGCCCGCTGCACTGCATCCATGCGCTGCCTGCCGCCGGTCTGGCTGTTGTCACTTGGACTTGTCGCGGGGGCGGCACAGGCTCAGGAGGCAGCGGCATCTGTGGTGGAGACGCCCCCCGCTGCCGAGGCTACCGTTGAGGCGCCTGCAGAGGCGGCGCCCGTTGCCGCGCCCGCGGCGGCCGACGCCGTTGTCGTGGCGCCGACGCCCGAGGTGTCGGCTGCCGTGACACCCCCTGCGACCCCTGTGGTGGACGCGCAGCCGGCGCCGACTGCGGATCCGGCGCCGGCGCCCGTTGCGCCCGCAGCGGCGGCACCTGTGGCTGCACCGCCCGCCACCGTCGAGCCAACCGTTCCCGCAGTAGCGCCCGCTCCGCCCGCATTGGCCATCGTGCCGTTGCCGCCAGAGCAGGCGACCGAGCGGGCGCTCGGTGCCCGCTGCCCGGTGGATCTGGCCGGGCGGCTGGCGACCCAGGGCGACCTGCTGATTGGCGCCTGCCAGGGCACCATGCCGGCGCATCTGGCCGCGTTGCTGGTCGCGCTGCCCGTGCAGGACATCCACCTGCCGCGCAGCTGGCGCGAGCGTGAGGTGCGGCAGAAGGCCTGGTTCAAGGCTGTGCCGGGCTATGGCCAGCGCCCGGACTTCATCGTGCGGATGGGCGACATCTGGGTGCGTTCGCTGGAAGGGCGCGACGCCGACAGCACGTTCTATCTGGTGTCGGCGCCGTTCACCTGCAGCGACCAGGTCGCCAACCGTGATGAGTACGGCGCGGAGCCGGTCCGCGTACCCGCAGGTGATTGCCGCGAGGCTTATGTGGCCCAGCGTGTGTACCAGGTCCGCGGCGATGCGGCGCCGCGGGATGTGACCGCTGATGTCATGCCGATCATGCCGCAGCAGACGGAAGCGGATCGTGCGCGGCAGCTGTCGCGTGAGGGACGGATCAGCCTGGACCACAGCAAACTGCAGTATGGCCCGGCGATGCGCTGGTTCGTGCAATACCCGGAGTCGGCGCAGAAGGGTGGTCCGCGCGCCTACAGTGACTGGAACCGTGAGCACATCGCGTTCGTGGTCTGGACCGGTGATCGCTTCGAGCTGCGCGAGAAGGTCGCGCGCGCGCAGTGGCCCTGTGACCCGGTGGCACCCGGCGATCGCGCCTGTGGCGGATTCCCGGATTCCGGGCCCGATCTGTTCGTGACGGCCGGAGCATCCGTGCCAATGGCAGCGTCCAGCCCCTGAGCCGGAGTTTCGAAGTGATGCGGGAGCCGGGCTGACCGGCTCCCTCGCTGCATCAGGTCTGCAGGCTGCGGGTCTGGTTCCGCTGCTGTTCCAGCTGCTGGTCGCGCTCCAGCGTAACGCGCTGGTCGGTGGCCTGCTGGTCGATGCGCTGGCTGCTCTGTTCCAGCGGGGTGTTCATCGCCACTGCCGTATCGACCGATACGCGAAGGTGGGCGGGGTCGCCGCCCTGGCCCTGCACGGCGAAGCTGCGCGAGGCATCGGCATTCATGACCACTTCGTCGATGCGCTTGCCGCCTGCTGCGTGCATTTCGGCGGCCAGGCTGCCTGCCAGTTGCGTGCTCATCACGTCTGGTACCCGGCCGACGCGGACATCCTGCGCGTGCACGCCACGGATCGCGTCGTTGAACAGTGGGTTGCCCACATGGTTGGCATCGTCCATTCGCAGCATGCTGGTGTGATGGCCGTTCTTCTCCGCTTCGCGGCGTGCCGGCTCACCGGGCTGCAGCGGGCCGCGGATGTGGTCGTACAGGTCGACGGCGCCGCCTGGAATGCCCCGCGCCGCGCGGGTGACACCACGGCGCAGTGATTCAACGTCGTCGCGGTACTCCTCGATCATCCTGGCGTTGTCTTTTGCCAGCTTCTGCGTTTCCGGGTGCTGCAGCACCGAGCCGTCACCGAGGAAGTTGCCCAGCTTGTGCGCGCCGAACGAGCTGCCTGCGGCGATGATCGGCCGGTCGGGGATAAGGGCGCGCAACGAGTGATTGCTGAAACCGTTCGCGGCGAGCGTGCTGATTTCATTCGGCCTGGCGTAGATGCGCACCTGGCCGAAGTGCGGCGACGCTGCGCTGACCGGATCGGAGGCCATGACATGGTTGATCATGGTGTTGCCGCCTTCCGGGATGCGGTAGCTGAGGCTGACCGCGCCATAGGCGTTGAAGGTTTCGCCCTTGACGTTGAAATGGTGCGAGGTAATCTGGGCCAGGGCGCCGCCGAGGGAATGGCCGGTGACGGTGACTTGAGGAGTTGGTCCGCCGCTCAAGCGGGACTGCGCCGCTGCGGCTTCGAGCGTTCTCTGCGTCAATGCGATCGCGTCAGGTGCCTGCACATTGGTGCGGGCGACGACCATGCCTCCATCCGTCAGGATGCCATCGCGTCCGATCTGCTCGGTGCCCCGATGTGCAATGACGATTTCCTTGCTGTCTACGCGTTGATAGACCGTACCTTGATAACCATTGAGCCGATTGTCGACATGCTCAAGGATCTTGTACTCATGGCCGTTCAGTATGACCTTCTCTTCTTGACCAGGGGCGCGTCGACCGACAGCGCGATCCTTATATGCGTCATCGGATAAGGCGGCGTAGTCTTGTGACGTGATGGTCACGGGGCCACCTCACTTGCAGAAAGACTGATCGTGAACAACTTGTCCCGCAGATCGACGGCATAACCGCTGCGATCGGACTCGCCACTTGCCGGGAAATTGGGAACACGGTCTGTCCGCGGATAGACGAGATCAGGATAGAAAAGCGTGTGCGTTTTCCCTTCGATCAGCGGTTCCGCGTCAGCGAAGGTCAGGAAGCGGGTCTCCTCTTCAGCACCCGTTGCCTTCAGCATCGCGCCTGCACCGGTGAATTCCCATTTGCAGACACCACGACCGTAGTAGTCCTCGTCCAGCATGCGGTCCACATACAGCGTGCCGCGGTACTCGCCATCAGCGACCTTGCGCAGTTCCACCGGCTCCTGGCTGGTGATGCGGGCAGCCGTGCCGGTGGCCGGCTCGATGTGGCCGCACTGGTCTTCGTTGGTGACGTCGTACTGGGCCACGCCTTCAACCACAGCGAAATCACCCGGGGCGTCCTTCAGGCGCAGCACCAGTTCATAGGCCTTGCGCGGGCTGGGGTTGAGCTTGGCGAGGCCGCGCCCACCCTGGGCGACATCGGCTTCAGCAGCGGCACGTTCCTGGTTCATGGCGGTCTCCGGATGGCAGGCGGTCAACAGAAGCACAGCAAGGCACGAAATCATCTTGTGGCGCAATGTCGGCCTCCTGGTGTGTAAGGGTGAATGTGGCACTGGCGGCTCATGGCACGAGCTTCTGTACAGTGGTGGTAGATGAGAACAGCGCATTGCGTAGATCCTCCCTGTAGGCTGACGGATCTTCTTTACCGCTGGCAGGGAAGTTGGCAGCAAGCTCGGCGCGGGGATAGGCAGTCTTCGGGTAGTAGAGAGTCAGCGGCGATCCTGCGTCCATGCGCTCTTTATTGACGTAGGTCAGGAATCGCGTATCGGCTTCGCCGTTCGTCGCACGCAACATCGCGCCAACACCGGTCAGCGTCCAGTGGCACGTACCGCGATCGTAATAGTCCTGATCCTGCATGCGGTCGAGGTAGAACGTACCGCGGTATTCGTTCTCGCCAACCCTGCGCAGTTCCACCGGTTCCTGGCTGGTAATGCGGCTTGCCGTACCGGTGGACCATATGATCCGTCCGCAGTCTTCGTAGTTGCTGACGTCATACTGGGCCACGCCCTCCACGATCGCGAACGGGCCCGGCGCGTCCTTCAGTGTCAGCACCAGTTCGTAGGCCTGCTTCGGCGCCGGGTTGAGTTTGGCCAGGCCGCGTCCACCCGCGGCGACGTCACGCTCGGCGTCGGCGTAGGGCGAACATGCCGCCAGCGGGACGAGGGCGAGCAATGCCAGGAGCGGCCGCCCCCTGGGTTCGGGGCGAGCTACACCCATGGCGCGAGCCTGCATCGTGCGTCCATGTCCATCTATCCTTCCTGGGTGGCAGGTTTCTCGATTATGGAACGTGCCGGGAGCGCAGTGCCACCCTTGGAGACGGATTTTTGACGCCCCGGGGATGCATTGCCCAGGCGGATCGCTTGCCGCACAAGGCTCGCGATCGTCACGTTGGCATTGCTGCCGGGGGCAGGTCTGCGGCTGAATCCGTGACTGAAATCAATCATTCACATGTCCATCACTTTATAGAAGGTGCTTTCCTTGAACTGCATGATCCGCCCTGAAAACCGCGAAGACCGCGCTGTCATCCACGCACTCACCGAGGCAGCCTTCCGCGAAGCCCCGCACAGCAGCCACACCGAGCAGTTCATTGTGGATGCACTGCGTTCGCGTGGAGAGCTGAGTCTCTCGCTGGTCGCCGAGAAGGACGGGCAGGTCGTCGGGCATGTTGCCTTGTCGCCGGTGACGATCAGCGATGGCAGTACGGGCTGGTTTGGCCTGGGGCCAATCTCGGTGCTGCCCGGATGGCAGGGGCAGGGTGTTGGCGCGGCGCTGATGCACGCGGCGCTTGATGCATTGCGTGAGCAGGGGGCGCAGGGCTGCGTATTGCTGGGAGAACCCGCGTATTACGGTCGATTCGGATTCCGCGCCGAGCCGGGCCTGGTGCTGCCGGGTGTGCCGCCAGAGTACTTCCAGGCGCTGTGCCTGAGGCCGCCGATGGCGCAGGGAGAGGTCCAGTACTCACCGGCATTCGAAACCACGGCCTGATGATCGGGGGCGGGCCTCGAACATCCGTCGAATGTCAGCCGTTGTGCCGGAGATGGATCAGCGGATACGGGCGGCCCTGCGAATCCAGCGGTGAACGTCCGGTTTCAACGAAGCCCATGCGCAGGTAGAAGCCAACGGCCTGTGCGTTCTGCTCATTGACGTCGGTACTCAGCTGCGGATGCTGGGCCAGCGCGTGCTGCAGCAGTTGCCGGCCGATACCAGTGCCGCGCACGTCCGGATCGATGAACAGCGCTTCCATGTGCGTGCCGTCGATCAGCATGAAGCCCAGTGGCCGATCCTGTGCATCGACCGCAACGGTCATCGGTGCCTGCGGCAGGAAGCTGGCGACTTCGGCATCGATGGCCTGGCGGTCTTCGGCGCTGAGAAAGTCATGGGTGGCGTCGACGGCGCGGCGCCAGACATCGATGAGGGCGGCGCCGTCGTCGGCACGCGAGGGGCGAAGGGTGGTCATGGGTTCACCAAGGTGCTTGCGGAAAGGCGCAGTATGAGGCCTGCAGACTGGCTTCAGCGCACTCGCTGCTTGAACCGCCGGTCGCGTGCAATGGCACCGCCGATATCCGCGCCGCCTGTACGGCTGCAGGCGTACAATGCGGCCCCGGCGGCCATCCTGGCCCTGCAGACACGCGAGAACCGCCATGACCGATGCCCTGGGTGTACCGGTGCACGACGCCGATGAACACTGGATGCGCCATGCGCTGGCGTTGGCCGAGCGTGCGCAGCGCGAGTTCAACGAGATTCCGGTCGGTGCGGTACTGGTGGGCGCCGATGGCCAGCTGCTGGGTGAGGGCTGGAACCTCAACATCGCCTCGCACGACCCCAGTGCGCATGCCGAGATCGTGGCCATGCGCGCCGGCGGCACGCGGCTGGCCAATCATCGGCTGCTCGGCAGCACCCTGTACGTGACCCTGGAACCCTGCGCGATGTGCGCGATGGCGATCGTGCATGCACGCGTTGCCCGCCTGGTCTACGGCGCCAGCGACCCCAAGACCGGTGCCTGCGGCAGCGTGTTCGACCTGCTGGGCGATGCCCGGCACAATCACCGGGTGGAGATCCACGGTGGGGTGCTGGCCAAGGAGGCCAGCATGCGCCTGACCAATTATTTCCGCGCCAAGCGCGGCAAGCCGCCGTTGCTGCTGGAAGACCATGCGGGCGAGGGCTGAGGGGCGAACGGGTATGATGGGCGCCTCTTTCCTTTACCGGTAGGCCGCGCGCCTGCCCAGCAACGAGGCGACACAATGGCGGACACCGGCGCGGCCAACGAGCGACTGATCTGGATCGACCTGGAGATGACCGGGTTGGATACCGACAACGATTCGATCATCGAGATCGCTACGGTGGTCACCGATGCCCAGCTCAATGTGCTGGCTGAAGGCCCCGAGTTTGCCATCCACCATCCGCTGGAAACGCTGGAGGCGATGGATGAGTGGAACCGCAACCAGCACCGTCGTTCGGGCCTGTGGCAGCGCGTGGTGGACAGCACCACCACCTTGGGCCAGGCCGAAGCGCAGACGGTGAACTTCCTGGCGCAGTGGATTCCGGCCGGCCTTTCGCCGATGTGCGGCAACTCGATCTGCCAGGATCGCCGCTTCCTGCACCGCCAGATGCCGAGGCTGGAGAAGTACTTCCACTACCGCAACCTGGACGTGTCCACGGTGAAGGAACTGGCCAAGCGCTGGGCGCCGAGCGTGGCCGCCGGCGTCGGCAAGAACAGCAACCATACCGCGCTGAGCGATGTACACGATTCAATCGCCGAGCTGCGTCACTACCGCCAGTTCATGGGCGCGCTGTCGGGCCTGCCGGCTGCCTGAACGACGCCGTCGGGCATGGCCCGGCGCTACCGAGTGACACACCAACGGGTAGTGCCGGCCGCTGGCCGGCAAGGCGCCGGGGTCGGATCCCTTTGCTGCGGAAAGGGCTCTGACCCCTCTGTCGTACCCCGCGACGAACCGTTCAACTTCCGGGCGCTAAGATCGGCGCCATGAACGAGCCGATCCTGCTCCCCCGCGACATCGCCCATGACGCCCGCGACTGGTCCGACCTGCAGCGCGCGGTGGCCCTGCTGGAAGCGCCGACCCTGACTGCGCGCATGGCCAACCTGGTCGGTACGCCGCTGGAGTTCGCGGTGAAGGCGCTGCCCAGCTCGGTCTCCAACCGCATCCACGGTGCGGTGCAGGCGGCGCTGTCCAAGTCGGCGCAGGCAGCCCTGTGGAGCATGGACAACTCGCCCGGCAAGGGAGCGTCGACCCGCTGGCACAAACTGGCGGCAGCCACCTGCGGTGCGGTCGGCGGCGCCTTCGGCTTTGCCGCCTTGCTCATCGAGTTGCCGGTGTCGACCACGATCATGATGCGTGCGGTGGCCGACGTCGCCCGCAGCGAGGGGTTTGACCTGTCCGAGTTCAGCACCCGCCAGGCGTGCCTGGAGGTGTTCGCGCTGGGCGGCAACTCGCCACGCGATGACGCCAGCGAGACGGGCTATTACCTGGCTCGAGGTTTCACCACCGATGTGATGCGCCATCTGTCGGCCGAGCTGGCCGGGCGCGTGGTGACCGGCCGCGACCTGACCCTGGGCGTGGCACCGAAGGAGGCCGGCAAGCTGCTGGCGAAGATGGTGGAGAAGGTGGCGGCGCGCTTTGGCGTGGTCGTTACCGAGAAGTTCGCCGCGCAGGCGGTGCCGATCGTTGGTGCCGCCGCGGGTGCAACGCTGAACACCATGTTCACCGACTACTACCAGGACATGGCGCGTGGTCACTTCATCGTGCGCCGGCTGGAGTTGAAGTACGGGGAAGATGTGGTGCGCACCTGCTATGACCGCGTGGCACACGGTGCGGTAAGGATCGAGCCAAGGGTGGAGTAGATCCACGCCATGCGTGGATGAGCCCTCGTACCGGGTGATCCTTGCCGTGGGGGAACAACTGTTTTGCCAGTGCGTGCCTGTTGCCTGGCGGGCGCCATCCCCATTCTTGGTGGCACTCCTCCCGCAAGAGATCGCCGCCATGTTGTTCACTCCTCATCATCTGGGCGCACTGACGCTGCCCAACCGCATCGTGATGCCGCCGATGACCCGCTCGCGCTCGTCGGCCGGCAACGTGCCCACTGCCGAAATGGCCACGTATTACGCGCAGCGCGCCAGCGCCGGCCTGATCGTCAGCGAAGGCACCCAGATCAGCCCTCAGGGCCAGGGCTATGCCTGGACCCCGGGCATCCATAGCCCGGACCAGGTGAAGGGCTGGCGCCGGGTGACCGATGCCGTGCACGCTGCCGGCGGTCGCATCTACGCCCAGCTGTGGCATGTCGGCCGGGTCTCGCACGTGGCGCTGCAGCCGGGTGGCGCCGCGCCGGTGTCGTCGTCGGCGTTGTTGGCGGAAGGCGTGAAGGTGTTCGTCGACCCGACCGGGGCAGGTCCCGAAGCCGGGGTGGGCGAAATGATCCAGCATTCGATGCCGCGCGCGCTGCGCGAAGACGAGATTCCGGGCATCGTCGCCGACTACGCCGAGGCGGCACGCAACGCGCTGGACGCAGGCTTCGATGGCGTGGAGTTGCACGGTGCCAATGGCTACCTGATCAACCAGTTCATCGACTCGCAGGCCAACCAGCGCACCGACGGCTATGGCGGCGCGTTGCAGAGCCGCCTGCGGTTCCTGCGCGAGGTGGTGCAGGCGGTGGTTGCGGTGGTCGGTGGTGACCGCGTCGGCGTGCGCCTGGCGCCACTGACCACGTTGCAGGGCGCGGTCGACGATACGCCGCAGGCGACCTATCTGGCCGCCGCGCATCTGCTGGGCGAGCTCGGCGTCGGTTACCTGCACATCGCCGAGGCCGACTGGGACGACGCACCGCTGATGCCGGTGGCGTTCAAGCAGGCGCTGCGCATGGTCTACCCGGGCACGCTGATCTACGCCGGCAAGTACACCGCCGAGCGCGCCGAGCAGGCACTGGCCGAAGGCTGGGCCGACCTGATCGGCTTCGGTCGCCCGTTCATCGCCAACCCGGATCTGCCTGAGCGCCTGCGCCTGGGGGCGGAACTGAATCCGCCGGATCGCGCGACATTCTTCGGTGGCGGGGCGGTCGGCTTCACCGATTACCCGACGCTGGAAGAGAGCGTCGCGGCCTGATCCTGAAGGCTGCCGGCCAGCGGCCGGCACTACCGGGAGGCGAGGGATAGTGCCGGCCGCTGGCCGGCATTCCAGTCAGGCGGCGGGGGTAGTGCCGGCCGCTGGCCGGCGTTCCACTGCCGGATCACGGCTTGTCGCGCACCAGCGCGTCGGCCTCGACCACACCGCCATCCTTTCCATGCAGGTACAGGTGCATGTCCTGCTGCGGGTACGGGATGTTGATGCCGGCCTTGTCAAAGCCCAGCTTGAGCTGCTCCAGCAGCGTGACCTTGGTGCCGAACCAGTCGGCCGACTTCACGTAGCAGCGGATGCCCAAGTTGATCGCGTGCGCCCCCAACTCGTACACCACCACGTCCGGTGCCGGCGTCTGCAGCACGCGCGGGTCCGCCTTCATCAGCGCCAGCGCGGTGTCGCGTGCCAGCTGGATGTTGTCCTCGTAGCCGATGCCGATCACCAGTTCGACGCGGCGGGTCGGCTCGGCGGTCAGGTTGATGATCGGTGCGGCGGTGATCAGCGTGTTCGGAATGGTGGTGTGCTGGTTGTCGGCACCGGTGATGACCGTCTGGAAAATGCGCACTTCGCGCACCGTGCCGGTCTGTCCGGCAACGGTGACCACGTCGCCGACGCGGAACGGCCGCAGTGTCACCAGCATCACGCCCGAGGCGATGTTGGACAGCGAATCCTTCAGGGCAAGGCCAACGGCCAGGCCGGCGGTGCCGAGCACGGCCAGCAGCGGCGTGATCTGCACGCCCAGCGTGCCGATGGCCAGCACCACCACGATCACCAGCGATGCGGCGTACACCACGTTGCGCAGGAAGCTGCCCAGCATCGGGTCCACGCCCATGCGCGCTGTGGCGCGCGGCATCGCGTTGGACAGGCGACGCGCCACCCACAGGCCCACCAGCAGCACCACGATGGCGGCCAGTAACGGCACACCGTAGGTTTCCAGCAGGCGCTCCCAGTTGAGCGAGTGGAACCAGGGCGTTGCGGCGGGGGCGGGGGTGGGAGGTGCGGCGGCGATCATGCGGAAGTCCTTTGTTGCGTAGCGATGTCTGCGTGGGGCAGGGCGTGCGCGGACGCCAGAAACAGCAAGCCCCGCAGAGGCGGGGCTTGCGTGCAGCAGCAGTATGGGCGGACGTCGATGAAAGCGACGTCAGCCCATCACGGCATCAGCCGTTGGCCTTCAGCTTGGCCAGGCGCAGCCATGTATCAACCACGGTATCCGGGTTCAGCGACACCGACTCGATGCCTTCCTGCATCAGCCATTCGGCCAGATCCGGGTGATCGGACGGGCCCTGGCCGCAGATGCCAACGTACTTGCCCTTGGCACGTGCTGCCTTGATCGCCATCGACAGCAGCTTCTTCACTGCCGGGTTCCGTTCGTCGAACAGGTGCGCGACGATCGACGAGTCGCGGTCCAGGCCCAGGCTCAGCTGGGTCAGGTCGTTGGAGCCGATCGAGAAGCCGTCGAAGATCTCCAGGAACTCATCGGCGAGCAGTGCGTTGGACGGCACTTCGCACATCATGATGATCTTCAGGCCGTTCTCGCCCTGCTTCAGGCCGTTCTGTTCCAGCACCTCGACGACCTTGCGGCCTTCTTCCAGGGTGCGCACGAACGGAATCATGACCCACAGGTTGTCCAGGCCCATTTCGTTGCGCACGCGCAGCACTGCCTTGCACTCCAGCGCGAAGGCGGCCGAGAAGCTCGGGTCGACGTAACGGCTGGCGCCGCGGAAGCCGATCATCGGGTTCTCTTCGTGCGGCTCGTAGTTGCTGCCGCCGATCAGGTTGGCGTACTCGTTGGACTTGAAGTCCGACAGGCGCACGATCACCGGGTTCGGTGCAACCGAGGCGGTGAGGGTGGCGATGCCTTCGGCCAGGCGGTCCACGTAGAAGCTGACCGGGTCACCATAGCCGGCGATCTTCTCGTCGATCTTCTTCTTGGTCGCGGCGTCCTGGCGGTCGTATTCCAGCAGCGCGTTCGGATGGATGCCGATGTGGCTGGCAATGATCATTTCCAGGCGGGCCAGGCCGATGCCGGCGTTCGGCAGCTGGCCGAAGTCGAAGGCACGTTCCGGGTTGGCCACGTTCATCATGATCTTCAGCGGGGCCGGCGGCATGTTGCCCAGATCGGTCGTGGTGCGTTCGAAGCCGAGCTTGCCTTCGTAGATGAAGCCGGTATCGCCTTCAGCGCAGCTGACGGTGACCAGCTGGCCATCCTCGATGACCTGGGTGGCGTTGCCCGAACCGACCACGGCTGGCACGCCCAGCTCGCGCGCGATGATCGCGGCGTGGCAGGTGCGGCCACCGCGGTTGGTGACGATGGCCGAGGCGCGCTTCATCACCGGTTCCCAATCGGGATCGGTCATGTCGGCGATCAGCACGTCGCCCGGCTGCACGCGGTTCATGTCGTCCAGCGTCTTCACCACGCGGGCCACGCCCGAACCGATCTTGGCGCCGACGGCACGGCCCTCGGCCAGCACCTTGCCGCCCTTCTCGGTCAGCGCGAAGCGCTCGATCTGGGTGGCGTGGCTGCGCGACTTCACCGTTTCCGGGCGCGCCTGCACGATGAACAGCTTGCCGCTGACACCGTCCTTGGCCCACTCGATGTCCATCGGGCGGCCGTAGTGCTTTTCGATGACCAGCGCCTGCTTGGCCAGTTCCTGCACGTCCTCGTCGCTGATCGAGAAGGTGGCGCGCAGTTCGGCCGGCGTGTCTTCAATACGGACGCGCTCACCGGGGACATCCGAATACACCATCCGGATCGCCTTGCTGCCGAGCGAGCGGCGCAGGATCGCCGGCTTGCCGGCCTGCAGGGTGGGCTTGTAGACGTAGTATTCGTCCGGATTGACCGCGCCCTGCACGACCATCTCGCCCAGGCCGAACGAGGAGGTGACGAACACCACGTCGCGGAAGCCGGACTCGGTGTCCAGGGTGAACAGCACGCCGGAGGAGCCGACGCCCGAACGCACCATCAGCTGCACGCCGGCGGACAGGAACACGTCCTCATGCTTGAAGCCGTGGTGCACGCGGTAGGCGATGGCGCGGTCGTTGTACAGCGAGGCGAACACTTCCTTGACCTTGTGCACGACGTCGTCGGCACCGGTCACGTTGAGGAAGGTTTCCTGCTGGCCGGCGAAGGACGCATCCGGCAGATCCTCGGCGGTGGCAGACGAACGCACGGCCACGGCAACGTCGCCGCCGCCATTCTCGGCGCTCAGCTTGGCGTAGGCGGTGCGGATGTCCTGGTCCAGCTGCGGCTGCAGCGGGGCGTCGATTACCCAGCCGCGGATTTCCTTGCCGGCGGCGGTCAGCGCATTGACGTCCTCGACGTCCAGCGTGGCCAGCCTGTCGAAGATGCGCTTGGACAGGTCGTTGTGCGCGATGAAGTCCTTGAAGGCTTCAGCGGTGGTGGCATAACCGCCCGGCACCGAAACGCCCAGACCGGCCAGGTTGCCGATCATCTCGCCCAGGGACGAATTCTTGCCGCCTACGCGGGCCAGATCGGCCAGACGCAGTTCGTGCAACCACAGGATGTTCTCGTTCAAGCGCGATGCTCCGTTTGGCCATCGCCCGAGGCGGGCTGAGTGGCCGCGTCCGTAGGAAGAAGCCGATATGATGCCGGGCAGAGCACCGTCGGCACAAGCTTGTGCTGGCGGCCTTTTTAAGCTTTGTAGGGGGTAAAAGCGCGCATGTCGACCATCCGTCCGGTGTTCTACGTTTCCGATGGAACCGGTATCACCGCTGAAACCATTGGGCATAGCCTGCTGACCCAGTTCTCCGGGTTCAGCTTCATTACCGATCGGATGTCGTTTGTCGACGACCCTGAAAAAGCGCGTGAAGCCTGCGCCCGGATCCAGGCGGCGGGGGAGCGGTACCAGGTCCGGCCGATCGTGGTGAACTCCTGCGTGGACCAGAGCCTGAGCCTGATCCTGGCCGACAGCGGTGCCCTGATGCTGGATGTGTTCGCGCCGTTCATCGAGCCGCTGGAGCGTGAACTGGCCAGCCCGCGCCTGGCCCGGGTCGGCCAGGCCCACGGCATGGTCGATTTCGACACGTACCACCGCCGCATCAACGCGATGAACTTCGCCCTGACCCATGACGACGGCATCGCGGTGAACTATGACGATGCCGACGTGATCCTGGTGGCGGTGTCGCGCGCCGGCAAGACGCCCACCTGCATCTACCTGGCTCTGCATTACGGAGTGCGCGCGGCCAACTACCCGCTGACCGACGAAGACCTGGAAAGCGACCGCCTGCCGCCGCGCCTGCGCAACTACCGGCGCAAGCTGTTCGGGTTGACCATCGATCCGGACCGCCTGCAGCAGATCCGCCAGGAGCGCCGTCCGAACTCGCGCTACGCGAACCTGGACACCTGCAAGCGCGAGGTGGCCGCGGCCGAGACCATGTTCCGCATGGAGCGGATCCCGACCCTGAGCACCACCCACACCTCGATCGAGGAGATTTCCAGCAAGGTGCTGGCCACATTGGGGCTGCAGCGCGAGCTGTATTGATCCTTTCCGGCGCGCCTCGCTGTGCCCGTAGAGCCGAGCCCACGCTCGGCTGGGCCAGCGGGTTCTGGCCGAAGCGCAGCCGAGCGTGGTCTCGGCCCTGCAGGGGGATCGTCGTCGTCGGGTTGGCTGTGGCTTGAGGCGCCCCCACGTTGAAGCACCAACGTGTAGGATCGACCCATGGCCCGAGCCTTGCCCCGTACCGAACGCATTCCCCGCCTGAGCCGGCTGAGCTGGCTGATGGGCCTGTACGCGGAGAACTACCGCCATCTGGTGCGCCTGTTCGAACCGGCGGGACTGGCGGCGGGCAGCTACATTTCCTCGATCGGCGACGGCCTGGATGTCCGCCTGGACGTGATCGAGTGCCACCGCTATACGGTGGAACTGCGGCTGACCTACGACATTGCCGACCCGGTCACCGGCGAGCCGGATCCCTCGGCCTATGTTCGCCTGTACCGTGACGCGCGCCAGGCCGAGACCACCCATTGCTACGTCGGCCGCCGCTGGCAGGACACCATGGGCCTGTACCCGCCGCCGGCGGAGTTGATCAGTCATCGCATGCGGATGAACACCTTCCTCGGCAAGTGGCTGGAATACCTGGCCGAGCGCGGCCACGGCGTCGCAACGCTGCGCCGTGACCCCGATGGCGCCGGTGCGCCTGCCGAGCGCCGCCTGTCGCTCGTGCGCTGATCGGCCATAATCCAGGGCTGACCTGCCGCTGGATGCCGCCCCATGCCGTACACCCCGATCGTCGCCACTCTGGGCTATGTGCTGTCGCCCGATCGTCGCCAGGTGCTGATGATCCATCGCAATACGCGCCCCGGTGACCATCACCTCGGCAAGTACAACGGCCTGGGTGGCAAGATCGAAGCGGACGAGGACGTGGCGGCCAGCATGCGCCGCGAGATTGCCGAGGAAGCCGGCATCGACTGCACCGGCATGCGCCTGCGCGGCACTCTCAGCTGGCCCGGTTTCGGCAAGCACGGCGAAGACTGGCTGGGCTTCGTGTTCGTCATCGACAGCTTCGAAGGTACCCCGCACGGCGGCAACCACGAAGGCACGCTGGAGTGGGTAGATCTGGACAAGCTGGACACGCTGCCGATGTGGGAAGGCGACCGCAACTTCCTGCCGCTGGTGTTCGACGCCGACCCGCGCCCGTTCCACGGCGTGATGCCGTACAAGGACGGGCGCATGGTCAGTTGGTCCTACAGCCGGCTGTGACCCGGTGAATCGGGGAGGTGCCAACCATTCCGGGGAGTGCCAATCTGGGTTGGCACGCTCTTTTGGTCGATTAATACCCGGGCAATATTGACAGCCATAAATTACCCGGGCAATATTCGCGCATCACCTCTGATGCCATTGCCATGCCTGCGTCCCGACTCCCTCCTTTCAGTTGTTTCGACGGCCATCGCCTCGTTGCCTGCGGCAGCCCGGAAGTGGCGGCACTGGCGCTCAAGCGGCTGCGCGCCGACAACGCTGCCGGACCATTGCTGGTGTTCGACAACGCCACCGGTCGCACCCGCGATTTCGATACGCGCGGCAGTGACGAGGAACTGCTGGCGCGGGTAACCGAAGCGTTTCCCCCCTCTGACGAGGCGGATGCCGAAATCACTGCCGAAGACGCTGCGACCCCGCGTGGCCGTGGCCGCCCCAAGCTGGGCGTGGTCGCCCGTGAAGTGACCTTGCTGCCGCGCCATTGGGCCTGGCTGGCCGAGCAGCCGGGCGGCGCCTCGGTGGCATTGCGAAAACTGGTGGAGACGGCCAGCCGCGCCGGTGCGGACAAGGACCGCCGGCGTCGCGATGCCGAACGCGCCTATCACTTCCTGCAGACCATCGTCGGCGACCTGCCGGGCTTCGAGGAGGTCATCCGCGTGCTGTTCGCGCACGACCGTGCGGGCCTGGAAGCGGTGCTGCATTCCTGGCCCAGGGATGTGCGCGACCACGCCCTGCGTCTGGCGTTCGACAGCGCTGACGGCTGATCCATCGCGCCGTCGTTGAACGGCGGCGCCACCTGATCGCGGGCCACGGCCCGGTCCCCTGTGCTTGCTTTGCTGGTGGAAACGCCGGGCAGGGCAGCGCCTTGCCCAGAGAACCCCATGAACTCCCCTGTACATCCCACGCCCCTGGTCGCGCCGCCTCTGTGGCGCACCTACCTGGCCCTGCTGCTGCCGATGCTGCTGACCAATGCGCTGCAGCTGGCCGCAGGCACGCTGGACAACATCTACCTCGGCCATCTGCTCGGTACCCAGGCGGTGGCCGTGGCCGCTGCGTTCTTCCCGGTCTTCTTCCTGCTGCTGGCCCTGGTGATGGGCCTGGCGACCGGCGCGATGGTTCTGATCGGGCACGCCTGGGGCGCGGGTCGGCCGCAGCAGGTGCGCGCGGTGGCTGGCAGTGCGGTGGCGCTGATCCTTGTGCTGTCGGTGCTGGTGATGGCTCTGGGGAGCGGTTTCGCACCACAGCTTCTGATGTCACTGGGTACACCGGCACCGATCCTCGGTGAGTCCATCGTCTACGCGCGCGTGCTGCTGCTGGCGGCGCCGGCGTTCTTCCTGCTGTGGTTGGCCACTGCCGTGAGCCGCGCGGTAGGCGATGCGAAGACGCCGCTGCATGCGCTGCTGCTGGCCACGGCGGTTGGCCTGCTGTGTACGCCGCTGCTGATTCTGGGCTGGGCCGGCCTGCCGCGGCTGGGATCGGCCAGTGCGGCGGTGTCGGCGGCGTTTGCCTCGCTGTTGGCCCTGGGCTGGCTGCTGTTGCGTTGGCATCGGACAGGACATCCCCTGGCACCGGGCCATGAGTTGTTGCATGCCATTCGTTTCGATGGCGCGATCATCCGATCGATGCTGCGCATCGGCATACCCTCCTCGCTGCAGATGCTCAGCCTGGCCGTCGCCGAAATCGTGTTGCTGGACTGGATCAACCGCTATGGCTACACGGCCACGGCCGCCTACGGTGCGGTCAACCAGCTGATGAACTGGGTGCAGTTGCCGGCAATGTCGTTGGGGATCACCGCCACCATCCTCGCGGCGCATGCGATGGGCGCCGGGCGTACAGCACGGCTGCCGGCCATCGCCCGGACGGGTGTGCTGGTGGCGCTGGCGACGCTGAGCGTGGTGGTGGTGCTGGTTGTGGCGCTGGCGCGCGGGCTGACCGGGCTGATCCTGGCGGCAGCCGACGTGCGCGAGCTGGCTGCGTTGCAGCTGCGCATTGTGGTGTGGGGCGTGCTGGCGATGGGAATCAGCGCGGTGCTTGTCGGGGTGATGCGCGGCAGCGGCACGGTATGGTTGCCAGCGTTGCTGGGTATGGCAGCGGTGCTGCTGGTGGAACTGCCGCTGGCGATGTGGATGCAGGCGCAGCACGGGCTGGCCGGCGTGTGGTGGGCGTGGCCGCTGGGGTTGCTGGCCATGCTGGTGATGCAGGTGTTGTGCTTCGCGCGTTGGCGGCGGGTGCAGGCTCGGTAGTTGCCTGCCGCCGTCCGGCACCCCGGAATGGGAGGGGCAGCCGGCCAGCGGCCGGCTCTACCACTTCAGCGCCGCTGCGCCAGCAGCAGGCGGAAGCATCCGGCATCATCATCGTCCGTCACCAGGAATCGGACGTGGCGGCGGGCCCGCCGGTGACCATAGCGCCGACCTCGCGGCTTGGGAAGTAGGGAAACCCCGCGTCAGGGTGATGAGGAAATGTCCACCGTCGCAGTCGGTGAGATCTGGTTGTCCACAGGGGGTGTGGATTACGCGTGGGCAACTTTGTGGATAAGCCGCGACAGGCGCCACCCCCCTAGGCTGTCAAGATGGGTGGCGAAAAATTCACCGTCGGTGAGGGTGGGTGAGGGGGCGGTGAAGGTGGGACCGGCCGGCGCTGTCGCCAGCGGCGGCGCTCGCGGTAACCTGTGGGCCTTGATGCTCCGTGAGTTCCCATGAAACGTCACTTCTCGATGCTGCGCGAATTCCAGCTGGCCGACTGGTTCACCCTGGCCAATGCATTCTGCGGCACCGGTGCGGTCTTCGCCGCGATGCGCTTCCTGCAGGATGGCGAGCGCGGCTACCTGCTGTTTGGCATGGCGCTGATCCCGTTGGCCTTCATCTTCGACGCCCTTGATGGGCGCATCGCGCGCTGGCGCAAGTCCAGCTCCACCCTCGGCCGCGAGCTGGACTCGCTGTCCGACGTGATCTCCTTCGGGGTGGCCCCAGCGGCGCTGGCCTATGCCTGCGGCATGCAGGGTGGCTGGGACTGGCTGGTGCTGAGCTACTTCGTCTGCTGCGGCGTCAGCCGCCTGGCACGCTACAACGTCACTGCCGAGGCAATGACCGGCGATGAGGGCAAGGTCACGTATTTCGAGGGCACCCCGATCCCGACCAGCCTGGTGCTGGTGATCGTACTGGCGATCGCCGCCGGCACCGATGCCATCGGCCAGAACATCTGGTTCGGCCAGTGGCAGATCGGACCGTGGCAGCTGCACCCGATGGTGCTGTTGTTCGCCCTGTCCGGGTCGCTGATGATCAGCAAGACCCTGCGTATCCCCAAGCCATGAGCCAGCCCTGCGGAGGCCTGCGATGACCAGCTCGGCCCACGATGCCGGCAGCAGCGATTTCGAGACGCTGGCCCGGCAGTACTTCGGCGCCTGGGGTGATGCTCTGCGCCATGCGGGCGCGCCCGCAGCACCTGCCGGTGACGACCCCGGCAGCTGGCAACGGTTGTTTGACTGGTGGGGCCAATTGCTGCCCGAACAGGCGCCCGGCGCGCCGGAAGATGCCATGCGCCGGTTCCGCGAACAGGCGGGCAGCTGGTACGGCACCATGCAGGAGGTCGCCGCTCGGTTTGCCGGCCGCGACGCCAGCAGTGCCGACGTGGCCCAGGCCTGGCGTGAGGCGGTGCAGGGGCAGGGCGACGGCATGCTGCAATGGATGCTGCAGGGTGCCCGCGGCAGCACCCACGCCGGTGCCGCAGTACCTGAATTCGCCGCATGGCTGCAGCAGTTCCAGTTGCAGGCGGGCCCGTGGCTGCAGAGCCCGGCATTCGGCCCCGGCCGCGAGCACCAGGCGCGCTGGCAGGCCCTGCTGCGTGCGCAGGAAGAATACCAGCAGCATTCGCGCGCCTATGTCGACCAGATCAAGCGGGCATTGGACGAGGCATTTGCGCTGTTCGAGCAGCGCCTGGCCGAGCACGAACAGCCGGGCAGCCAGCTGACCAGCGCCCGCGCGATGTTCGACCTGTGGATCGAAGTGGCCGAGGAGGCCTACGCCAAGGTCGCCATGTCCGAACCGTTCCAGCAGGTGTACGCCTCGCTGGGCAACGCGCAGATGCGTCTGCGCGCCGGCCTGCAGCGCGAGGTGGAACAGATGAGTGAACGTATCGGCCTGCCGACCCGCAGCGAGATGGATGCCGCACACCGCCGCATCGCCGAGCTGGAGCGCAGCCTGCGCCGGCTGCAGGCACAAGTGGCGGTGCTGGCTGGAACCGCTGCGGTCGATCCGGTGGCGCAGCCGACGCCGGCGAAGGTGAAGCCAGCCGCCCGCAAGGCCGCGAAGAGGGCCGCGCCGGCAAAGAAGGTGGCTGCCAAAAAGTCCGAATCTCGCACCACCTCACGGGCACGTGACCGATGAAGGGACCGCTGGGCTTCAACGCCGATGACCTGATGCAGGAGACCCTGGCCATGCAGCGCAAGCTGATGGAAGGGCTGAAGCTGCTGCCGCAGGTGGAAGACGTTGACTATGGCGTGACTGCCCGCGAGGAAGTGTGGCGCGACGGCAAGGTGGTGCTCTACCGCTTCGTCGGCGAACAGGCGCCGACCCGGCGCACGCCGCTGCTGATCGTCTACGCGCTGGTCAACCGGCCGTACATGGTCGACCTGCAGGCCGACCGCTCGCTGGTGCAGAAGTTGTTGGCGCTTGGGCAGGATGTGTACGTGCTGGACTGGGGCTACCCGGATCGCTCGGAGCGCTTCCAGACGCTGGAGGACTATCTGCTGCGCTATATCGATGGTGCGGTGGATGCACTGCGCGTGCGCAGTGGCGGCCCGATCGACCTGCTCGGCATCTGCCAGGGCGGTGTGTTCGCGCTGTGCTATGCCGCGCTGCGCCGGGAGAAGCTGGGCAAGCTGATCACCATGGTCACCCCGGTCGATTTCCAGACGGCCGACAACATGCTCTCGCACTGGGCGCGGCAGGTGGACGTGGATCTGCTGGTGGATACGCTGGGCAACATCCCGGCTGACCTGATGAATGCCAGCTACCTGATGCTCAAGCCATTCCGCCTGAACGTGCAGAAGTACGTCGGTCTGCTCGATATCCTCGACGACAAGGCGGCGCTGGAGGATTTCCTGCGCATGGAAAAATGGATCTTCGATTCGCCGGACCTGGCGGGCGAGGCGTTCCGTGACTTCATCAAGCAGTTCTACCAGGGCAACGGCCTGGTGAACGGTACGGTGCGGATCGGCGAGGAAGCCGTGGATCTGTCGCAGGTGACCTTGCCGGTGCTGAACATCTATGCCGAGCAGGACCATCTGGTACCGCCGGACGCCTCGCGCGCGATGCGTGGGCGCCTGGGCACGGACGACTACACAGAGTCCAGTTTCCGCGGTGGCCACATTGGTATCTATGTGTCCGGCCGCGCCCAGCGCGAAGTGCCGGCCACGATCGATGGCTGGTTGAAGGCGCGTGACCTGTAGAGTCGAGCCATGCTCGATTGACCTGGGGGGATGATGACGTACCGGATTTCGTTGATTCTTGCGGCACTGCTGGCAGCACAATTTGCCCACGCCGCACCCAGTGCCGATGCACGCCGGGAGATCGCCCAGCTGATTTCCAGCCTGGACGGCTCGCAGTGCCGTTTCCAGCGCAATGGCAGCTGGTACGACGGCGGCGATGCGCGCGCTCATCTGCAGCGCAAGTACGACTACCTGCTGAAGAAGGACATGGTGGACAGCGCCGAGCAGTTCATCGAGCGCGCCGCCAGCCAGAGCAGCATGAGCGGGAAGCCTTACCGCATCCAGTGCCCGGGGCAGCCTGAACAGACCGCGGCCGCCTGGTTCGGTGCGCGCCTGCAGGCGCTGCGTCTCCGCACGCCGTAGACACGGAGGCGGTGTAGAGTCGCGGCGTGCTCGACTGATTCTGCCCGCAAGCCGAGGAGACACCGCCGTGAACACCACGCCCAAGACGCTGTCGCGTTCATTGAACGACCGCATGATTGCCGGCGTGATGGGCGGCATTGCCCATCGCTTCGGCTGGAACCCCACCCTGGTGCGGATCGTGTTCGTGCTGGTATCGATCGGCTCGGCCGCCTTCCCCGGCATTCTGATCTACCTGATCCTGTGGCTGCTGATTCCGAACGAGGCGGATTGAACACCGCCGCTCGATCCTGGCCGCTCTGGCTGCGCGCGCTGCAGATGCTGGGCGCCGCATGGACGCTGCCCAACACACTGATCGGCCTGATCGGCGGCCTGGCCGGCATGCTTGGCGGCGCGACGCTGCGATGGAGCGGGCGGGACTGCGCCGTGGTGTTCGATCACTGGCCGTGGGGGCCGGGCGGTGCGATCACCCTGGGCAACGTGATCCTGCATACCGGCCATGACCTCGGCATCTGTTGCCGGACCTATGCGCATCAGGCGGGGTGGGGCGTGGAGCCGCTGATTCGGCTGGACGACCACGAGCGCGCGCACGTTTACCAGTACATGGTGCTGGGGCCGTTGTACCTGCCGGTGTACCTGCTGTGTGGTGGGGTGAGTGCACGCAATCCGTTCGAACGCGCGGCCGATCATTTCGCCCGGTTCGGGCGTGGTTGGTGGCCGTAGTTTCCAGCCAACGGCGCGGCCCCTCGTGGGTGGTCGCGGAATGCCCGCTTCCTGGGGCTGGCCGGGTGGGTGGGGCTGGCGGGGACGCCGTGCTTCGCGGACTGGCCTGAAAGCAGCCGAGCATGGGCTCGGCTCTACAAAAAGTGAGCCGGCCAGGCCGCTTTTGCTCTGGTCTTCTTTTTTCTTTTCCATGGCTGGACGTGCCCGAAAACTGTCGGGGGTCGGTCGGGGTGGGTTCGCGGGACCGATGGCGCCATGAATGGCGCCATCGAGCCCCCATGGACGGGTTTTACGGCGTGTCCTGCGAATCCACCTCGACCGACCCGCTCACATGAAGCGCATTTCGCGACCAAGCCACAAGGGGCTGCGCCGTTGGCGGAGATCCCCCACCGATTCGTTAGCCGGAGGTTAAAGATCCGTAAGCATTCTGCTGCGATCCCGCAGTCATCTGCATGCAACCGATCGTCATTAGCCTTCGTGACGTTCCAGTCAGGTTCGACGCGGTAAGCTCTCCCTCGATGAGCTCGCAGCATCGCTCATCGAGCGCAGTACGCAGTAGCAATTTGGAGGAAGACATCACATGGCAATCGTTCTTTATGTCGGTGGTAGCAAGGATGGCGAGAAGGGCGTGGTGCCCTACGGCTTCAGCAAATCCCGCGCCGACACCGCGCTGGGGCCGGAGTTCTACACGGAGCGGTTCATGGAACTGCAGGGTGTCGGCAAGGTCCGCCTGATGGCCTTGGAAGGCATGCGTGACGACATCGTCATGCAGCGCGCCGCCCGCCACTACCGCTGACCGTCGCAACACGCGGCAGGGCGCGCCCACCATCGCGCGCCCGCGCCGGCATCCCAGCCCCGGGCCAGTCCGAGCCCGCTCTTTGCCAGGATGCCGGCGTCCAATCCGGCTTCGCCGCTGAACCTCGCCCCCTGTCAATGCCTTGTCCGGCTCCGTCGCGGATTGCCAGAATGGGGGCTTCCCGAAACGCGGCACAGACCTGAAGCAATGCACGACGCCAAGAACGCCCAGAGCGCGCTCGCCCAGCAGATCGCCCAGACCATCGCCGACGAAATCGGTGCCCAGTCCGCCCAGGTACGCGCCGCCGTCGGCCTGCTCGACGAAGGCGCCAGCGTTCCGTTCATCGCGCGCTACCGCAAGGAAGTGACCGGTGGCCTGGACGACACCCAGCTGCGCAACCTGGAAACCCGGCTGACCTACCTGCGCGAGCTGGAGGACCGTCGCGCGGCGGTGCTGGCCAGCATCGGCGAGCAGGGCAAGCTCAGTGACGAGCTGCGCAATGACATCCTGGCCGCCGATACCAAGAGCCGGCTGGAAGACCTGTACCTGCCGTACAAGCCCAAGCGCCGCACCCGTGCGCAGATCGCCCGCGAGGCCGGCCTGGAGCCGTTGGCCGATGGCCTGCTGGCCGACCCGACGCAGGACCCGCAGACGTTCGCGGCCACCTTCGTCGACGCCGACAAGGGCGTGGCCGACGCCAAGTCCGCGTTGGAAGGCGCGCGCGCGATCCTGATGGAGCGCTGGGGCGAAGACGCCGCGCTGGTCGGTGAACTGCGCACCTGGCTGGGCGAGACCGGCGTGATCCGTGCCCGCGTCGCCGAGGGCAAGGAAACCGAGGGCGCCAAGTACCGCGACTACTTCGAGCATGCCGAGGCGCTGGCGAAGATTCCGTCGCATCGCTTGCTGGCACTGTTCCGTGCGCGCCGCGAGGAGATCCTGTTCCTGGAACTGGAGCCGGGCAGCGATGCCGAGGCTGGCCATCAGTACGCCGAAGGACGCGTGGCGCGCAAGGCCGGCATCGCCGACCAGGGCCGTGCCGCCGACCGCTGGCTGCTGGATGCGTGCCGGCTGACCTGGCGTGCCAAGCTGCACACCCATCTGCTGCTGGACCTGTTCAACCAGGCCCGCGAAAAGGCCGAAGCCGAAGCCATCGCGGTGTTCGGCGACAACCTGAAGGACCTGTTGCTGGCGGCACCCGCCGGCCCGAAGACCGTGCTCGGAATGGACCCGGGCATCCGCACCGGCTGCAAGATCGCCGTGGTCGATGCCACCGGCAAGCTGGTCGCCACCGACACCATCTACCCGCACGAGCCGCGTCGCCAGTGGGAGCAGTCGCTGCAGACGATCAAGCAGCTGTGCGCCAAGCACAACGTGGAACTGATCGCGATCGGCAACGGCACTGCCAGCCGCGAAACCGACAAGCTGGCCGGTGAAGCGATCAAGGCCGCTGCCAACCCGAAGCTGCAGAAGATAGTGGTCAGCGAGGCCGGGGCGTCGGTGTACTCGGCGTCCGAGTTCGCGGCCAGGGAGTTCCCGGAGCTGGACGTGTCGCTACGTGGGGCGGTGTCGATCGCCCGCCGCCTGCAGGACCCGCTGGCCGAACTGGTGAAGATCGAACCCAAGGCGATCGGTGTCGGCCAGTACCAGCACGATGTGGATCAGTACCGCCTGGCGCGCGCGCTGGATGCCCGCGTGGAGGACTGCGTGAACGCGGTGGGCGTGTACGTGAACACCGCTTCGGCTGCACTGTTGTCGCGGGTGTCCGGCCTGTCGGCCACGGTGGCCGAGAACATCGTGCGCCACCGTGATGCGAACGGCCCGTTCAAGCGCCGCAAGGACCTGCTGAAGGTCGCGCGCCTGGGCGAGAAGACCTTTGAACAGTGCGCGGGCTTCCTGCGCATTGCCGACGGTGATGAACCGCTGGATGCTTCGGCGGTACACCCGGAAGCCTACCCGGTGGTCGAGCGCATCGTTGCCAGCACCGCGCGCCCGATCAAGGCGCTGATCGGTGATGGCAGCTTCCTGCGCGGCCTGAAGGCCGAGCAGTTCACCGATGCCACCTTCGGCGTGCCGACCGTGCGTGACATCCTCAAGGAACTGGAGAAGCCGGGCCGAGACCCACGCCCCGAGTTCAAGGCGGCACGATTCGCCGAGGGCGTCGAGGACATCAAGGACCTGCGCGAGGGCATGGTGCTCGAGGGTGTGGTCAGCAACGTGGCGGCCTTCGGTGCCTTCGTCGATATCGGTGTGCACCAGGATGGCCTGATCCACACCTCGGCACTTTCCGATACGTTCGTGAAGGACCCGCGCGACGTGGTCAAGGCCGGCGATATCGTCAAGGTGAAGGTGCTGGAGGTGGACGTGGCGCGCAAGCGCATCGCCCTGACCCGGCGCCTGGACGATACCCCCGGGCAAGCCACCAGCCGCCCGGGACAGCGTGATGAGCGCGGCCATGGGCAGGGTCCGCGCCGCGATGCAGGCGGCCAGAACCGCGGGCTGAACCGGGGTCAAGGCAATGGTGGCCGTCCCGCCGCGTCCGCGCCCCCGGCCAACAACGCCCTGGCCGAGGCCTTCGCGCGCGCCAAGCGCAGTTGAGGACCGCGTTCCCCGTCACACTTGATTCGTGGCGAGGGACTTGTCGATTTTCCCCGTGATTGCGCACACTTGCGCTTGAGGGGAGGCGTCCGGCCACCCCGCTGTTGCTGGGGAGGGCCATGACGCCAGCACGACCCGCCATCTTCGTTGCAGACCGCAGCGTTCCGCTGCGGTCGGCGCCTGCCCGTGCCGGCAGGGGACCGGATTGATGCCGGGCCAGGGCACCCACGGCAATGGACTGCTGGAGCGCCGCCTGCAGGAGCTGGCGGAAGAGCGTCGCCGCCTGGCGATGATCATCGACGGTACCGCCGCGGGAACCTGGGAATGGAACGTGCAGACCGGCGAGATGCGGGTCAACGCGCGCTGGGCTGAGATCGTCGGCTACCGCCTGGAAGAGCTGCAACCCATCTGCCAGAAGACGTTCCTGAAGCTGGTCCATCCCGATGACATCGCGCTGTCCGATGCGGCGCTGGATGAGCATTTCGAAGGCCGCAGCGACAACTACGCCTGCCTGCTGCGCATGCGCCACAAGAACGGGCAGTGGATCTGGATCCAGGACCGCGGGCGGGTCTTCGAATGGGATGGGCAGGGCAAGCCGCTGTGGATGGCCGGCGCGCATGCTGATGTCACCGAGCTGCAGCAGGCGAGGCAGGACGCGGCCGAGACCCGGCAACGCCTGCAGGCCGTGGTCGATGCGTCCGATGAGGTAGCGGTGATCGCCACCGATACCGATGGCACCATCACCCTGTTCAACACGGGTGCGGAGCGCCTGCTGGGCTACAGCGCAGCGGAGGTGGTCGGCCAGCGCCGGCTCGATGCGTTCCACGATCCGGAGGAACTGAAAGCCTGGCTGGAGCCGCTGGCCGATGCCGAGGGCAACCTTCCCGACGTGTTCGAAGCGCTCAGTGCTCGCGCTGACGGGCAGACCTACTCGCGGCAGTGGACGTTGCTGCGCAAGGAGGGCCTGCCACGCCAGGTGCGCCTGTCGATCAGCCGCATGGAAGGTGCCGATGGCGCACGCATCGGCTACGTCGGCATGGCCATCGACATCACCGAGATCCTGCAGGCACGGGCTGAGGCGCGGCTGTCGGCGGAGAAGTTCGCCGGTGCATTCACGTCGGCGGCGTTGGGCATGGCGCTGGTGTCGCTGGAGGGGCGTTGGCTGGACGTCAATGATGCGCTGTGCCGGATCCTGGGTTACCCGCGCGAAGAGCTGCTGCAGGTCGACTTCCAGCGCCTGACCCATCCCGATGACCTGCAGACCGACCTGGCCCTGGTGCAGGACCTGCTGGCCGGACGGCGCAGCCATTACCACCTTGAAAAGCGCTATCTCGACCGCGACGGCCGCATCATCTGGGCGCGGCTGTCAGTGTCGCTGGTGCGCAGCGAGCATGGCCAGCCACTGCATTTCGTGTCGCAGATCCAGGACATCACCGCCCAGCGCAGCAGTGAGCAACGCCTGTTCGAGAGCGAACAGCGCAGTCGCATCACCCTGGATGCGGTGGCCGACCTGGTGCTCAGCGTCAACCTTGACGGCCGCATCGACTATGCCAACGCGGCCGCGGTACGCACCCTGGCCGGTGATGGCGCGCTGTCGCTGGCCGGGCACAGGGTGCAGGACGTGCTGGCGCTGACCACCGAGTACGCGCCCGGCTCGGTGCTGGATGTGCAGGTACTCCTGGACCCGGAAAGCAACGCGGTGGACCTGCATGCCGACCTGCTGCTGCGCCTGGGCACGGCAACGGTGCCGGTGGATCTGACGCGGGCCTGGCTGCGCGATGACGAAGGCCATGTGCGCGGCGCGGTGTGGGTGCTGCGCGACGACACCCAGCAGCGGGCGCGGCAGCGCGAAGCCCGCCACCTGGCCGAGATCGATCCACTCACCGAACTGAGCAACCGCCGCGGTTTCGAGGTGCACCTGCAGCAGGCGATCACCCGCGTCGAGCGCACCGGGCAGGCCGCCTCGCTGATGTACATCGATCTGGACCGCTTCAAGCCGGTCAACGACACCTGGGGCCACCTGGCCGGCGATGCCGTGCTGTGGGCGGTGGCCAGTGTGCTGCGACATGGTGTGCGTGATTCGGACGTGGTGGCGCGGCTGGGCGGCGACGAGTTCGCGGTGATCCTGTCCGGGTGTACGCCGCGTCGTGCCGCACGGATCGGCGGTGAGCTCCTGCAGACCCTGTCAGCGCTGTCCATTCCATGGGATCAGCACCGGCTGCGGGTCGGTGCCAGCATCGGCATCGCGCCCCTGGCGGGGGGCATGAGCGTGGACCAGGCGGTGGCCGCTGCCGATGCACAGTGCTACCGGGCCAAGGCGCTGGGGCGCAACAACGTGCAGGTGCAGGGCGAGCTGTCGGGGCTTCCAGGCGACGATGCCGATGCCGCCCAGGACTGATCTCAGCCTGTGAGAGGACGCGCGCGAATACTGCGCGCATCTCCACTCAAGCAGGTGAACCCATGAATGCCTGGAACCCGGTTGCGGTGCGCATGTTCATTCCGGCCCTGATCGGCTGGTGCCTGGCGCTGGCCACCTGCCTGCGCGCCGAACAGCTGCGCGGCGACCCGTACGCGCAGGCGTTGTTGCCCGTGCTGCAGCAAGGCGCGGTCGCGCTGCTGGTCCTGAGCCTGGCGTGCACGGTTGCAGCCTGCCTGTTGCTGTGGCGGCATGGCCGCAGCGTCGGCGGGCGTCTCGCTTCCGGCACTACACCCGTGCGGCGTCCATCAGCAGGGCCCGGCACGGTGCGCGCTGGAACGCGTTGATCTGAGGCACCAGACGCTGGAAGTGCTCGCTGGCGCAATGGATATCCAGTGCGTCGCGGTCCGGCCATTGCTCGATGAAGACGAAATGCCCGGGGTCCCTCTGGTCGACGAACAGTTCATAGCCGAGGCAGAGCGGCTCTCGCTGCGTGCATGCGACCAGCTCGCGGTACAGGGGAAGCACGGTATCCACGGCATCGGGATGGATGAAATCCTCGGCGATCACTTTCAGCATGTCGGCACCTGCAGACGGGCCTTGCAGGATAGTGCCAGCGCATGGCCGGCACCTATCCTGGTCAACGCAATACTGCGTCCGTACTGACCAGCTGCACGTCGTGCATCTGATTGAGGTAGGCCTCGTAGTAGCCCTTGTGCGAGGCACCGACGATGGCCAGCATTCGGCTGCCAGGGTGCAGGCCCAGCACGTCACGGATGTTGGCGACCATGCGCAGGTTGCGGGTTTCCCAGTAACCGACATACATCCGGCCGAACGCCTTGGAGGACGGCTCGACGAGCGTCGCGCCGAAGTCGCTCTGGTACGCTGCCATCGCTGCCGCCGGGCTGTTGTAATCCCGATACAGCGCCATGACGCCACCGGGCTTGTCCAGATTGGCCACGAGGCGTTCATCGGCCTCCCGTCGCGCCCGCAAGTACGTATTGTTCCAGGCACCGGTGATGGCTGCACTGGCCGCCGCCTTATCCTCCGCCGGTGTGGGAGAATCGGCCGTGTGGTCGTCCACGGCCCACAGCCGTTCATGCCCGAGGCGGGCGGCAACGACGGCGGCGATCAGGCTGGTTTCATTGCGGCGGACCAGGCCTTTGCCGAGGATCTCGACCAGGGCCGGCGTCAGCCCATCGCCGGCTTTGCGCTCGGACGCAGGCAGGCGCAGCCATTGCACCTGCGCCGAGCCGCGTTCGCCCGCAGCCAGGAACAATGCGGCGAGCCGACGACGCTGGGCGGGCGTCGGCTCGTCCGGCCAGGTCGCAAGCAGGCGCTCGGCCTGGGCGTTCGCTGAAGGCACGTCCAGGCCGGTGGCAGCCTGCGCAGCGGTGGTGTCGAAGCAGTAGGTGGCCACGCTCTCCGCATAGCGTTCCGGGTAGCGACGCATGGAATCGCACTGGAGGCCGGACAGGTCTTCGGTGGCGATCAGCCCGGGCTTCCAGGCGACCAGTCGCTGCAGCAACGGTTCAAGCAAGGCGGGCTGGAAGGACTTGGGCAGGCCGGACAGGTGGGCGGTGCCCAGTACCAGTACCTCGTTCGGTCGCCCTGCAGGCGGCCCCTTCAGCTGGTCCGGCTGGAAGGCGGGCCGATAGGTGGCATCGGCAGCGAGGGCGCCGGTACTGCACAGGCCCAGGATCAGGAAGCTGGCCAAGCGTGGGAACATGCGATCTCCGTGTCAGTGAGCGTCCTGCGGTTCGCTGCATGCTGGCCATTTTCACCTGCCATGGAATCGCCCGTTGGTCATGCAAACCTTTTGGGCTTGAACTGCATCGGCGTGCCGGGCAAGGCTATGCCCAGTGACGGCGGCAACGCGCGATATGTTCCGTGACGACACCCCGTGCCCCGCCGAGCGTGAGCAGAATGTGAAGTACATCGCGATTGTCTACCGCGTCCCTGCAGCCGCATCTGAAGTTGCGACGGACGTCGCGTAATCCGGCTAAAGCCACCGATCGCCTCGCCGATACTCCCTCTGGATCCCGCTCCAGTCACCCGCCGCAGGGCCCCAGGCCGTCCCCGATGGGCGGCCCGCGCTGTGTGTTCCGCCGCTCCCAGATGCCGATCGCACCCGCAGCAGACGTTCGTGGCAGTCGCTCGAGAGGTGCCGGTTGGCACCTGTAGTCCCTGGCACCTGAAGTTGCCGCCGGGCATCCCGCCCGTCGGGTCGCAACCGCTTACCGGACACCGAGGATCAGACAATGCTCATTCCAGGCTTCACGGCGGGCGCGCAGGCGCCGGCCGAGCTGCATACCCGTTGGTCGCCGTGGCGTGCCCTGCTGGGCGCGCTGGCTCCCCAGCACCGCACCGGCGCCGAGGCCGTGTCCGATGGCCGTGCCGAGCTGGAAGCCCAGGTCGCGGCGCTGCACCGGGTCCAGGCGGTCATCGAGTTCGCCCTCGATGGCACCATCCTGCAGGCCAATGACAACTTCCTGCAGGCGATGGGCTACCGGCTGGAGGAGATCCAGGGAAAGCATCATTCCCTGTTCGTCGATCCCGAGCAGGCGCGCAGCGCCGAGTACCGCGAGTTCTGGGCGCGGCTGGGGCGTGGCGAATATGACGCTGGCCAGTACCGGCGCTTCGGCAAGGGCCAGCGCGAGATCTGGATCCAGGCCTCGTACAACCCGGTGCTGGACCGGCAGGGGCGGCCTTACAAGGTGGTCAAGTTCGCCACCGACATCACTGCGCAGAAGCTGCAGGCAGCCGACTCGGCCGGGCAGCTGGCGGCGATCGACAAGTCGCAGGCGGTGATCGAGTTCGGCATGGACGGCCGCATCCTTTCGGCCAACGACAACTTCCTGGCCGCCACCGGCTACAGCCTGGACGACGTGCGTGGCCAGCACCACTCGCTGTTCGTCGAGCCCGAGTATCGTGGCAGTGCCGAGTATCGCCAGTTCTGGGAGAAGCTCGGCCGTGGCGAATACGATGCCGGCCAGTACCGGCGCCTCGGCAAGGGCGGGCGCGAGGTCTGGATCCAGGCGTCCTACAACCCGATCCTGGATCTCAACGGAAAGCCGTTCAAGGTGGTCAAGTACGCCACCGACATCACCGCGCAGGTGCATGAGAACCAGGCCATGCAACGTGCCGTGGCGCAGACCCGTGAAGTGGTGGCGGCCGCGAAGGAGGGCGACCTGACCCGGCGCGTGGCCACTGCCGACAAGAACGGGCCGATCGCCGAGCTGTGCGAAGGCGTGAATTCGTTGGTGGAGGCGAAGGCCGCGATCATCGCCCAGATCAAGTTCGCCGCCGACACCATCGCCGTCGGTGCCACCGAGATCGCGCAGGGCAACAGCGATCTGTCGCAGCGCACCGAGCAGCAGGCCGCGTCGCTGGAGGAGACCGCGGTGTCGATGAAGGGCCTGGCCGAGACCGTGCAGCGCACCGCGACCAACGCACGGCAGGCCAGTCAGCTGGCCGGTGGTGCTGCTGATGTCGCTGCCCGCGGTGGCAACGTGGTGCACGAAGTGGTCGAGACCATGGCCGTGATCAACGCGTCCTCGCGGCGCATCGTCGACATCATCGGCGTGATCGACGGCATTGCTTTCCAGACCAACATCCTTGCGTTGAACGCGGCGGTGGAAGCAGCGCGTGCGGGCGAACACGGGCGTGGCTTCGCCGTGGTCGCCACCGAGATCCGCGAACTGTCGCAGCGCTCGGCCAGTGCCGCGAAGGAGATCAAGCAGCTGATCGATGCGTCGGTGGCCAATGTCGGCGCCGGTACCGCGCAGGTTGAGAGCGCCGGACGCACCATGGACGAGATCGTGCTCAACGTGCGCCGGGTCAGTGACCTGATGTCCGAGATCAGCACGGCCGCACAGCAGCAGAGCGACGACATCCAGCAGATGAACCACGCTGTCGATCTGATCGACCAGGGCACCCAGCAGAACGCTGCGCTGGTCGAGGAAGCCTCGGCCGCGGCGCGCAGCATGGAGGAGCAGTCAGCGCAGCTTCTGCAGACCGTGGCCAGCTTCCGCGTGCAGGGTGGGGCGGGGCACCTGCATGGCGCGGCGGTGCTGCGCGCGGTCTAGGCCCGGCGGTCGGAGTGCTGTTCCCCGGCCTTGTGGGTCGGCCTGCTCATGCGCGGCCTGCCAGGCTACGCCGATGCTGATGGTCACATGGGCCTCAGCGGCGGGCAGGGCGGCGATGAATTCCTCGCCGCCGTCGCGGGCCAGCAGGTCATCACTGCGTTGCGGGCAGCCGTCGAGGATCGCGGCGACCGCCTGCAGGTTGTTGGCGTCCCCAGCGCCCAGCGCTGATCGGATGCGTCAGGCAGATGGCGGGCGATCTGCAGCGCCATCGCCCGTTCGGAAACGTGGCCCCAGCTGGTGTGCTCGATCACGCCCGGCAGCGAGAGGTAGTGGGACCAGGCGACGGCGTCGGACGCCCGCAGGAGGGGCAATCGCGCGGGCAGGGCATGCTGGGGCACCTTCGCCAGTGTCGGCGCTCGGGCCCGCGAAATGCAAAAGGCCAGATCATGGACCTGGCCTTTGATGCAGTGGTGCCGGTGAAAGGACTCGAACCTTCATGGGGTCACCCCCGGCTGATTTTGAGTCAGCTGCGTATACCATTCCGCCACACCGGCAGGCAGCGTGCGAGTGTAACCGAGGTCGGCAGGCGATGCATAGTAGGAGGGCCTATGAGGGCGGTTCCTGTCGGCATTGGCCCCTTGATAGCTATACTCCCAGCGTGCAATTGCCTCCAGGAGCGGTAGCCGATGACAGTGTTGCAGGACCTGAGGGTGCTGGTGGTCGAGAACGACGAAATGAGTGCGGCCCTGCTGCAGATGCAGCTGGTGCATGCCGGTGCGGTCGTGGTTGGCCTCGCAGCGAGCGTGTCCGAAGCCCTGCAGCTGCTGGAGCAGAGCACCCCGGACGTGGCCCTGCTGGATTACCGGCTGGCCCGCAACGAGACCAGTGAACCAGTGGCTGCAGCGCTTTCATCGCGTGGCATTCCGTTCGTGCTGGCCACCGGGATGCTGGCCGAGCAGCTGCCGGCGCCGATGTTGGCCGGCCTGCTGCTGGTCAAGCCGTACCTGTCGGCTGATCTGTCACGCGCGCTGGCGCGAGCGGTGGGTCGCTCCAGCGTCAAGGCCTGAGCCGTCCGCCACGGACCGGCAGGGGGATACTGCCGACGGCTGAATGCTCGCGTCTGCGATGTTCGGCGGCAACCCCTGATCCAGGAACCCCGCCCAGGCGGGGTTTTTCAATTGCGTCCGGCGCTCAGCCCGCTTCCTCGTACACGTAACGGATCTCCTCGCGGTCGTCGAGGATGCGGTACTGGCGCGCCAGGTCATCCGGTTCGGGGTTGAGCCAGGCGTCGAGGTGTTCCTTGCGGATCGGCACTACGCCGCGGTCATGCCCGGCAGCGGCGACGTCGCTGGGAGGTGCGTCGGTGATCGTGGCAAACGACAGCAGGCGGCCTTCCGGTCCTTCCCATTCCGCCCAGAGGCAGGCCAGCAACAGGTCGCGGGGCGGATCGGGACGGAATTCGAGTACCACGTCCTGTTCCTTTTCGTTGGCACCGAGGGTGCGGCCGGCGATGGCGTGGCGGGGCACGTGCTCGTAGAACGCCTGCACCACCACTACGCCGTGGCGCAGTCCAAACGCACCCCGCCAGTAACCTTCCAGGCTGTCGCGCCGCGCATTGTAGGTGCCGGGGTAAAGCACGTCGTTGCGCGCCGGCTTGTCCGGCAGCCGGCACTGGTAGCGCATCGGCCTGATCACGCGCTGGCCGTTCTCGCTGACCATCACCGGTGCGTAGGTGCCGGGGAAAATGCGGTTGTCACGCGGCAGCAGCTGCACCCGATGCAGGTCTTCCAGCCGGGCCTGTGCGCGCTCGATGCGGTTGCCGGCCACGCGCAGGTCGTTGCGCGCCTTCTGCGTGGGCCGGGTGGCCAGCGTGGCATGGGCAATATCGCGTCGTTCGCATTGCCGGGCCAGTTCGGCCTCCAGGGCCTGTCGCTCCTGCGCATGCCATTGCTGGATCTTCGCCACGATGTCCCGCCCCTGTTCGGTACGCGCACCGGCGAATCCGTCATCCATCGCCTTCGGGGTCTTCGGCCGTTTCTTGCCCGGATCGTGTGCGTACAGTTCGGCGAAGTCCTCCAGCGACAGGATGGCGCCGAACTCGCGTACCAGTTTGGCGTAGTCAGCGCGGATCAGGGCGGAATAGCACATGGGACTCTGTGGGCCTGGGTCGCAGCGGCTGCGACGTGGATGCGGCAGGATAGCCCGACCCATCCGGAGATGCCGCATGAATGGTTCCATCACCTGCCAGTTCCGCGAAGCCGTACCCACGGTCGAGGACTACTGCCAGTTGCGCGTGCTCGCAGGCCTCAGCGCCAAGTCCCGCGAAGCAGCCGCCCGCGCGCTGCCCAATACGCTGTTCGGCGTATGTGCCTATCAGGGCGCTGAGCTGGTGGCGATGGGCCGTATCGTCGGCGATGGCGGCTGCCACCTGCAGGTCTGTGATATCGCGGTGCTGCCGCGATTGCAGGGGCAGGGCCTGGGCAAGGAGGTGATGCGGCGGCTGGACGGCTGGATGCAGGCCAACCTGCCGCCGTCGGCTTACGTCAGCCTGCTGGCCGATGGCGAGGCGCATCGGCTGTATGCACAGTTTGGTTTCGCACCGACTGCGCCGGCATCGATCGGGATGTATCGGCGGTTCTGAGCCGTGGGCGGAGTGAAGTCATCTACGCGCAGGGCGGTTTGATGGCAGATCGCGGGCAAAGAAAAACCCCGGCCGAAGCCGGGGTTTTCAAGAATTGGCGTCCCCACGGGGATTCGAACCCCGGTCGCCACCGTGAAAGGGTGATGTCCTAGGCCTCTAGACGATGGGGACGCACGAAAACTTCAAGTTGTAGATCCTTCGACGGCCTAATGTCGAAGTGGTGGAGCCAAGCGGGATCGAACCGCTGACCTCCTGCATGCCATGCAGGCGCTCTCCCAGCTGAGCTATGGCCCCATGAAACTCTGGATATCTGCCAGGAGCAGAGTCCGTCTTGAAACTGGCGTCCCCACGGGGATTCGAACCCCGGTCGCCACCGTGAAAGGGTGATGTCCTAGGCCTCTAGACGATGGGGACGCACGAAAAACTTCAAGTTGTAGAACTTTCGACGGCCTAATGTCGAAAGTGGTGGAGCCAAGCGGGATCGAACCGCTGACCTCCTGCATGCCATGCAGGCGCTCTCCCAGCTGAGCTATGGCCCCGTATTACCGAGCCGCCTATCATACCTGCGTGTTCACGTTTGTGGAAGCTTTTTTCGAACTTTTTTCGTCCCGGTTCAACCTTCGCCACCAAGGGCAGGGGAACCGCAACGCCACAACCTGAATGCCGGTAGGCGGTGAACAAAAAAGACCCGGTTATCGGCCGGGTCCTCGTTGTTCGTGATGAGTGGCGTCCCCACGGGGATTCGAACCCCGGTCGCCACCGTGAAAGGGTGATGTCCTAGGCCTCTAGACGATGGGGACGCAATTCTCATCAATGTTCTTTAGCGACCTTTCGACGGCCTAATGCCGAAAGATTGGTGGAGCCAAGCGGGATCGAACCGCTGACCTCCTGCATGCCATGCAGGCGCTCTCCCAGCTGAGCTATGGCCCCACGTCGCTGAGGAGCGAAATAATAGCCTTGCTCCAGAGGGTTGGCAAGCATTTGTTGCACTTTTCTTCACGTGCGTTGCGAGGGGGGGGCGACGATCGCACGTACTCAGTCGGCGCCGTCGGTCAGCGCCGCCAGGATCGGGCACTGATCCAGGGTGCCGTGGCCGGGGCAGGCGTCGACCAGCTGCGAGAGCGCGCTGTGCATGCGTTGCAGTTCAGCCATGCGCTGCGCGATGTCCTGTAGGCGGGCCTGTGCCGCGTCGCGCACGCTGCCCATGTCCTGCGGGTGGCGATCACTGAGTGCCAGCAGTTCGGCGATTTGTTCCAGGCTGAAGCCCAGCGTCTTGGCGCGGCGGATGAAGCGCAGCCGGCGCAGGTCCTGCTCACCGAAGATGCGGTAGCCCCCGGCCGAGCGTGCCGCGGTGGGCAGCAACTGCTGGCGCTCGTAGTAGCGCACGGTATCGATCGGTACGCCGGCCTGGCGCGCCAGTTGACCAATGTTCATGGCGGATTCCTGCGGATGCTGCCGGTCATTCTGAAGCCTTGAGTGCAGTCCAGGGTCAAGCTCCCGCCGCTGACGGCGCATTCAGCGCACTTTGCAACTTTCTTCATAGCCCCGCCGTCGTGGCAGTTCCTACCCTGCGCCTGAACCGGCCGCTGGATGGCCCGCAACGAACCGAGGAGATGCTCTGTGGAAGGATTCAGGAACGAAGGATTCGTAGAGGTCGCGGTGGTCGAGTACCCGGGAGGCGACCCGTCGGCCGCCTCTGTGCTGACCGAAATGGCACATGTCGCCAACCGGCTTGCCCAGCAGCAGCGTCGCCCGTTCAAGCGTGTCCTGGTGACCCGCTGGGTCGTGCCAGCCAGCCAGACCGGCGTGCATCGCATTGCCGGCGCGGAGATGCTCGAGGCGGACATTCCCGCCGTGATCGCCGTGCCTGGCCAGATCAGTCAAGGCGTCTGCCTGCGCGCCGATGAGGTCCTGCTGGATTGGCTGCGCGCGCATTACGATGGCGGCAGTCTGCTGGCAGCTGCCAGCGATGGTGTCAGCATGCTGGCACGCGCGGGTCTGCTTGCCGGGCGCACCGTCAGTGGGCCGGACCTCGGGCGCCATCCGGGCCTGCAGGGGCAGTCGGCCAGCTGGGTGCCCAGTGAGCGCGCGCTGGTCGACGACGGTGATCTGCTGACAGTGGCCGGTTCCCAGGCCTGGCGCTTCCTCGCCCTGCGGCTGCTGTACCGGCTGCACGGCCAGGGCGTAGCGAGTTCCGTGGCGCAGCAGTTGGGGATCACGGTGCCCGCGGCGATCCAGCAGGATCTGGAGCGTTTCAGTGCCAACTTCGCCCACGGCGATCGCGACGTACTGAAGGCGCAACGCTGGCTGCATACCACCGCTGCGCGTGGGGCCACGCTCGGAGCGATCTGCGAGGTTTCCGGACTGGAACCGCGGACTCTGCAGCGGCGCTTCCTGAAGGCCACCGGCCTGCGTCCGATCGAGTATTGCCAGCGGTTGCGTATCGCCAAGGCGCAGACATTGCTGCAGCAGGGGGCGGGTATCGATGAAGTGGCCTGGGGCGTGGGCTATGCAGACCAGAGCGCATTCCGCCGCCTGTTCCTGCGCATTGTCGGAATGACGCCGGCCAACTATCGCCGGCAGGTCAACAACAATCGGCGCGAACGACCGCTGTTGTCGTCGGTGGCGGGCAGCCTGCGCGGGCTGCAACCGGCGCCTGGCATGCAGATGCCGCGCAGCGCGGCCTGAAGCCGGCGTTGGGCGTCGCACTTGCAACCTGGGCGCGACGCTTTGACCATGCAGGCAACGAGATGATGGGACAGGTGGGTTGATGTCGAGTGTTGGACCGGTGCCGATGCCGGTGGTGCTGATCCTGATGTGCGTGCTGCTGGCCATGGCGGTGGCACACCTGTGGCCGCGGCCGAAGGACGGGATGGCAGTGCCTTCCGGGGCCAGCCTGGTCCTGGACATGTTGCTGATCGGCCTGCTGTGTGGACGCATCAGCTTCGTGGCCTTGAACTTCGCGCTCTACCGTGAGGCCCCCTGGAGCATCCTGCAGATCGCCGACGGTGGGTATCACCTTGCAGTCGTGCTGGTTGCGGGCCTGGCGTGGGGCACCTGGCGGCTGCGGTTGTGGCGCGCGTTACGTGCGCCGGTGTTGGCGGGGGCGCTGGTGGGTGTGGTGCTGTGGGCGGCGGGCAGCCACCTGCTGGCAACATGGCAGGAGCAGCGGATGCCGCTGCCGGCGGTACAGGTGGCCGATCTGCAGGGGCGCAGGATCGATCTGCAGCAGTTCCGTGGCAAACCGGTGGTGCTGAATCTCTGGGCCAGCTGGTGTGGTCCCTGCCGTCGCGAGATGCCGGTACTGGCATCCGCACAGCAGACCCACACTGACGTGCAGTTCGTGTTCCTCAACCAGGGGGAAACCCTGGACGAAGTGAAGGGTTTCATCGCATCCGAACAGCTCTGGCTGGGCAACGTATTGCTGGACGATACCGCGTCGGCGTCAACCGTGCTGGGTGTACAGGCCTATCCGTCGACGCTGTTCTTCGACGCCGAAGGCCGCCTGCGTGAACTGCACCTTGGCGAACTGACGGCGGCGGGTCTTGAACACAAACTGCGCCGGCTGCGGTAGCCTGCGCGGGCATCTCACTACGGAGTTCCCATGTTGTCGACTTCCCTGCGCATCGCTCCGGCGGTGCTGTTGCTGCCGGTCATGCTGGCATTGGCCGCCTGCAGCCAGGCCCAGACCCCGCCGGGCAAGGCGGCCGCGCCGGCAGCGAGCGCTCAAGCCCCAGCGGCCAAGGGCGAGCGCCCCGCAGTGCTGAAAGGCATCGAGAAGCACGGTTTTGAAGTCGTTGCCGAGTTCGATGCACCGGGTGGCCTGCGTGGATTCGCTGGCGTGGTGGGCGGGCAGCAGCCGGCCGCAGCCTATGTCACCGCCGACGGCAAGCATGTGCTGGTAGGCAGCCTGTTCGATGCCGAGGGCAACGACGTGGCCGCCGAGGCGGTGGAGAAGCTGGTCGCAGCACCGATGTCGGCCAAGATGTGGACCAAGCTGGAGGCCAGTGCCTGGGTGCGTGACGGCAAGGCCGATGCGCCGCGCGTGGTCTATACCTTCAGTGATGCCAACTGCCCGTACTGCCACAAGTTCTGGGAAGCGGCGCGTCCGTGGGTCGACGCCGGCAAGGTGCAGTTGCGCCACATCATGGTCGGGGTGATTCGCGAGGACAGCCCGGCCAAGGCTGCGGCCATCCTGTCTGCGCGTGACCCGAGTGCGGCCTTGCTGGAAAACGAACACCAGTTCGACCGTGGTGGCATCAAGGCCCTGCCGAGCATCAGCCGCGAGATCGCCGCCAAGCTCGACGCCAACCAGGTGCTGATGATTGAAATGGGCTTCCAGGGCACGCCGGGCATCCTGTTCCAGGATGCACAGGGCCAGGTGCAGCGTCGCGCCGGCCTGCCACAGGGCGCTGACCTGCAGACGGTGCTGGGCCCACGCTGATCGGCACCCATGTCGTGATGCGACACCACAGGCCCGCATGGCAGCATGCGGGCCTGTTGCGTTTCGTCACTTGTGCGGGTGATGCAGGCTGCGCACCACCTGTTCGTCGTCACGTCTGAATCGTGACTGACATCAAGCATCGCGCCTTGATTCCAATCAAGGCCAAAAACGACAGGCGGATTAGCCTGTGACGCATGGAATACAGCGTCAACGCGCCAGGGATGCCGCGCCTGACACGCCCTGAACCGGGGCAGTCGGCACAGCCATTCACGACGTTCTCACTCCCTGGTTGTTACCCAGACTGCTGCGGTCGCCACCTCTCCGGCAGTGCGGCCCTGATGGCGTCGATATCGGTACGGGCGGGGCAGTGTCATCGTCCTGTTGCCTGCCACGCGCAGGCTGGCCGGTGTCGTCGACGCAGTACCCGCATTTCCAGCAACGGCAACGCAACGTCGGAGCTGCGCCTGCGCGCGCGCCGTCAGTGCGCTGCGAATGTTCGTCCAGGGAGGATGCAATGCGCTTTGCGGTACTGAGTCTGGCCTGCCTGACCGCGCTGGCGGTCACGCCAGCATATGCGCAGCAGAATGGCCAGGAGGATGCGCACGCATTGCGCCAGGAAATCGCTGCCATGCGGCAGGCACTGGAGGGCATGCAGAAGCGCCTGGATCAGCTCGAACAACGCGAGGGCGCTGTCGCGGCCGCTGCGCAGGTAGCGGCGCCGGTGACACCACCTGGCAGCAGCGCCAACCTGCTGCATCCCACCCAGGTGCCGGGTGTGGCGCAACCGGTGCTGCCGCAGCGCGAATCGGTGGCCGATCCCTCAACGGCGGCCTCGCGTCCCGACAGCGCTGCTGGGCCGACCGACCCGGATCTGAAGGGCTTCTTTGCCATTCCAGGTACTGACACGGTGATCCGCATTGGCGGCTATGCCAAGCTCGATGCGATTGCAGATTCGCGTGCGGCCGGTGACGAGGATCAGTTCATCCCTTCGTCGATGCCGGTGGGCGGCAGCCATCGCGATGTTTCCAATTTCAACATCCACGCCAAGCAGACCCGCTTCAGCTTCGAGGCGCGGCGCCCGACCACGCACGGCAACCTGCGCTTCTACCTGGAGAATGATTTCTTCGGCAGCAGCGATGGCTACGCGTTCCGCCTGCGCCACGCGTATGGCCAGCTTGGCAATACCTATGCCGGCTACGGTTACTCCAGTTTCATGGACCCGGACAGCCTGCCCGACACGCTCGACTTCGCCGGTCCCGGCGGCGCCGGCTATCTGCTGGTGGCCGGCATCCACCACAGCTTCGCGATGGGCAAGGGCAACACCCTGACGCTGGCCGCCGAAGACCCCAAGACCGAACTGGCCGGTGCCAGTGATGAACGGGCCGCAGTGAACCGGCTGCCGGATGTGACCGTGACCGCACGCATGGAGCGTGACTGGGGCCATCTTCAGCTGGGCGCGGTGGCGCGCAGCCTGGCCTATGACGGTGAGGGCGAGCGCGACCGGCGCATGGCCGGCGGCCTGCAGTTCAGTGGCTCGGCATCGGTAGGCGAGCGCGATCTGTTGCTGTTCGGCGCGCTCGGCGGGCGCGGCCTCAGCCGCTACACCGCGGACCTGACCGGCTCCGGGCTGGACGCGGTGGTCGGTGCCGATGGCCGTCTCGACGCGCTGGACCTGCACGGCGGCTTCGTCGGCTACACGCATTACTGGTCCGAGCTATGGCGTTCGAACCTGATCTTCGGCCAGCTGACCCTGGAGCGGAACGCGGCACTCGCTGCCGACGCCTTCCGGCAGAGCCGATACGGCGTGTTCAACCTGATCTGGAGCCCGGCGCCGTCGTGGACGATGGGCATGGAGCTGCTGTACGGCCGCCTGGAACAGCAGGGCGGCGCGCGCGGCGACACGGTCCGGGTGCAGGGCAGCCTGCAATACAACTTCATCAAATAAGCGCCAGCGGCGTTACGCCAGCGCAACCGTCCCCACGCCCGGCCGCACCGGGCTCATGCCAGTACAGGAGATTGTCATGGCAGAAGCAAAGAAAATCGGGGTGGTCGGAGCCACCTTCCTCGTCGCCGGCAACATGATGGGCTCAGGCGTGTTCCTGTTGCCGTCCAGCCTGGCCAAGATCGGTACCGCATCGATCTGGGGCTGGCTGATCACCACGGCCGGTGCGCTGTTGCTGGCCTTCGTATTCGCCAAGCTGGGCAAGCTGGCGCCGAAGGCGGGCGGTCCGTATGCCTATGCGCGTGACTGGTTCGGGCCTTACATGGGCTTCCAGACCAATACCATCTACTGGTTCGCCAACTGGATCGGCAACGTTGCCATACCGATTGCCGCGGTGGGCTACTTCAGCTACTTCTTCCCGATCCTGTCCGAGCCGCTGGTGCGCTGCATCGCGGTGCTGATCCTGGTGTGGGCGCTGAGCTTTGCCAACGTGATCGGCCCGGCCTTCGTCAGCCGTGTGCAGACGGTCACCACCAGTTTCGCGCTGGTGCCGATCCTGGGCATCGCCATTTTCGGCTGGTTCTTCTTCGATGCCGACATTTTCAAGGGCGCCTACAACGTGTCCGGTGAGTCCAACTTCGGTGCGATCTCCAGTGCCGCGGCACTGACCCTGTGGGCTTTCATCGGTGTCGAATCGGCTTCGGTCACGGCTGGCGTGGTCGAGAACCCGGAGAAGAACGTGGCCCGTGCCACTCTGGCCGGTGTGTTCCTGGCTGCCATCGCCTACATCGCCAGTTCCTCAGTGATCATGGGCATGGTGCCCAATGGCGAGCTGCAGACCTCCGACGCGCCGTTCGCGCTGGCGGCGGCCAAGGCGGTCGGCGGCTGGGGCGGCGCGCTGGTCAGCCTGTGCGCCTTCATCGGCGCCGCCGGTTCGCTGGGCGGCTGGATCCTGCTGACCGCGCAGAGTGCCAAGGCGGCCTCGGATGATGGCCTGTTCCCGAGCATCTTCAGCAAGACCAACAAGGACGACGTGCCGGTCAAGGGCGTGCTGATCGTGGCGGTGCTGATGACCCTGGCGGTGCTGGTGACGTCCACCTCGGAAACCGCGTCGGCCCAGTTCGACGTGATCACGTCGGCGGCCGTGGTGCTGACCCTGCTGCCCTACATCTACTCGTGCGTGGCCTGCTACTTCGTGGTCGAGCGTTCGCACACCCTGGTCCATACCGGTGCGTTCTGGACCCTCACCAGCCTGACCGTCGTGTACTGCCTGTGGGCGATCTACGGCTCGTCGGGAACCATCGTGCAGTACGCCTTCCTGTTCGTGCTGTTCATCACCGTGTTCTATCCCTTCTTCAGCGAGGAGCGCCGTCAGCAGCGGCAGCGCGCCCGCGAGGCATCGGCCATCAGCGCCGGCGCCCAGCGTTCCTGAGTTCGACAAGGAGAATCAACGTGTACTTCAAGTCCCTGGACTACCCGGTCATTGTCATCGACAACGACTACGAGTCGCCGCGCATCGGCGGCATCCTGATCCGCGCCCTGGTGGAAGAGCTGCGCAGCAACGACCAGCGGGTGCTGTGCGGGCTGAACCTGGATGATGCGCGCGCCGGAGCCCGTACCTACGTGGCGGCCTCGGCGGTGCTGATCTCGATCGATGGCAGCGAAGAGGTGGATGGCGAGTTCCAACGCCTCACCGCCTTCCTGCGCGAGCAGAGTGCGCGCCGCGCCAACCTGCCGGTGTTCCTGTACGGCGAGCGCCGCACCATCGAAAAGGTGCCGAGCAAGCTGCTCAAGTACATCCACGGCTTCATCTTCCTGTTTGAAGACACCAAGAGCTTCATCTCGCGGCAGGTGATGCGCGCGGCCGAAGACTACATGAAGAATCTCTTGCCGCCGTTCTTCAAGGCGCTGATCCATCATGCGGCAGAGTCGAACTACTCCTGGCATACGCCGGGCCATGCAGGCGGCGTGGCATTCACCAAGTCGCCGGTCGGCCGTGCGTTCCACCAGTTCTACGGTGAGAACACCCTGCGCAGCGATCTGTCGATCTCGGTGCCGGAGCTGGGCTCACTGCTGGATCACACCGGCCCGATCAAGGATGCCGAGGAAGAGGCGGCGCGCAACTTCGGTGCCGACCATACCTTCTTCGTCACCAATGGGACCTCCACCGCCAACAAGATCGTCTGGCATGGCACGGTGGCCCGCGGCGACGTGGTGTTCGTCGACCGCAACTGCCACAAGTCGCTGCTGCACGCGCTGATCATGACCGGCGCGGTGCCGGTGTACTTCACCCCAAGCCGCAACGCACACGGCATCATCGGCCCGATCAGCCTGGATCAGTTCACACCGGAATCGCTGCAGCAGCGCATCGCCGCCAACCCGCTGGCCAGCCAGGCCTACAAGGCCGGTTCCAAGCCGCGCATTGCGGTGGTGACCAACTCGACCTACGACGGCCTGTGCTACAACGCCGAGAAGATCGCCGACGAAATCGGCAGCGCGGTCGACTTCCTGCACTTCGACGAAGCCTGGTACGCCTACGCCGCGTTCCATCCGTTCTATGAGAACCACTACGGCATGGCCAAGGGCAAGCCGCGCGAGCAGGATGCGATCATCTTCACCACGCATTCCACCCACAAGCTGCTGGCCGCGTTCTCGCAGGCGTCGATGATCCACGTACGCAACTCGGCGCAGCGCGACCTGGATGCCGAGCGCTTCAACGAGTCGTTCATGATGCACACCTCGACCAGCCCGCATTATGGGGTGATCGCGGCCTGTGACGTGGCCTCGAAAATGATGGAGGGCGAGGCCGGCCGTTCGCTGGTGCAGGAAATGCATGACGAGGCGATCGCCTTCCGCCGCGCGATGCTGCACGTGCGTGACGACCTCGGGCGCGACGATTGGTGGTTCAGTGTCTGGCAGCCGACCAAGGTCGAGCGCAGCCTGGACAAGGGCGATACGCCGGCTCCGCTGGTGGCCAAGCGCGAGGAGTGGTACCTGCAGCCGGATGCGCACTGGCACGGCTTCGAGAATCTGGTCGATGACTACGTGCTGATCGACCCGATCAAAGTGACCCTGCTGACCCCGGGCCTGGCGATGGACGGCAGCATGGGCAAGCTGGGCATTCCGGCGGCGGTGCTGAGCAAGTTCCTGTGGGGCCGCGGCATCACTGTGGAGAAGACCAACCTGTATTCGGTGCTGTTCCTGTTCTCGATGGGCATCACCAAGGGCAAGTGGAGCACGCTGGTCACCGAGCTGATGGCCTTCAAGGAGCTGTACGACTGCAACGCGCCGTTGAGCCAGGCATTGCCGACGCTGGCGGCGGACTATCCGATTGCCTACGCTGGCTGGGGACTGCGTGACCTGTGCGATGCATTGCACGCGTTCAACCAGGAATTCGAGGTCGCCAAGGTGATGCGCGAGATGTACGTGGATCTGCCAACGCCGGTGATGACCCCGGCCGATGCCTACAACCACCTGGTGAAGGGCAAGATCGAGCGGGTCGACATCGAGCAGCTCAGTGGTCGCGTTGCGGCGACCATGCTGGTGCCGTATCCGCCGGGCATTCCGACCATCATGCCGGGCGAGCGATTCGGCGACAGCGACGAGCCGATCATCCAGTCACTGCGTATTGCCCGTGAACAGAATGCGCGTTTCCCGGGCTTCGAGTCGGATGTGCACGGGCTCATCATCGAGCACGATGGCGATGTGACCTCGTACAGGGTGGAGGTGCTGAAGGCCTGACCGGGGACGGTCGGCCCTTCGGCGAGCGATGGATACCGCGCGCGAGCAACGCATCCTGAAGTTCTCCATCGGGGTGACCATCGCGGTGAGCGCGGTCGGCTTCATCGGTGGCCTGCTGGTGGGATCGCAGGCCATCCTGTTCGACGGCGTGTACAGCCTGGTCGACGTTGCCTTGACTCTGGTTTCGTTGTCGGTACTGCGGCTGGTGGCGCGGGAGCAGAGCCCGCGCTTCCAGTATGGCTATTGGCACCTGGAGCCGATGGTCGAGGCACTCGGTGGGGTGATCCTGTCGCTGGCCTGCGTGTACGCGCTGGCCAACGCGGTCATCGGCTTGACCACGGGCGGGCACGAAGTGAAATTCGGGCCCGCGCTGTGGTGGGCGGCGCTGCTGAGTGCCTGCAACCTGGCAATGGCGACGTTCGTCGCGCAGCGTGCGCGGCGCCTGCGCTCGGCGTTGTTGTGGCTGGATGTAAGAGGCTGGCTGCTGGGTGGATTGATGAGCCTGGCGGTGGTGCTGGCCTTCGTGCTGGCCCTTGTCCTGCATGGCGGCAAGTGGCACCACTGGGTCCCGTACCTGGATTCGATCGTGCTGGCGTTGATCAGCCTGGCGGTACTGCCAGTGCCGGCGCGCAGTGCATGGAAGGCCATGCGCGAAGTGCTGCAGGTGGCGCCGGATGACCTGGACCGGCGCGTGCAGCAGGTAATGCAGGCATTCGTGTCCGAGCGTGGCTATGCCGGTTTCACCAGCCACGTGGCGAAGATGGGGCGGATGCGCTTCATCGAGATCCATGTGCTGGCAGACCCCGGTACGCCATTGGGCTCGGTGGGCGAGGTCGATGCGATGCGCGATGAGATCGCCGTGCGGCTGGATGCGCGGGGCAGCACGTTCTGGTTGACCATCGATTTCACTGCGGATCCGGCGTGGACGTAGCCCTGCCTCTTTCGCGCCGGGGCCTCGCCCGGCCAGGTTCTGTTCCCCTGTAGAGCCGAGCCCATGCTCGGCTGCCGTTCGCATGGAGCAGCCGGGCATGGGCCCGGCGATACAGCACGCTGCGATCGTTGCACACGGCGGACTGCTCTGTTGCGCCGGATGTGTTTGACCTGAACCTGGGTTGAGGTTGCAGACTGCAGCACAGTTCCACAACGCCTAGCGCAGGTAGTACTCCACCGGCACCACCAGTTCCTGTGGTGCCTTCAGTTCATCGGGAATGGGCGGCAGCGGCTGCGCGCGGCGGAAGGTCTGCAGTGCGGCGCCGTCAAGCATCGGCTGGCCACTGGACTGCTCCAACCGCAGGGCCAGCAGGCGTCCCTGGCGATCGATGCTGGCCCTGACCCAGGCAGTGCCCTGCTGGCGCCGTGAGCGGGCCGCAGCAGGGTAGTAGCGATAGCGCTCCAGCCGCGCCATCAGGCGGGCTTCCCACTGGTCGCTGGCGGCGCCGGCCTGGAAGTCCGCCGGTGGGGCGTCGGGAGCGGGCGGCGCGGCCGTGATCGATGCCGGTGCGGGACTTGCATCGGTCGCGGCCGCAGGCGGGGCGACCGGCAGGGCTTGCCGGCCAGCGCCACTGCGTTCGCTGGCGGCCACTTCGCCCTCGCGTGCGGCGGTGGGCTTCGGTGGAGGGGGCGACTTCGTGGGTTGGGATGCGCGCGCCTGCTGCGCCTGGCTGGGGGTGTCGGCCTGGCGTTCTTCCACTGGCTGCGGCGGCGTCGCCGGTGCCAGCAGGCGCAGGCTGATGCGCACGTCCTGCTCGGGCGGCGGCAGCAATGGCGGCGCGGCCACCCAGTGCACCAACAGCAGCAGGGGCAACAGGTGAAGCCCGATGCTGATGGCGATCGCCTGCCAGTGTTGGCCGCGCTCACTCATCGTCCAGCACCCATAGCAGGTCGGCGTCGGTCGCATCGACGGATGCACCGACTGAAGCGAGCGCGATCACCAGCGCTGGTGTGCCCGCTGGCAGGTAGCCCGGCATGCCAGTACCGCGCAGTACATGCCAGCGACCGGCCACCAGCAGCGCGGGTGCCGCGGCTCAGGTTGTGGGCGACGCGGTACAGGTAGGCGCGGCCATTGCTCAGCAGGCCACTGGCGGCGATTCTGACGACGCGCAGCCAGGTCTCCTGGACGACATCATCGGCGTCGCTGCGTTGCGGGAGCTTACGGCGGACATGGGCGTGCAGCGGCTGGTAGTGGGCCGCGCACAGCTGCGCGACATCCGTCGGTTCGACAGGCGTGGACACGGGGCGGGCGACAACTGGGAAAGGGAACAGCCCGCGGCGGCAAGGGCAGCGGCTACACCTTACAGCAAAAGAGAATCATTTGCATCCATGGGCGCGAGGCGCGGCATGCGTGGCCGACTGCGAGGTCAGCGCGGACGAAAGTCGCAGTGGATCTGCAGGGCTTCGGTGGGGTTGTGATGCAGCTCGAAACCGCAGTGCTGGAGGCTGCGCTTCACCCGGGCGATCGCTTCGGCATGGCGGGCGGTGCGACGCTGCTGCCAGCGCGGCGGGGTGAACACGCCCAGTGGCAGCAGCCGCAGCCGCTTGCCGTGCAATACCACTGAGACATCGATATGACGGCCATCGATGTCGTGGCCGTTGGCGCCGAAGATGGCATCGACTTCATCATGGCGCTGCGGATAGCAGGCGCGGAACACCGCGATGCCGAGCCAACGCACGCCACGACGGAAGCCGCCGAGCCGGCTGTGGCTGGGTTCGAAGCCGCGCGTGACGAGCAGGCCCAGCCCGGCAGGCAGCAATGCCTGCGCGTCGAGCAAACGTTGCAGCACTTCTTCTTCCAGCTGGATGCGGGTAGAGGGCCAGCGCGGTGCGATGAGCAGTCCGTGGTGGCTGCCGCGTTGCAGGGTCAGCATGGGTGAAGCTTCGCACGCGGGCGAACAGCCGGGGTAGTGCCGGCCGCTGGCCGGCAAATCTGTTGCCCGTCAGGTGCCGGCCAGCGGCCGGCACTACCGTGACGATCGTCAGAGGTCGCGGTACTGGATCTGCGAAGCCAGTACGCGCAGGCCATCGGCATTGCTGGACAGGATGCGCTCTTCGCCGATGCCTTTCTGCCGTTTCAGCTGGAAGCCCTGGTCTGCAGGCAGCTGTGCGGCGATGGCGTCCATGCGTTGCATGGCATCGGGGCCGCTGCAGTCGAAGTGGCCCCAGTAGGCGCCATCGCGGTGGATCTGCAATCGGTAGTTCATCGCGGTAGCTCCGGCAGGTCCTGCAGCCAATGGTCGAACATCGCGGTGGCGGCCGCGGCCAGTGGCGCGCCATAGCGACGCGCCTGCGTGCGCAGGTCGTTCGGATCGATGCCGGCCTGCGCCAGTTCCAGGGTGTGACCGATCAGCCAGCGCTCGAACTGGCGCGCGTCCAGCTCCGGATGGCATTGCAGTGCCAACGCATGGTTACCGATGGCAAAGGCCTGGTGGCGGCAGGCCGGCGTGCTGGCCAGGCGGCGTGCACCCGCTGGGAGTTCGAACGCCTCGCCATGCCAATGCAGTACCGGAATGCCCTGCAGGGCCTGCAGTGGCGAGCGCTGACCGTCATCGGTGAGCAGCAGTGGCGCAAAGCCGATCTCCTTGCCACCACTGGCGGCGACATCGGCACCGAGTGCACGTGCCATCAGCTGCGCGCCCAGGCAGATGCCCAGCGTGGGCCGCTGCTGCTGCAAACGCCCTTGCAACAGCGCGATGCTATCGTTGAGGAACGGGTAAACATCAACATCGTTGACGCTGATCGGGCCACCCAGCACCACCAGCAGGTCAGCCGCTTCGGCCGGATCGAGTGCATCTACACCCGCCTGCAGCACCTGCAGCTGCCAGCTCTGGGCCAGCAGCAACGGTTGCAGGGTGCCAAGGTCCTCGAAGGCAACGTGTTGCAGGACAACCGCGTGCTTCATGCCGGGGCTCCATTGCTGGGCCAGTAGAAACTGTCCGGGGTGGCGCGTGCGCCGAAGATGGCCTGGCCGACACGGACCACGGTGGCGCCTTCCTCGATGGCCACTTCGAAGTCGCCGGACATGCCCATCGACAGCTGCGACAGGTCGATGCCGGGTGGGGCGGTACGCTGCAGCTGCTCGCGCAGTTCGCGCAGGCGCACGAAGCACGCGCGCACACGTTCGACTTCGGGAGTGAAGATGGCCAGAGTCATCAGGCCACGCACGCGTAGCCGGTCGAAGACTGGCAGCTGCTGCACGAATGCCTCGACGGCAGCGGGTTCCAGTCCGTACTTGCTGGGTTCGGCGGAGGTGTTGACCTGCACGAAAACATCCAGCGTGCGGTCTTCCAGCTGCAGGCGCTGCTGCAGCGCTTCGGCCACGCGCAGGCTGTCAAGCGCCTGGAACTCGCTGGCGAAGCGCGCCACGTAGCGCGCCTTGTTGGTCTGCAGATGCCCGATCACCGACCAGTGCACGCCCAGATCGGCCATCGTCTCGGCCTTGCGTTGCGCCTCCTGCACCTTGTTCTCGCCCAGCTCGCGGCAACCGGCGGCCACCGCCATGCGGATGCGGGCGTCATCGACGGTCTTGCTGACCGGCAGCAGGCGCACGCTGGCCGGGTCCCGGCCGACGCGGGCACACGCATCGGCGATGCGTTGGCGCACCGTGACCAGGTTGGCGGCGATCTGTTCAACAGACTGGGCGACGGGCCAGTCGGCGGCGGCAAGGGGCATGCGGGCACCTCCAATGCAGGGCGGCCAGGGTGGGATACACTGGCACAGGACAAGAATTATTTTGGCATAGGACAAAATGAAAATCACCGGGCATAGCGCCGAGTCGATCTTCGACAGCATCCGCGATGGCATCGGCAAAGGCCGTCTGCCGGCCGGCAGCGTGCTGCCGCCGGTTCGCGATCTGGCCGATCAGTTGGGGGTCAATCGCAACACCGTGGCCGCCGCCTACAAGCGATTGGACGCGGCCGGCCTGGCCAGCACCGCAGGCCGGCGCGGCACGGTGGTGCGTGGCCTGCCGCCGATGCTGGCGCGCGAGGGCAGTACGCCGGGGTTGGCGCTGCAGGACCTGGCCGGTGGCAACCCGGATCCGCGCCTGTTGCCCAGCCTGCGCCTGGCCGCGGCGGCACCGCGGTTGTATGGCGTGGGCACGGTCGACCCGAGGTTGCAGGCGTTGGCACGCGCCTCGCTGGATGCGGATTGCCCCGAGGGGTACGCGCTGGAGCTGACCCATGGCGCGGTCGATGGCATCGAGCGCCTGTTGGCGGCATGGCTGCTGCCGGGCGATCGCATCGCGGTGGAGGATCCATGCTTCCTCGGTAGCCTCAATGTGCTCAATGCCGTCGGCCATGCGCCGTTGCCGGTGACGATGGATGCGCATGGCATGCAGGTCGAATCGCTGCGACAGGCGCTGGAGGCCGGTGCACGCGCGGTGCTGTTGACACCACGGGCGCACAATCCGACCGGGGCCAGCCTGGATGCGAAGCGGGCACGGGCGTTGCGCCAGCTGCTGGCGGCCTATCCGCAGGTGGCGGTGCTGATCGATGACCACTACGCACTGCTCTCGCAGCAGGCCTACCACTCGGTACTGCCGCTGGATGGCCGGCGCTGGGCGCTGCTGCGTTCGCTGTCCAAGCCGCTCGGCCCCGACCTGCGCCTGGCCTGGCTGGCCTGTGATGACGAGACCGCGATGCGGTTGCGGTTGCGGTTGGCGTCCGGCATCGGCTGGGTCAGTCATCTGCTGCAGGATGCCGCCACTTCGGTGCTGGCGTCGGCGCCGCAGCGGGCGAAGATCGCCTCGGCAGGCGAGCGGTACCAGCAGCGCCTGCAGTCGCTACAGGAACTGCTGCGCGCGCGTGGTGTGCCGACGCCGTTGCCGATGGAGGGATTGAACCTGTGGCTGCCGTTGCCGGCCGACAGCCATCCACAGGTACTGGCGCTGGCTGCGCGCGGATGGCATGTGCGTGCTGGCGAAGTGTTTGCGGTGGCTGCACCAGGGCATGGCCTGCGCATCACCTGCGCGGCGCTGGGGGCGGCGCAGCTGCGGCAGCTGGCCGATGACCTGGCGGCGGTGTGTGGGGTATAGCGCCCAGCCATGCTCGACGCTACTTCACCTTTGTAGAGCCGAGCCATGCTCGGCTGCTGTTGCTAGAAGCAGCCGAGCATGGCTCGGCGCTACAGGGGCGAAACAAAGTCGAGCATGGCTCGACGCTAGAAGCAGATCAGGGCGCGGCGTTGGCGCCGGGGCGCACGTAGTAGGACTGGCCACTGTCATCGACGAACATCAGCTCCGGCTTGCCCTGCCAGGACGTGAGCATGGCGCCGGTATTGTTCTGGTGCTTGACCATCAGGCTGGCGCCACGGTCCGGATTGGCGACGACCTTGAAGACTTCGGTGGTGCCGGTGGCATCGTCCAGAGTGAGCAGGGCTTCGCCCCCGCGGTCGCTGGTGCCATAACCGCCGCGCTCGGACCCGTCGGGGCCAAGCAGGATCAGGCCGGACAGCGCGGTTGCACGCGGTCCTTGGGTGCGGCCCCTGCTGAGGGGGTCCGGCACCGGCGCGCCGAGGATCAGCCGTGGTTGGCCAGTGCCATCGTGGATGACCAGGCCGCGCGCTTCGATGATCCGCTCAGGCGATTGGCTGCGATGCAGGCTCCAGGCGGTCCAGCCGGAAACGAGCAGGGCAAGGGTCGAGACCACCAAGGTGGTCAGCAGCAGCACACGGGGCATCGGGTCGTCCTTCCTTGGATAGGCCGACGATAGCGGATGCCGGCGGGCAAAGGCCAGTTCGTTGTGTGACGATCTGTATCGTCAGTGGAAATCGCGGCTGTGGCTGCGCAGTCCCTGCAGCAGCTCATCCAGGCAGTGCATGCGCTGCACGATGACATGCTGCACGCCATCAACGCGCTCCAGGCGGCCATCGATCTGCATCAGCTGGGTGTCGACCAGCACCCGGTGCTGGCGGTCGGCCAGGTGGCGCCAGACCACGGCGTTGACCATGCCGGTCTCGTCTTCAAGGGTGAGGAAGGTAACGCCACTGGCGGTCTGTGGCCGCTGGCGCATGCGCACCAGTCCGGCGATGCGCACACGGCGGCCGTGGCCGTGCCCGGCCAGCTGTGCGGCATCCAGGCAGCCACGACTGCGCAGCTGCGCGCGCAGGAACGAGATCGGGTGGCGGCCGAGGGTGGTGCCCGTGCTGCGGTAGTCGGCCTGCATGTCCTCCCAGGCGCTGGGCAGTGGCAGGGGCACGCGTGCTTCGGCAGTGGCACGGGCCTGGTCGAACAGCGGCAGCCGGTTCTCTACGCCCGAGATATCCCAGCGTGCACGATGGCGATGGCCGCTGAGCCCGCGCAGTGCCCCGGCATCGGCCAGCAGGCCCTGCTGGCGGCGGTCCAGCGCGGTGCGCTGGCACAGGTCGCCGACGTCGTCGAACGGGCGCCGCGCGCGCTCGCGCATGATGGCCTGCACGGCATCTTCGTTGCAGCCATCGATCAGGCGCAGGCCCAGACGGATCGCCGCCGGCCCCCTGCTGAAGTCCAGCGTGCAGTCCCAGTCGCTGTGGCGTACGTCCACGGGAAGAACGGTAATGCCATGCCGCCGTGCGTCCTGCAGCAGCTGGTCGGGGCTGTAGAAACCCAGCGGCTGGCTGTTGATCAGGCTGGCAGTGAATGCGGCCGGGTGGTGGCATTTCAGCCAGCAGCTGTTATAGGTCAGCAGGGCGAAGCTGGCGGCGTGGCTTTCCGGGAAGCCGTAATCGCCGAAGCCCTTGATCTGCTCGAACAGGTGCTCGCCGTATTCGCGACTGAAGCCGTTCTCCAGCATGCCGGCCAACAGCTTCTCGCGATGCGGTTCCAGCCCGCCACGACGTTTCCAGGCGGCCATCGAACGGCGCAGGGCATCGGCCTGGCCAGGCGTGTAGCCAGCTGCTTCGACCGCCAGCTGCATCACCTGTTCCTGGAACAATGGCACGCCCAGCGTACGCGCGAACACGCGTTCCAGCTGCGGTGGGTAGAGCGGATTGTCCGGATCGTTCAGTGCCTCCGGGCCCTGTTCGCGCAGGATCCGCCGCCGCTCCAGGTAGGGATGCACCATGTCGCCCTGGATCGGCCCGGGGCGCACGATCGCCACTTCGATCACCAGGTCATAGAACGTGCGCGGCTGCATGCGCGGCAGCATCGCCATCTGTGCGCGCGATTCGATCTGGAACACGCCGATGGTATCGGCGGCGCAGATCATGTCGAAGGTTTTCGCATCCTTGGGCGGGATGGCATCCATGCGCCCTTCGTGCAGGCCATGCTGTTTCAGCATCGCCAGGCACTTGCGGATGGCCGTGAGCATGCCCAATGCCAGGCAGTCGACCTTCATCAGGCCGGTGGCATCCAGGTCATCCTTGTCCCACTGGATGACGGTGCGGTCGGCCATCGCCGCGTTCTCCACCGGTACCAGGGTCGACAGTGGATGCTCGGAGATGACGAAACCGCCCGGGTGCTGCGACAGGTGGCGCGGAAAATCGATCAGCTCTGCGGTGAGTGCCAGCAGGCGCCGCATCAACGGCGTGTCCGGATCGAAGCCACGCTCGCGCAGGGTTTCCGGCAGCGGGATGTTGCCGCCCCAGTGGTCCATCGCCGCGCCCAGTTCGTTGACCTGGTCCATCGGCAGGCCCAGTGCGCGGGCCACGTCGCGGATCGCGCTGCGGCCACGGTAGCTGATCGCCACCGCGGTCAGTGCGGCGCGCTCGCGGCCGTAGCGCTTGAACACGTACTGCAGCACCTCCTCGCGACGCTCGTGCTCGAAGTCGATGTCGATATCCGGTGGTTCGTCGCGCTCGGCGGAGATGAAGCGCTCGAACAGCAGGTTGCTGCGTGCCGGGTCGATCTCGGTCACGCCCAGCACGAAGCACACCGCCGAGTTGGCCGCTGAGCCACGGCCCTGGCAGAGGATGTCCTGGCTGCGCGCAAAGCGCACGATGTCCTGCACGGTGAGGAAATACGAGGCGTAGTTCTTCTGCTTGATCAGCGCCAGTTCGTGCTCGATCTGCGTGCGTTGCTTCGCTTCGATGCCGCCTTTCCAGCGCCACCGGATGCCGCGCTCGACCAGCACGCGCAGCCAGCTGTCCGGATCGTGTCCTTCGGGCACCAGCTCGCGCGGATAGGTGTACTGCAGCTGTTCCAGGGTGAAGTGGCAGCGATCGGCGATGCGCAGGGTTTCAGCCAGCAGTTCGGGCGGATACAGCTGGGCCAGCGCGGTACGCGGGCGCAGGTGGCGCTCGCCATTGGGAAACAGGCGCCAGCCGGCCTCGGCCACGCTGCAGCGGTGGCGGATCGCGGTCAGTGTGTCCTGCAGGGCACGGCGACGGCGCACGTGCATGTGCACATCGCCACTGGCGACCAGGGGCAGGCGGTGGCGTTCGCCGAAGGCCTGCAGCTGCTGCAGGCGGCGTGCATCATCGTGTTCGCGGTGCAGTTCCACCGCCAGCCACAGCCGATCATCGAAGCCGGTGCGTAGCAATTCAAGATCGGTGGCGGATGGCTGCCGGTCCAGCCACAGGCACAACAAACCGTCGGGCAGGCCGAGCAGATCGTCGCGCAGGCAGCGGTATTCGCCCTTGGCAGCCCGCCGCCGACAGGTCGTGATCAACTGGCACAGCCCGGCATAGGCGGCCTGGTCGGTGCACAGCAGGGCCAGCTTCGGCCCGTCCTCGACCTGGAATTCGGCGCCGACGATCAGCGCCACGCCATGTGTCTTCGCTGCCTGCCAGGCGCGCACGATGCCGGCCAGCGAGCATTCGTCGGTGATCGCCAACGCGCGGTAGCCCTGGCCAGCGGCGCGCGCGAACAACTCTTCGGCGATCGAAGCACCGCGCTGGAAACTGAAGGCCGACAGGCAGTGCAGTTCGGCGTAGCCGGGCAGTTCGCTGTGCATGGCGGCTCAGCCGAACCAGCCGTGCAGCATCCACGGCGCATGCGGATCGTTGCGCGCGCGGAAGGCCCAGCCGCGCTGGCCATGCGCGGTTTCCACCACGTAGTAGTCGCGGCGCGCGTCAGCCTGGTCCCACCAGCCCGATTCGATCCGCTCCGGCCCGGCGATGATGCGCAGGCGCGGGTCACGCAGCGGCTGTGGAGCGTCCAGCAGCCAACCGGGGCGCAGTGGCCAGTATGCCGGTGGCCTGGCTGCTGGCTGGGTGCCGCTGGCGCGTTCGGGGCGATGGTCGGCCTGCACTGCCAGCGGCTGCACGGCGTCATCGCCGAGCCGCGCGCGCAGGCGCTCACGCAGCTGGTTCCACGGCATCGCCTGCGCCGGACGGGTATCGAACAGGTCACGCGCGGCGGGCACGAACGGCGGCAGCTGTTCGGCCTGTAGGCGCAGTGCGCGGCTGCCGGCCGGCAGGGCGAACGCTTCCATGCGGTTGCGCGCGATCTCGAACAGCAACGCGGGATCGCGTTCGGGCGCCAACAGGCCGATGGTCAGCACGCTGGCCGGCAACAGGTCATGCTCGAAATGCAGGTCGAAGCGCTGCACGCCGCCATCGCGCGAACACAGGAACGCGGCCAGGTCGAGCAGCAGGCGGCGCAGCGGGAACAGCAGGGCCTGGCTGGATTCGATCTCGTATTCGAATTCGATGCGCGCATCGAAACGGTCCGGTGGCTGGTAGTAGCGCAATGGCGCGGTGGGCAGCCCGCGCAATGCATCCAGCTGCTGCAGGACCTCGGGGGCGAAGCGCCGGGCCAGGCTGTCGCGCGGCAGCTTGAGCACCGCGCCCAACGTGCGCAGGCCGGAACGGCCAAGCACCGTCACCGCCTCGCTGGGCAGGCCGCAGCGCGCCAGGGGCAGCTGCGCCAGCGCCGCCGGCAGCTGCTGCGCATCAAGGCCGAGGCCATCGTGGACGTTGGCCAGCACGCGCGCGGCATGTGGGGTAGGCGCGGCCACCAGGCGATGGCGGAAGCCGAGTTCGTGCAGTTCGTTGCGCAGGCGCTGCTGGATCGTCAGCCAGTCACCGAACAGGGCGCGGCTGGCACCGATTTCCAGCACCAGCGCATGCGGAAAATCGAGGCTGACCTGCGAGCTGTAGGCATAGGCCCAGCTGGCCAGCAGCTGCCGGGTGTGCTGTTCGGCATTGGGGTCGTAGTCGTGCAGGTGCATGTCCTGCACCAGTACCTGTGCAGCCGACAGCAGCATGCCCGGGCGCAGCCCTGCTGCACGTGCCGACGGGCTGACCGCGCGCAGCACGCGACGCTGCGCAGGCCCCTGCAGCAGTACCAATGGCCGCTGTGGGTCGGGCTGCAGGCGCAGCACGCTGTCCAGCGCCAACTGCGGCAACAACAGGCAGGCCCAGTGCATGGCGCGTCCTCAGTGGGCGATGGCCAGCGGCAACGGTTGTGCCGGCGGCAGGCCGCCACGGCACTTCAGCACCCGCACCTGGCCGTGGTCGAGCTGCAGGCGCAGGCTGGCCGGGGAAGGATTGCGCGCGGCCTGCGCCTCGCGGAACACGAAGCCCAGGCACTGGCCGCTGTCGGCGGCCACCTGCAGGCGGCGCAGGGCGCGGTCGTCGGCTTGATGCGGCCAGCACAGTACCGCCGCGCAGGCCGCAGAGCGCAGGCACTGTTCGGCGGCCCACAGTGCCTGCTTCGGCGTGGCCTGGATGACCTGCAGCTGGGCCAGTTCCAGCCCGGCCGCTGCCCAGGCCGGAGCGTGCGGGCGATAGGGCGGAGCGACCAGCACGATCGGGCGGTCGCGCTGGCTCAGCCTGGCCAGTGCCGGCCAGACCAGCGCCAGTTCGCCAACGCCGGGCGCCGCCTGCAGTATCTCGCACAGCCCGCTGGCCGGCCAGCCGCCGCCGGGCAGGCGTGCATCCAGTGCCGGATGGCCGCTGGCCAGATGGTCGCTGGCGGGGCCCTGGCGGGCCGGGCCACGCCACAGCTGGCGCCCGTCCAGCAGCCGGTCGAGGGCGACGACGGCACCCATCAGTCAGCCCTCCAGGGGAGGCGCCGGGCGGGCTGGAAGCGGCAGGAACGGGCGGAAACGGCGGGCATGGCGCGAGTATCGACGGGCCGGTATCAGGGGCTGAGACCAGACATGCTACTCGCGTTGTAAGTAGAATTACTAATGAAATCGGAGGGTCCGGTTTCAGGTTGCTGAAGGGGAAAGCATCCACGCATGGCGTGGATCTACTGGAGAGAGCCCCGGCAAATCCATGCCGCAGCCTGGTAGATCCACGCCATGCGTGGATAGCGGTAAAGCGCGGTGCCGACCAAGGTCGGCACCCACCCGGCATGGCCCGGCGCTACCCGGGGATGCCCCTGGTTACGGGCGCACCGGCAGCGCCACCGGGCGCAGCGGCGCGGCATCGCCACCGCGGATCTTCAGCGGGCCGCCGATGAAGGCGAATTCGTAGACCTTGTCGCGGGCCAGTTCGTCCAGCGCCACCAGCTCGATGATCGGCGCACCCTGCTGTGCCAGCAGGTAGGTGTGCAGCGGCACGTAGTCGTCGGACACCTCCGAAGGGAAGGTCTCGAAGCTGAGGTTGTCGGCACCGACGATCATCGCGCCGCCGTCCTCGACCAGGAAGCGTGCCGCGTCCAGGCCCATGCCCGGCGGGTTGGCCATGTAGGCCCTGGGCTGCTCGAACAGGCGCATGCGGCCGGTGCGGATCAGCACCACGTCGCCCTGCTGCAGTTTCACCTTCTGGCGTGCCAGCGCATCCTTCAGGTCCTGGCGGGTGACGCGGTAGCTGTCCGGCAGCATGTCCACGCCCTTGGCGGCGGCCACGTCGATCAGCACGCCACGCGCGATCAGCGGCGGGAACTTCTCGATGCCGGTGACATTCCAGCCACGGTCGCCGAGGTGCTTGTCGGCCTCGAAGCCGTTCCAGATCTTCCCGTGGATGCCGAAGTGGTTCAGCGCATCGATGTGGGTGCCGGTGTGGCTGTACATCGAGAACGCGGTGCCGGTGTAGCTGCGGGTGAGGTTCACGGTTTCGCCCACGCCCATCGGATCATCCATCACCGTGCCGCGCGGGGTGTGGGTCATCCAGAACTGGTAGTGCGGGTCGCCGGCATCCTGCCAGCTGGGCATGCCGACGTAGTATTCGGTGGCCAGGTCATAGGCCTTGCCGCCGCTGACCCGCGACAGGATCGCGGCGCGCGAGGCTTCGGTGATCAGGTTGAGGCGGCCGATCTCGTCCTTCGGCCCCCAGGGGCTGGTGCCGACCTGCTGGCCGGAGGGAACGCGTTCGTGTGCGGACACGGGGGTGGAAGCGGCGGTGGCGGCCAGCAGCAGGGCCAGCGCGGTGGACAGGGTACGTGGGGTCATGGGGAGTCTCCTTGCAGGGTGGGGGAGGGCGCGGCTCAGGCCGCGACCAGGGGCGCCAGGGCCTGGCGCAATTGCGGCAGCGGCAGGGTCTGCAGGCGCAGGCCGTTGCCGCCGATCACGGTGGGGATGGACCGGATGCCGAGCGCGGCAGCGTCGGCGCGATCGGCCTGCACGCGCTGGCGCACCGCGTCGCTGCGCATGTGGTCAGCGAAGGCGCCACGTGGATGGCCCAGCGATTCGGCAATATCCAGCAGCACTTCGGCATCGCCGATGTTGCGGTGCTGGTGTAGGTGTGCCCATTGCACCGCGTCGAACATCGCGCCATGGGCATCATTGCCACCGATCAGTCCTGCGGCCTGGCAGGCCAGTGCGCCGAGCCAGCCGGAGGGATACTCGAAGTCCTGTGCGCGCATGCCTTCGATATCGATGCGCGCGGTGTCTTCATGCGCGGCGCAGTCGGTCCAGTGGCGCAGGATGATCGCCTTGGCGCGCGCCATCGAGCCGAACACCTCGACCATCTGCGCGCGCGAATCCTGCAGCACGAAGCTGCGGTGGCGCACCTGGATGCCGAGTTCGGCCGATACCTGCTGCAGGCGCGGGGCCAGCACGAAGCACCAGCCGCAGACCACGTCGTGGAAGAAATCGACCACCGGCGCTGCGGTGGCGGGGGAAGGAACGGAAGACATCTGCCTGCCATCGGTGAGAGGGGAGGCGGCAGAGTAGGCAGCGCGGCGTGGCCGAAACAGCACGCTGCGGGCAGCTCAGTTTTCGCTGGCGGTTACGAATCCAGACCGGCGCAGCCGGGCAGCTCGGCGTGCAGGAAGTCGATGAAGGCACGCACCTTGGGCTGCAGATGGCGCGAGGTGGGGTAGACCGCATGCACGAAGCGCGGCGGATAGCGATGGTCGGGCAGCACCTGCTGCAGTTCGCCACGGGCCAGCGCTGGTGCCGCCAGGAACGAGGGCAGGGCGCCGATGCCCATGCCGGCCACCAGCAGGTCACGCAATAGCAGGCTGTTGTTGACGGTCACGCGTGCCGGCAGGGTGATCGTCACCTGCCCATCCGGGCCGAGCAGCGGCCAACTGCCGGGCGAGTCGGACAGGCTGTAGGCCAGCACGCTATGCGCCTGCAGATCGCCTACTGCCTGGGGTGCCGGATGCTGCTGCAGGTAGGACGGCGCCGCGCACAGCACCTGCTGCAGCGAGGCCAGCCGGCGTGCCACCAGTCGTGAGTCATCAAGCTCAGCGCGCAATCGTAGCGACACATCGAAACCCTCGCCGACCGCATCGAGCAGGCGGTCTTCCATCACCAGGTCCAGCGACAGCTGCGGATGCTGCTGCAGGAAGCGGGGCAGTAGCGGCGACAGCGTGCTCAGCGCGAACGACTGCGGCACATTGACGCGCAGGCGCCCGGTCACCTCGCCACGCTGCTCGGCGATGCCACGTTCCAGCGCTTCCAGCTCGTCGAGCAGGCGGCAGCATTCGCGGTAATAGGCGTGGCCGGTTTCGGTCAGGCTCATGCGCCGCGTGGTCCGCTGCAGCAGTACCACGCCCAGATGCGCTTCCAGCGTGCGCAGCTGTTTGCTGAGCCCGGCGGGCGACATGCCCAGGTCTTCGGCGGCACGAGCGAGCCCGCCGCGTTCGACGATGCGGCGGAAGGCACGCATCAGGTTGAAGGAATCCATGCCGGTCCCGGGCGCGATGAGGGCGCCATTGTAGATCCACGCCATGCGTGGATGTGGGAAACGCGGTGCGGCAGGGTTGCGCCGTTTGTTCAAGCCGGCAACCCGCACGTGGCGCCAGCATGCAGGCCCCTCATTTCCCGGGTTGCCCATGAAGCACTGGATCCTGCGCCTGTATGCCCCGTTGTTCCTGCTGGGGTTCGTTGCCACTGCCGTCGTCTGGGTCGGCCACTGCCATGGCGATCCGTTGTGGCTGCTGGCCCTGCTGGCGATCGCCATTGCGGTCTCGTTCGTCGCTGAGCGCGCCTGGCCGTATGACCCTGCGTTCAACCATGACCAGGGCGACCGTGTGCGTGATGCCCTGCACGCGCTGGTCAACGAGAGCCTGAACCTGCTGTCGATCGCCACGGTGCCGCTGCTGGCGGCGATCATTCCGTGGCAGGTCTGGCCGCTGCAGTGGCCGTTCGCGCTGCAGGTACTGGTGGCGATCATCGCTGCCGATCTCGGCATCACCCTGGTGCACTACGCAAGCCATCGCATCGGCTGGTTGTGGCGCCTGCATGCGGTGCATCACAGCGTGACCCGCATGTACGGATTCAACGGGCTGATGAAACACCCACTGCACCAGGCGGCCGAAGCGGTGGGAGGTGTGCTGCCATTGTTGCTGCTGGGCCTACCGATGCCGGTGGCGGCGGTGCTGGCGTTTGCCATCGCCATCCAGCTGCTGCTGCAGCACTCCAACGTGGACATGCGCCCGGGTGTGCTGGGCCGGGTGATGGCGTGGGCACCGCTGCATCGCTTCCATCACATGCGTTACGGCACCGCCGGTGACGTCAACTTCGGCCTGTTCCTGACCGCATGGGATCATCTGCTGGGGACCGCCTTCGATGCGCCCGGTTATCGGCTGCAGCAATGTGATCTCGGCATCGGCAGCCAACCGGACTATCCGCGCGATTACGCGGGGCAGCTGCTGGCGCCGTTTCGTGAACTGCCGCATGGCGAGGTGCCGGAGCTGCCCGAAGGCCTGCGCAGGCGCGGGTGATCGGCCGTGTCAGGTCGCGCGCAACTGCAGGCCCTGCAGCTGTGCGGCACCGATGCCGAACATGCGGCGCAGGCTGCGCGAGAGATGGGCCAGGTCGGCGAAGCCGGCGGCATGCGCGCTGGCGGTCAGACTGTGCCCCTGCAGGTGGTGCGCGAGCGCGGTACGCAAACGCTGCCACAGCACCCAGCCGCGCAGGGTCACCGCCAGGTCGGACTGGAAACGCCGGTGCAGCTGGCTGGTCGACAGGTGCGCGGCTCCGGCGATGTCGGCAGCCGGCACCGGGCCAGGCAGGTAGTGGCTGATGCGGGCCAGCGCCGCCTCTACCCGCCGGTCCAGTGGCTGCGCGCGGCTCAGCCGTGGCAGCCAGCGGTGCAGCCCGGCCGCAGTGCCGGGCAGCGAGTGCAGGTGCTGCTGGATCTGTTCGAGGTCGGCATGCGCCGGCTCAAGGAACACCGTGCAGCCCGCGTCCGGTGCCGACAGGATCGCGTGCGGCCGGAACGACGGCACCCACAGCCGTTGGCCCTGCTGGCGCACACCGTCGATCTCGACGTGCCAGGGAGTGGCTTCGCTCAACAGCAGCTGATGGGCATAGTGCGCGTGTACATCGCTGTCACCGGCACGCCCCTGCAACACGGCCACGTGAGCATCCAGCAGCAGCGTGCCATTCCAGGGCAGGGCGGGGGAGGGCATGGAGGGATTGTAGATCCACACCATGCGTGGATGAATCTCCATCGAAATCGAGTAATTCGACGATTGATCGAAGAGCATCCACGCATGGCGTGGATCTACTGCAGATTGCGACGAACTGTCGAAGGCGGGGTGGGTCCGGTTGCGGGGGCGTGAGCGCCATGGATGGCGCGACCGAGCCTCCAGGGACGGATTCACGGCGTCCCCCGCAACCGGACCCACCCCGCCATCCCACAGGAAGCCCGCTTTTGCTTCGGCTGTTGCTTCTGAGGTTGCCGGCCAGCGGCCGGCACTACCGCGGGGGCCGGGCGCAGCCTGGCCGTTCGCCCCCTCACCGCCCCTGCGGATCCGGCCGGTGATGCACGTACTCGACCACCGTGCCATCGGGATGCACCGCATTGAACGCCGCCCCGGTCGGGACCACCTGCAACGGGAAGATGATCTCGGCGCCGGCGGCAACCAGTTTGTCGTGATAAGGCCGAACGTCATCGACCAGCAGTGTCCCCGTGGTCGAGGTGAACGGCGCCAGCGCCGCCTCGCTGCCCTCGATCAACAGGAACGCACCGACCATGGCCAGGCGCAGCCCGGCCTCCGGAAACGGAAAGCCCGCATCGGCCACCACGCCCTGCAGCTGCTCGTAGAAGGACACGCTGCGTTCCAGCTCACCGGGGGCCACGAACACCCGGATCAGCACGCGCGGTGCGCGCTGGCTGGAGGTATCGCAGCGGTCGCGCCAGAGATGGTCGAAGTCGCGGTGGACGGTCATGGGCTCGGTTCGTGGCCAGGGACCTTCATTATCGGCAGCCTCGCACGGCGCGCTGATGACCGCCGGTGATGGCCTGATAACTGCAGGCTGGGATCGCCCCTGTGACTTAGGTCCTGTTGACAGGTGTGAACGCCCTCGCACAATCTTCACAGGATTGGGTCGCCCTGCGCGGCCCGGGCAGGCAGGTTGTCACGCCGGGAGGAGGGTCCCGCGCGCAGACCGGCCCGTCCTTCGGCCTGCGGGAGGTTGCCTGGCAACCCCTGCGCGGCATGAACGCTGCACCCTTCGGCGGCACTTTCCCTGGACCGATTGCCTTGGCAACGGAATTACGCCCGTCGATGAAAACGTTTACAAAGCAGCTTGTACTGTCCCTGGCCCTGTCCGCTGCACTGGCCGCTCCGGCCTGGGCCGACCCTGCCGCGTTCACCGTGCTGACCCTGGAACAGGCCCCGACCGCCGAGGCGATGCCGGCCCTGGCCGCCCAGCTGAAGACCCTGCAGGTGGACGCGGTGAGCGTGCGCCAGGTGCAGCGCGGCATCGGCCAGGTCGATCCGCTGCAGGTGCTGGCCGACGGACTGGGTTACGAATACCGCTTCATTGCTGCGGGCAGGGATGATGGCCAGACCCAGCGCGGCCAGGCCGTACTGACCCGGCTGCCGATCGCCGCTGAATCCGGCCCGGACCAGCCGGGCCTGAACTACCTGCGCCTGGACGATGGCCGCCACACCGTGGCGGTCTATACCGATGCCGGTGCGGGTGCCACGCAGCTGCCAGCGCTGGTCACCCGTTCGCGGCTGGGTGCACCGGCGGTGCTGCTCGGCGCGGTGGCCGGTGAATCGGCCAAGGCCGCCGGCTTCGATCCGGCGCGTGTGGCGCTGGAAGCCGATGCCAGCTATTTCAGCGATGGTTTCCAGGCCGCCAGCAGCGCGCCGTTCAAGGTGGAAGGCAGCGCCTTGCGCGCCACCCTGCTGACACTGGCCTATGCCGCCGACACGCATGGCGACAGGCCGTGGATGGACACCACCCTCAACGCCGATGCGCGCGCCGCGCTGCTGCTGAAGGCGATGACCGAGGATGAGAAGTTCCAGATGCTGCACAGCTACTTCGGGCTGGGCAAGGATGGTGGCCCACTGCCGGAAGGCGCGGTCGGTTCGGCCGGTTTCGTGCCTGGCGTGGCGCGGCTGGGCATTCCGTCGCAGCAGTCGGCCGATGCCGGCGTCGGCGTGACCAATCCGGGCGGCATCCGCCCGGGTGATTTCGCCACGGCGATGCCATCGGGCCCATCCACCGCGTCCAGCTGGAACCGCGAAGTGGCTTTCGCCGGTGGCGCGACCATGGGCCGCGAGGCGTGGCAGCAGCGCTTCAACATCCTGCTGTCGGGCAGCGTCAACCTGCAGCGCGATCCACGCAACGGCCGCAACTTCGAATATGCCGGTGAGGACCCGCTGCTGGCCGGTTCGATGGTCGGCGCGCTGATCCAGGGCGTGCAGAGCCAGCACGTGATCTCCTCGATGAAGCACTTCGCGCTGAACGACATGGAGACCCGGCGCAACTTCCACGACGTGCGCATCGGCGAACAGGCCATGCACGAGTCGGACCTGCTGGCGTTCGAGATTGCGCTGGAGGCTGGCCGCCCGGGCGTGGCGATGTGCTCGTACAACAAGATCAACGGCACCTACGGCTGCGAGAACGGCTACCTGATGAACCAGGTGCTGAAGCAGGAATGGAAGTTCCCCGGTTTCGTGATGTCCGACTGGGGCGGCGTGCACAGCGGTTCGAAGGCGGCGCTGGCCGGCCTGGACCAGCAGTCGGCCGGTGAAGTGTTCGACGCAGCGGTGTTCTTCGACGAACCGCTGCGTCTGGCCGTGCATGGCGGCGTGGTGCCGCAGGCGCGCCTGAATGACATGGTCACGCGCATCCTGCGCACGATGTTCCTGCACGGCAACTTCGACAACCCGCCGCAGCACCAGAAGGTGGATGCCGAGGCCGGCTTCGCCGTGGCCCAGCGCACGGTGGAAGAGGGCAGCGTGCTGCTGCGCAATGAAGGCAACCTGCTGCCGCTGGCCGACAGCGTGAAGCGCATTGTCATCATCGGTGGCCACGCCGACAAGGGCGTGATCGGTGGCGGTGGTTCGTCGATGGTGGGCGTGACCGCCAAGGGCACCAACGCGGTGCCGGGCGTACTGCCGACCACCTGGCCGGGCCCGGTGATCTTCCACCCGTCCTCGCCGCTGGAATCGCTGCGTGCGGCGCGCCCTGACGCAACCATCGAGTATGTGGACGGGACCAATGCCGCCGCTGCGGCCAGGGCCGCCGCGCAGGCCGATGTGGCCATTGTGTTTGCCACGCAGTGGGCCGCCGAATCGGTGGACCTGCCGGACATGCAGCTGCCGGACAACCAGGACGCACTGATCTCGGCGGTGGCCGCGGCAAACCCGAAGACCGTGCTGGTGCTGGAAACCAACGGCCCGGTGCGCACCCCTTGGCTGGGGCAGGTGCCAGCGATGCTGCAGGCCTGGTACCCGGGCATCCGCGGCGGCGAAGGCATCGCCGCGCTGCTGACCGGTCAGGTCAATCCGTCGGGCCGCCTGCCGGTGACCTGGGTGACGGACGAATCGCAGCTGCCGCGCCCGCATATCGATGGCCTCGGCTTCAAGCCGGCCAAGCCGTTCGGTGATGTGTTCGATTTCGATATCGAAGGCGCCAACGTCGGCTACAAGTGGATGGCGGTCAAGGGCCTGACCCCGACCTTCGCCTTTGGCCATGGCCTGTCCTACACCTCGTTCGCCTATGACAACCTGAAGGTGAGCGTGGAAGGCTCGCGCCTGGTCGCCAGCGTCGATATCCGCAATACCGGCAAGCGCGCCGGCGCCGACGTGGCCCAGCTGTACCTGAAGCTGCCGGCCGGCAGCACCACGCCGATCCGCCTGATCGGCTACGACAAGGTGAACCTGCAGCCGGGCGAACAGCGCCGCATCCGCATCGAAGCCGAGCCGAAGACCCTGGCCCACTACGATGCACAGGCGCGCCAGTGGAAGATCGACGGTGGCACCTACCAGGTGCAGCTGTCGCGCAATGCCGCCGAGCCGCTGCAGACGGTAGATGTGCAGCTGGTGGAGCAGGTGCTGCGCTGATGCCTGACGACACGGCCCGCACAGGGCCGTGTCCGTTCGTGGTGTTCCTGTAGAGCCGAGCCCACGCTCGGCTGATGAACGGTCAATCGAACCGACGGGCAGCCGAGCATGGACTCGGCTCTACAAAGGTGCGGTGCCGAACCACCTGCGCAGGAAATCGATCAGCTGCCGCACCTTCGGTGAAGGCTGCGAACTGTGCGGATAGACCGCGTAGACACTCTGCTGCGGGAAGCGGTGCTGGCGCAGCACCGGGCGCAGCCGGTCCTGGGCCAGGTCGTCCTCGATCAGCCAGCGTGGCAGCACGGTGACCCCGGCGCCGGCCAAGGCGAACGCGCGCAGGCTGCTGGCACCATCCACGCGTACCACGGCGTTGCCCGGGTTGGTGGCAAACAAGGCATCGCTGCCGTCAGGTGCAACCACCGGCACATCGGCCAGGCGCGGATAGCCCAGGCGGGGCAGGGTGCCCAGCAGTACTGGATCATCGGCAGCCTCGGCAGAGGGCAGGCGCGCCAGCAGTGACGGCGCCGCCACCGCGTACAGCGGGTGGCGCTCCAGTTCATTGGCGTGCAGGCCCGAGTCCGGCAGGCGGCCGAGGCGAATCGCCAGGTCGAAGCGTTCGGGAATGAGGTCCGCTGGCGCTGGAGAAGTTGAAAGGTGCAGCTGCAGGGCCGGGTGCTGCGCGCGGAACGCCTCCAACGCGGGAATCAGGCGTAGCTGGGCGTACTCCGGTGTGGTGGTCAGGCGCAGCACGCCCTGCAGCTGGTGCTGGTCGTGGCGCGCGGCATCGATCGCCGCCTGCGCAGCATCCAGTGCCTGCACGCAATGTTGCAGGAACTGCTCGCCGGCCTCGGTCAGGGACAGGTGGCGGGTACTGCGCAACAGCAGGGTCACGCCCAGCTCCTGCTCCAGCCGCTTCAGGTTGAAGCTGACCACCGCGCGGCTGAGGCCGAGCCGATCGGCCGCAGCGGTCAGGCTGCCGGCTTCGACCACGGCACGGAAGATATCGAAGCGATCGAGGCTGACCATGGCGATTCATTGTCAAAACAGATTTGACAGTGTTGCAGCTGCCGTCGTGTTTTTCCAATGGGGTCCGGGCGGCATGCTGGCTGCTTCCTCGCTGGAGCGCCGCCGATGCCGTCCCCCCGCCTGCGCCATGAGGCGATCTTCCTGCTGGTATTCGCCCTGGATCTGGTCAACATGTTCATCGCCACGGTGGCCTATCCGGCATTGGCAGCGGAGCTGCACGCCGACGTGAGCACCCTGGCCTGGGTCGGCACGGCGTACATGCTGGGCCTGAGCATGGTGATTCCGCTGGCGCCGTGGCTGGCCGCACGCTGTGGCGAGCGTCGCTTGCTGCTGGCGGCGTTGCTGTTGTTCGCGGTCGCCGCTGTGCTGGCTGGCGCAGCGCCAGGAATCGGCTGGCTGCTCGGCTGGCGCCTGCTGCAGGGCCTGGCCGGTGGCCTGCTGATTCCCGTGGCGCAAGCCGCAGCGTACCGGCAATGCACGCCCGACCAACGTGGCGCGCTGACCCGCCGCATCCTGCTGGTGGCGCTGCTGGTGCCAGCACTGGCGCCGGCGCTGGGCGGGCTGCTGGTGCAGTGGCTGTCCTGGCGCGGTGTGCTCTGGGCCAGCCTGCCGTTGGCGGTAGCGGTCATCGGTCTGGTGCTGGCCTGGATGCCGGCCGATGGCGCGCGCAGTGCGCCGCGCCTGCAGGACTATGCCCTGTCCACCGCGATGCTGGCGCTGGGTGCGCTGCTGCTGGCGCTGACCTGGCTGGGCGAATCGGGACATCGCGGTGCAGGTGCCGTGTTGCTGCTGGCCGCGCTGTTGCTGGCGGCGACGCACCTGCGACATGCACGTCGGCAGGCGCAGCCACTGCTGCGCTGGTCGCTGCTGTCCCATCGCGGGCTGCGGCTGGCGATGCTGGTGTATCTCGCCGTACCAGGTGTGTTCATCGGCAGCCAACTGGTCAGTACCCTGCAATTGCACCACGCCGGTTACAGCGCGGCACGCATCGGCGCGCTGATGCTGCCCTGGGCGCTGGCTGCGGCCATCGCGATCATGGCCAGCAAGCGCCTGCTGGCTCGCTTCGGTCCGGCCGCGGTACTGCGCGCCGGCATGCTCCTGCAGGCCAGCGGCCTGTTGTTGATGGCGCTGCTGCCGCAGCCGGCCTTCGTGCTGGCCGGATTGTTGTTCGCGTTGATGGGCGCCGGCGGCAGCCTGTGCAGCAGCACCGCGCAGACGCTGGCCTTCCATGGCGTGGAAGGTGAGGCGTTGGGCGATGCCAGTGCACTCTGGAACCTCAACCGCCAGCTCAGCTTCTGCCTCGGCACCGCCGCCATCGCACTGCTGCTGGCATTGGCCATGCAATGGCTGCCGGAACGCGCCACCAGCGTGGCGCTGGGTTTGGCCGCTGCAATGACGCTGCTGCCGATGACGCTGCTGCGCCGGTCGGACGCAGTTTCCCTTTCCCAACCCGAGAATGCTTGATGGACATCAGTGCAGAACATGAAATCCACCTCCTGCACGACAAGCTGCAGGCTTGGTTCCGTGCCGACGTCGGCACCGATGCGCTGGAGGATCTGATGGCGCACTTCAGTGCGGACTTCAGCATGGTCGGTATCTCAGGACGCCGAATGGACCGGAAGGCCGTGCAGGCGCTGTTCGTGGGCGGCCATGGCGCGGGTCCGGGGCTGCTGATTTCCATACAGGCCGTGCAGGCGGTGGAGGCGCCATCACCGCTGGCGGTGCTGCGCTATCGCGAAGGGCATTCGGTCGACGGCGGCGCACCCGCATGGCGGGAGTCGTTGGCGGTACTGAGGCACGAGCAGGGGCGCTGGTGCTGGCTGGCGCTGCATGAGGTGACGGCAGCCTGATGCTGTAGAGCCGAGCCCACGCTCGGCTGCTCTTCGGAGGTTGCAGTGGCCCCAGCCGAGCGTGGGCTCGGCTCTACAACGGCCAGATGGATGTGTGCCCGTCGGGCCGCACATGTGCCATCAGTCCTGCCTGCATCGACCGAAGAATGCAAAGCCTGCACACACTTCACGGCGCCAGGCAGGAGTAGGCTTGAAGCTTTCCTGCCGGGAGGGGTTGTCCATGCGTGTGCGTGCCGTCGCTGTAGCCATTGCCCTTTGCCTGTCCAGCACCGTGCTGGCCGCCGATACCCCGCCGATGACCCCGGATATCAGCGGCAAGCCGTTCGTTGCCCCGGATGTCGGTCGCGACTACGACAAGCGCGTGGTGATGGTGCCGATGCGTGATGGCACCAAGCTGTACACGGTGATCGTGGTGCCCAAGGGCGCCCACAATGCGCCGATTCTGCTGACCCGGACCCCCTATGATGCTGCCGGTCGCGCCAGCCGCAGTGATTCGCCGCGCATGCGCGACCTGTTGCCGCAGGGTGACGAGGTGTTTGTCGACGGCGGCTACATCCGCGTGTTCCAGGATATCCGCGGCAAGCATGGCTCCGAGGGCGATTACGTGATGACCCGGCCGCTGCGCGGGCCATTGAACAACACCCAGGTCGACCATTCCACCGACGCCTGGGACACCATCGACTGGTTGGTGAAGAACGTGCCGGAGAGCAATGGCAAGGTCGGCATGCTCGGCTCGTCGTACGAGGGCTTCACCGTGGTGATGGCGCTGACCGACCCGCACCCGGCACTGAAGGTGGCCGCACCACAGAGCCCGATGGTCGATGGTTGGATGGGCGACGACTGGCTCAATTACGGTGCGTTCCGCCAGGTCAACTTCAACTACTTCGCCATGCAGACCGAGAAGCGCGGCAAGGGTACGCCGCTGCCCAGCCTCGGCTACGACGACTACAGCACCTTCCTGCGCATCGGTTCGGCCGGTGACTATGCGCGCTTCACCGGCGTGGACCAGCTGACCTGGTGGAAGAAGCTGGTCGAGCATCCGGCCTATGACGGCTTCTGGCAGGGCCAGGCGCTGGACGCGGTGATGGCAAGGACACCGCTGAAGGTGCCGACCATGTGGCTGCAGGGCCTGTGGGACCAGGAGGACATGTGGGGTGCCAACCACGCCTATCAGGCGATGGAAGGACGCGATAGCGGCAACAACCGCAATTACCTGGAGATGGGCCCGTGGCGACACAGCCAGGTGAACTACAGCGGCAGCGAACTGGGTGCGCTGAAGTTCGACGGCGATACCGCGCTGCAGTTCCGCCGCGACGTGCTCAAGCCCTTCTTCGACCAGTACCTGGTGGATGGCGCGCCGAAGGCCGATACGCCACCGGTGCTGATCTACAACACCGGCGAAAACCACTGGGACCGCTTGAAGGGTTGGCCGCGCAGCTGCGACAAGGGGTGTGCCGCCAGCAGCAAGCCGCTGTACCTGCGCGCCGGCGGCAAGCTGGCGTTCCAGGCACCGGCGGCGGGCGAGGGTGATTTCGAGGAATACGTGTCCGACCCGGCCAAGCCGGTGCCGTTCGTGCCGCGCCCGGTGCGCTTCGGTGACCGCGACATGTGGACCACCTGGCTGGTCAAGGACCAGCGCTTTGTCGATGGTCGCCCGGACGTGCTGACCTTCATCACCGAACCGCTGACCGCGCCGCTGCGCATCGGCGGCGCGCCGGTGGTGCACCTGCAGGCCTCGACCAGCGGCACCGACAGCGACTGGGTGGTGAAGCTGATCGACGTGTATCCGGACCAGGAAGCGTCGACGCCGGAAATGGGGGGCTATGAGTTGCCGGTGTCGCTGGCGATCTTCCGTGGCCGCTACCGCGAGAGCTTCAGCGATCCGAAGCCGCTGCCCGCCAACCAGGTGCTGCCGTACCGTTTTGACCTGCCCAACGCCAACCACACGTTCCAGAAGGGCCACCGGGTGATGGTGCAGGTGCAGTCCAGCCTGTTCCCGTTGTACGACCGCAACCCGCAGACCTACGTGCCGAACATCTACCTGGCCAAGCCGGGCGATTACCAGAAGGCCACGCAGCGCGTGTGGCACAGCGCGGCGCAGGCCAGCTACATCGATCTACCGGTGTATTGAGGCCCGCAGGGTGACGCCGGGCCGTGCCTGGTAGCACGTGGTAGTGCCGGTCGCTGGCCGGCATCGGCGATGGCGCGAGAGCGTGTCGACCAAGGTCGACACCTACCGGGGCTGAGTCATGGCAGGTTGATTCAGGCGGGTGTGGTAGTGCCGGCCGCTGGCCGGCATCGGCGATGGCGCAGGAGCGTGTCGACCAAGGTCGACACCTACCAAAGCTGGGCCATGGCATGCCGATCGACCAAGGTCGACACCTACCGGGCAGAGGCTTTCAGCCGACCTTCGAGGGGCCCGTACGCCAGCGGCTGGGGACCAGGCCGAAGCGCTTGCGGAACGCGGCGGCGAAGTTGCTGGGGTGGCGGTAGCCGCTGGCGGCGGCAGCCTGCTCGACGGTCCATCCGTTTTCGCGCAGGCCCTGTTCGGCATGGCGCATGCGCTGCTCATGCAGGTAGTCGAACACCGAGCTTCCATATTGCTGGGCAAAATGGCGGCGCAAGGAGCTGGGGCTCATGCAGGCCAGCTGGGCCAGTTCGATCAGGCTGTGGGCATGGCTGGGGTCGTCATGCAGATAGCTGCGCACTCGCTCCAGCCGCTCGCGCTGGCCGGCGCGCAGCGTGCGTATATGCTCGGTCTGCATATCCTCGGCCTGCAGGCCGACGGCCAACACCTGCAGGGCCACGCCTTCGCGCCACAGCGCATCGATGTCGTCCTGCCAGGGGCTGTCGAACAATTGGGCGAGCGTCGGCAGCAAGGCATGCGGAATGGCCCAGTGGCGGCACTGCAGAGGGGAATGAAGGACCCGTTGCAGTGCCGGCAGGCGCAGCATGTCCACGTCCAGATCGGCCGGTACGCTCAAGCTGACCCCGCGCAGGTGGCTGCCACCGGGATGCAGCCCGGCCATCGACACAGGTTCATGGTGGCTGGTGGTCATGCCTGTGCCGGCGCGCAGGGTGAACCCCTTGCGACGAGGAAACTGGACATCCACTTCGCCCTGAAGCATCAGGCGGATGGTCAGGCCGGCACCGTGCACAGCGGTGGCCGTGTAGGTGAACCGGTTGTGCACGTCCGAGGCGATCAGGCCCAGGCCACCGCGCAGTGACTGTTCGTGGACGTCGCCACGCCCTGCCCATTGGTCGTCGCGCAGTTCACTCCCTTCGATCCGGTAGTCGTAGCCATGGCGTTCGCCGAACTGGCGGTAATCAGCAAAAGTGAAATATCGGGACATCGCTCTGCGCAAACACAGGTTGAATTGAATGTGTCGAAGAATCTGGAAGCGTTTCCCATTGTCGCCGCGATTCGCGCGCTTTTGACTTCGATAAGGTCAAAACGATTGGCGATTACGGCCAAAGTGAAAATGCCGAAGAACATACGCCGGCGTTTTGCACGCATATCCGTACGTAGTTCCATACATAAACTGCGGTTGAGGTTTCATGGCTGGAACGATCTGGAGATGCGATGTCAGCCCGACCATCACGGGCGTGCGCGTAGGGTGGGTGGGTTGGCTGTTGCAGGCCACTTTGATACCCCCACCGATGGAGAATGGAGATGATTGATTACCAGTTGACCGGCAAGACCGCGATCGTGACCGGCGGCGTGTCGGGCATCGGCCTGGCCGTGGCCCAGACACTGGCCACATCCGGTGCCCGTATCTCGGTCTGGGACCTGAAGCAGGATGCGGTGGATGCGACCGTGGCGCAGTTGCGCAATTCGGGTGCACAGGCCATCGGCATCGCGCTGGACGTCACCGACGAGGCGGCGGTGGAGGCAGCGGTGCAGTGCACGATCAAGGAACTCGACGGCCTGCACGTGGCGGTCAACAACGCCGGCATCAGCGGGCCGGCGGCCAGCAGCGGCGACTATCCGATTGATGGCTGGCAGCGCGTGATCGATGTCAACCTCACCAGCGTGTTCCTGTGCCAGCGTGCGCAGATCCAGGCCATGCGCGCGGCCGGCACGGGCGGCAGCATCATCAACATGGCCTCGATCCTGGGCCAGGTGGGCTATGCCGGTTCCACTGCGTACGTGGCGGCCAAGCACGGCGTGGTCGGGCTGACCCAGACCGCCGCCTGGGAGCATGCGGCCGACGGCATTCGTGTCAACGCGGTCGGCCCGGGCTTCATCAGCACGCCACTGCTGGAGAAGATGGACCCGAAGGTGCGCGCCACGCTGGAAGGGCGGCACGCGTTGAAGCGGCTGGGTACGCCGGAGGAAGTGGCCGCATTGGTAGCCTGGCTGGCCAGCGACGATGCCTCGTTCGCGACCGGCACGTACTACGCCATCGATGGTGGCTACCTCGCGCAGTGAGCGAATGCGGCCCGCAGATCCACGCCATGCGTGGATGAAAGCGGGCGGTGAAGAAGGCGTGCCATGGCCTTCACCGCCGTCCCACAATCGCCGCGCGACGCTGCGGGAAAATTCCGGAGCTTGCCCATGGAACTCACCCAGGATGTCTCGATCCTGCTGCGCGTAGCCGCAGCGATGCTGTTCGGCGGTGTGCTCGGTGTCGAGCGGGAAATGGGCAAGCACGCCGCCGGCCTGCGTACGCACATGCTCATTGCCGGAGCGGCGGCATTGATCGTCGGTCTCGGCGACTCGGTGGCCGAGCATTTCCAGCAGGAGCGTTACCGCGACCTGCTGCAGGTTGATCCGGTGCGCCTGATCGAAGCGGTGGTGGCCTGCGTCGGCTTCGTGGCCGCTGGCACCATTCTGCGCGGCTCACGCGAGGACCAGGTCAGCGGCTTGACCACGGCCAGTTCGCTGATCATGGCGGCGGCGATCGGGATTGCGGTGGGGATCAGCAAGTACGTGATCGCGATCGGGGTCAGCGTGCTGTGCGTGCTGGTGCTGGCGGTGATGCGGCGGTTGGAGAAACGGATCTCGTAGGGCAGGTCGAGTTGCCGGCCAGCGGCCGGCACCACCATGAAGGCTCCAATGGTCAGACCAATAAAGGGCTAGCCCTATGGTCTAATAGGCTCTTTGTCGGAGTAGCGGTTAAATCCGCTGCAAGTGGTCTGATCGCAATCATTAATGGTAATACCAATGATCGACGGCCACGGCGACCCACCGCCTGCGGTGGGCTCCTTCCGTTTCCAGTCGAGAGTCTTCATGCACCCCTGGCAACACCTGTACGACCCCGCCGGCAACCTGTGGTTGTCGAGCCTGATCGCGCTGCTGCCGATCGCGTTCTTCTTCGTTGCCCTGGCCGTGCTGCGCATGAAGGGCTGGCTGGCCGGCACGATCACCGTGGCCATCGCACTCGGCGTGGCCCTGTTGTTCTACCGCATGCCGTTGCCCCAGGCGCTGGGCGCGGCCGGCTTCGGTTTCGTCTACGGCCTGTGGCCCATCGCGTGGATCATCATCGGTGCGGTGTTCCTCTACAAAGTTTCGGTCAAGACCGGGCAATTCGACATCATCCGCGCCTCGATCCTGTCCGTGACTGAAGACCAGCGCCTGCAGATGCTGATGGTCGGCTTCGCCTTTGGCGCCTTCCTGGAAGGTGCGGCCGGTTTCGGTGCGCCAGTGGCGATCACCGCGGCGCTGCTGGTCGGGCTGGGCTTCAAGCCGCTGTATGCCGCCGGCCTGTGCCTGATCGTCAACACCGCGCCGGTAGCGTTCGGCGCGATGGGCATTCCGATCATCGTGGCCGGGCAGGTCACCGGCCTGGATGCATTCGAGATCGGCCAGATGGCCGGTCGCCAGCTGCCGTTCCTGACCATCATCGTGCTGTTCTGGATCATGGCGATCATGGATGGCTGGCGCGGCATCAAGGAAACCTGGCCGGCGGTGCTGGTGGCCGGTGGCTCGTTCGCCATCGCGCAGTACCTGACCTCCAACTTCATCGGCCCGGAGCTGCCGGACATCACCGCCTCGCTGGCGTCGCTGGTGTGCCTGACCCTGTTCCTGCGCCGCTGGAAGCCGGTACGGATCTTCCGTTTCGACATCGAAACCAGCGCCGAGGCGGCCGCACAGGCGCTGGAGGCACCGCTCCACAGCGTCGGCCAGATCGCCAGGGCATGGTCGCCGTTCCTGATCCTCACCGCGATGGTCACGCTGTGGAGCATCAAGCCGTTCAAGTCGCTGTTCGCGGCGGGCGGCCCGCTGGAAGGCTGGGTGCTGAAGATCCCGGTGCCAGGCCTGGACCAGCTGGTGCAGAAGATGCCACCGATCGTGGCTGCGCCGCTGAGCTATGAAGCCATCTACAAGTTCGACTGGTTCTCGGCCACCGGTACCTCGATCATCCTGGCCGCGTTGATCGCCATCATCGCGCTGCGCATGCCGGTCCGTTCGGCGCTGCAGACCTTCGGCGAGACCGTGCGTGAGCTGCGCATGCCGATCTACTCGATTGGCATGGTGCTGGCGTTCGCCTTCATCGCCAACTACTCGGGACTGTCTGCCACGTTGGCCCTGGCGCTGGCGCATACCGGCGACGCGTTCCCGTTCTTCTCACCGTTCCTGGGCTGGCTGGGCGTGTTCCTGACCGGTTCGGACACCTCGTCCAATGCCTTGTTCTCGGCACTGCAGGCCACCACCGCACAGCAGATCGGCGTGTCCGACGTGCTGCTGGTAGCGGCCAACACCACCGGCGGTGTCACCGGCAAGATGATCTCGCCGCAGTCGATCGCCATTGCCTGCGCGGCGGTCGGCCTGGCCGGCAAGGAGTCGGATCTGTTCCGCTTCACGGTCAAGCACAGCCTGATCTTCACCACGATGGTCGGCCTGATCACCCTGGCCCAGGCTTACTGGCTGACCTGGATGATTCCCTGAGCCATGCGCGGCTGGCCGACCACCCGCTGCGCGCTTCGGGCCACAATGGCGCCATGAGCACGCAACGTATTTCGGACAAGGTGGCCGCGCAGCTGCGCGGCCTGGTGCAGGAACAACGGCTGCAGCCGGGTGACCGGCTGCCGGCCGAGCGCACCCTGGCGGTGCAGCTGGGGGTCTCGCGCACGGCCTTGCGCGAGGCCATCGCGCAGCTGGCCAGCCAGGGTCTGTTGACCGCACGGGTCGGTGGCGGCACCTACGTGGCCGAGCCTGCGGCACGCGCGCGGCAGGCGCTGGATGAACCGCTGGCGCCGTACCTGCCGCTGTTCCAGGGCGACCCGGAATACCGCTTCGACGTGCTGGAGATCCGCCACGCGCTGGAAGGTGCCACCGCCTGGCATGCGGCGCTGCGTGCCACCGACGAGGACCGCGCGCGCATCGCACAGGCCTTCCAGACCATGATGGACGCGCACGGCAAGGACGACCCCACCGGCGAAGCCGAGGCCGACGCGGCCTTCCACCTGTCCATCGCCGAGGCCTCGCACAATCTGGTGCTGCTGCAGGTGATGCGCGGGCTGTTCGAACTGCTGCAGACCAACATCTCGCAGAGCCGCGAAAAGCTCTACACCTCGGCGAGGACCTTCTCGCCGCTGTCCGACCAGCACCGCGAGATGATGGATGCGGTGCTGGCCGGCGACCCCGAACGCGCGCGCGCCGCCGCGCATGCCCACCTCGAGTTCGTGCACACCACACTGCGCACCCTCGATGACAACGAAGCCCGGCGTGCGCGGGCCTCGCGCCTGCCTTCCCCCTACGGTTGACCCCATGATCATCTCCGCCTCCACCGATTACCGTGCTGCTGCCGAACGCCGGCTGCCGCCGTTCCTGTTCCACTACATCGATGGCGGCGCGTATGCCGAGCACACGCTGAAGCGCAACGTTTCCGACCTGTCCGACATCGCGCTGCGCCAGCGCATCCTGCGCAACATGTCCGACCTGAGCCTGGAAACCGAGCTGTTCGGCGAAAAACTGGCGATGCCGGTGGCGCTGGCGCCGGTCGGCCTGACCGGCATGTATGCGCGGCGCGGCGAGGTACAGGCGGCGCGCGCGGCCGACAGCCGCGGCATCCCGTTCACCCTCTCCACGGTGTCGGTGTGCCCGATCGAGGAAGTGGTACCGGCCATCCAGCGGCCGATGTGGTTCCAGCTGTACGTGCTGCGCGACCGTGGCTTCATGCGCAATGCGCTGGAGCGTGCACAGGCCGCCGGCGTGACCACGCTGGTATTCACCGTGGACATGCCGGTGCCGGGCGCGCGCTACCGCGATGCACACTCGGGCATGAGCGGCCCGAATGCCTCGCTGCGCCGCATCGGCCAGGCCATCACCCATCCGCACTGGGCGTGGGACGTGGGCCTGTTCGGCCGCCCGCATGACCTGGGCAACATCTCCACCTACCGCGGCAACCCGACCGGGCTGGAGGATTACATCGGTTGGCTGGGCAGCAACTTCGATCCCTCCATTTCGTGGAAGGACCTGGAGTGGATCCGCGAATTCTGGAAGGGCCCGATGGTGATCAAGGGCATCCTCGACCCGGATGACGCACGTGATGCGGTGAAGTTCGGTGCCGATGGCATCGTGGTCTCCAATCACGGTGGCCGCCAGCTGGACGGCGTGCTGTCCACCGCGCGTGCGTTGCCGGCCATCGCCGATGCGGTGCAGGGCGATCTGAAGATCCTCGCCGATTCCGGCATCCGCACTGGCCTGGACGTGGTGCGCATGCTGGCGCTGGGGGCCGATACCGTGCTGCTGGGACGCGCCTTCATCTATGCGCTGGCCGCGCAGGGCGAGGCCGGCGTGGCCAACCTGCTGGACCTGATCGCCAAGGAAATGCGCGTGGCGATGACCCTGACCGGTGCGCGCCGCATCGCCGACATCGGCCGCGATTCGCTGGTCAGCCTGCCATGAGCGGCCACGACGCCGTGCTGGCACAGTTGCGCGATGCGGTCGGCAATCGCCATGTACTGACCGGCGACAAGGCCACGCGGCGCTTCCGTCGCGGCTACCGCTTCGGCGATGGCCCAGTGCTGGCGGTGGTGCGTCCGGGGACGCTGCTGGAACTGTGGCGCGTGCTGCAGGCAGCGGTGCAGGGCGGCGCCGCGATCATCCTGCAGGCGGCCAACACCGGGCTGACCGGCGGCTCGACCCCGGATGGCGATGACTATGGCCGGCCGATCGTGCTGGTCAGCACGCTGCGCCTGACCGGCATCCAGTTGTTGAACGAAGGCCGGCAGGTGCTGTGCCTGCCTGGCGCGACGCTGGACCGCCTGGAGCAGACGCTGGCCCCGCTGGGTCGCGAACCGCATTCGGTGATCGGCTCGTCCTGCATCGGCGCCTCGGTGCTGGGCGGCATCTGCAACAACTCCGGTGGCGCGCTGGTGCGACGTGGCCCGGCCTACACCGAGCTGGCGCTGTATGCGCAGGTCGATGCGCAGGGCCAGTTGCAGCTGGTCAACCATCTGGGCATCGCGCTGGGTGACACGCCCGAGCAGATCCTGCAGCGCCTGCAGGCCGGTGACTACACGGCCGCCGACGTGGGCGATGGCGACGGCCGTGCGGCTTCCGATCCACGCTATGCCGAGGAAGTACGCAAGGTCGATGCCGATACCCCCGCACGTTTCAACGCCGATCCCAGCCGCCACTTCGAGGCGGCCGGGTCCGCGGGCAAGCTGGCGGTGTTCGCGGTGCGCCTGGACACCTTCGAAAAGGAGGCCGCCGAAGTCTTCTACATCGGCAGCAACCGCACCGACAGCCTCACCGCGATCCGCCGCCAGCTGCTGACCGGCTTCGAGCGCCTGCCGATCGCGGGCGAGTACATTCACCGCGATGCCTATGACATCGGCGAGCGCTACGGCAAGGACAGCTTCCTGCTGATTGATCGCCTCGGTACCTCTCGTGTGCCCGCGGCGTTCGCATTGAAGAGCCGCATCGATGGCTGGTTCGAACGGCTGGGCCTGCGCGGGGTGACCGACCGGGTGATGCAGGTGCTGACCGGCCTGCTGCCCTCGCACCTGCCCAAGCGCATGGGTGAGTTCCGCCAGCGCTATGAGCATCACCTGCTGCTGAAGGTGTCCGCGCAGGACGCAGCGCAAACCGAAGCCTGGCTGCGCGATTTCTTCGCTGGCCACGAAGGCGGCTATTTCCACTGCACGGCCGAGGAGGGGCGCAAGGCGTTCCTGCATCGTTTCGCCGTAGCCGGTGCCGCGGTGCGCTACCGCGAAGTGCATCGTGAGCAGGTGCAGGACATCGTCGCGCTGGATATCGCGCTGCGACGTGACGACGCCGACTGGTTCGAGCAGCTACCACCTGATATCGACGCCCGTCTGCTGCACAAGCTGTATTACGGGCACTTCCTGTGCCACGTGTTCCATCAGGACTACATCGCGCGCAAGGGCGAAGACCCGATGGCGATCGAGCATGCGATGTGGGCGCTGCTGGACAAGCGTGGCGCCGAGTATCCGGCCGAGCACAACGTCGGCCACCTGTACCCGGCCAAGCCGGCGCTGGCCGGGTTCTACAAGCAGCTGGACCCGAGCAATACGTTCAACCCGGGCATCGGCCAGACCTCGAAGGCGAAGGGGTGGGGCAGCTGCGATTGCAGTGGGCATTGAGGACGGAAAGGGCAGTCGAGCATGGCTCGACGCTACCAGGGCGATGCCGGGCAGGCCCGACGCCGTCCGGGTAGCGGTTACCATCGGAATCCCAGCCACAGGAGCCGCACATGCCTTCCATTCCCGTCCGCGCCGCCCTGTGCGCTGCATTGCTGGCGACCCCGCTGCTGGTGCTGGCACAGTCTTCTATCCTGCCGCAGCAGCGCGATGCCGCCGGCAACGTGATGGAACCGCTGGGGCAGGTGCTGATCGCGAGTGAGACTGGACCGTCGGGGCTTTATGACTGCACGCGGGACGGCAACTGGTGCGTGCGCGTGCAGCCGGTCGCCGAGGAGGGTGACCGGCCGAGCGTGCTGGAAGTGCTTGAGAAGGTGCAGGGCCAGGGCAAGCCACACACCTACCACGTCAGCATCGACGTGCCGCAGGAAGCCGACCTGTCACTGTGGCCGTGGATCGTGCGCCTGGCGCCGGGCGTGGGCAGCGACGAAACAGTGACCGACCCGCAGCAGCGCGCCCGCCAGAATGTGCTGGTAGGCGGCATCGTCAAGTTCAGCACCATGTACTCCGGTGGAAGTGCGGACGCGTCCACGCTGCAGTTGGCACGCGTGCGCCACCTGCAGGACGACATCCAAGTGGACGACGACGTGCTGACCGTGCCATGGCTGGGCAATGCGATGATCCGCGCCTGTTTCAGCGAGCAGGACATGAAGCAGCGCGCAGGCGCCTGCCACGACGAATACGGGTTCTCGGCCAAGCTCGGGCTGGATCCGGTGGCCGAGGGCATGCCGGTGCTGCGCTACCAGACCGTGGCGACCCGGTTCCCGGCGGGTGTTTCGCGCTTCGAGGATTCGCTGGCCAGGGGCCCGCTGAAGAAGAAGGACCTGCGCACCGAGCAGGACCCGGCGTGCAGCTACACGCGGCTGTTCTGCTTCAGTGATGGGGTGTTCAACCCCGACCAGGCGCTGCCGGACTGCGCGGGGTATACCGAACCCTGAGCCCTGGAGAGCCGAGCCATGCTCGACTCGGGTTCTCGCGTGGCCCGACCGCAGAGTAGCCGAGCGTGGGCTCGGCTCTACGAAAACTGAGGCGGCGCTTACTCGCAGCGGGTAGCGGTGATGATGTTGTCCTTGTCCACGAACACGCGCAGGCGGTCCTGGCGGATGTCCTTGGTGGTGATGGTGCTGGGGCCGATCGGGTTGACCAGCCCGGCGCCGCTCTCGCGGGACAGGCGGCGGATGTTGGGTTCGTTGGCCGGCTGGCCGATCGCCCAGCCCAGCTGGCTGGCATCGCAGTGCCCGGTACCCTTGACCTGCGGGCCAGGGGTGCTGACGCAGGCCGACAGCAGCAGGGCCGACGCAGGCAGTAGCAGGGACAGACGGAAGGCGGACATGCGAGCGCTCCTGCGCAGGGAAGATGGGCGGAACGATAGCACCCGTCGCGCGAAAGGCGTCAGCACTCCGGTCATTGCCGGCACAGCGTGGTCATTGCATAGTGGCAGGGATGGCTGGCAGCGCGCCAGCGGGCAGGCCGGGCCATTCCGGTGCAGGTGTTGGATACGCTATGACGGCAGGCAGTTTGCGCGACAAGCGCAGGGCGAGAAGGGTACTGGCAGTGTCGGTGCTGGGCGTGGCGTTTGCCGCCTCTGCCATCGAGCCGGCGCCGGACGCCGTTGCGGAAGCGCCGGTGTTCGGTGCCTGGCGCAACCTGCAGACCGAGGCAGGCTATGCACCCGCTCAGCGCAACCTGGCGTTCGCGATGCTGCCGCAGGCCGCCACTCGTGGCGATCGATTCGCCATTGTCGATCGTGAGGGCAAGCGCGCGGTGTGCTGCCTGCAGGTGGCCAGCCCGTCGCTGGGCGTGGCCGCACTGCGCGAGCAATACCACCTGCCACAGGCCTGGGTGACCGACCTCAGCAATGGCCGCAGCCCGGCACGCCCCTACCTGCCGCATGTCTATGCGATGCAGCGCGTGGATGAACTGGCTGACTATGGTTTCACCGATGTGCCGGGGGCCTACAGCGACCTGGGTGGGCTGCTGATTCCCGAAGGTGCCGCGCTGGAGGCCGATGGCAGTGCCGTGCGCCTGGGGGATGAGCGCTATCCCCTGCATTTCCAGCGCCAGCCGCACGCCGAAGATGATGGCGCACTGGACCGCTACACCCTGCAGGCGGGCGAGGGTGTGGCTCCGATCGTGGTTGAAGTGCCGTTCGGCACCTACTGATTGCAGCACCGCACTGGCTAGAATGCAGCGCGGCGCCGCCTGCCGTGCCTGTTCCGTGAGTCGCCGCCGTGTCCCTGCGCCCGTTGCTGCTGTCGCCCCTGCTGCTGTTGTCCGCCTGTGCGAGCGCGCCGCCTCTGCCGCCCGTCCATTCCGATGCGCTGTGGCGTCTGATCGAGCGTGACTGCCAGGCAGCTGACGGCCCGCGCGGCAGCTGCCTGCGGGTGGAGACGGCAGCCGGCCGCCGTGACGTGCTGGTCAAGGATGCACACGGTGACTACCAGTTTCTGCTGATGCCGCTGGACAAGGTAAGTGGCATCGAGAACCGCGGTCTTTACCAGCGTGGGGCGCCGAACTACTTCGCTGCGGCCTGGCAGGCGCGCAGCCACACCGAACAAGCCTTGCGGCAACCGCTGCCGCGCAACGTCGCGAGCCTGGCATTGAACTCGCCGCACGGCCGTTCGCAGCACCAGCTGCATATCCACGTGGATTGCCTGCGTGGCGACGTGTTGCAGGCGTTGGACGTGCATGCCGCTGCCCTGGGCAGCCAGTGGTCACCGTTGCCGGTGCCGCTGCGCGGTCATCAGTACCAGGCCCGCCTGTTGCCGGGCGCGGAACTGACCGCCAATCCGCTCAATCTGCTGGCCTATGACCTCGCCGGCGTGGACGACGTGGGCCAGTGGAGCCTGGTGGTGGCGGGACGGGATCCGGTGCAGGGTGGCCCGGGTTTCATCCTGCTGGCCACCCGTGTGGACCCCGGCACCGGCAACGAGGCCAGCGCTGAAGAGCTGCAGGACCACGCCTGCGCAGTGCTGACCGGCGCAGGTGCATCGCTGGAGCGGGTCCGCTAACTCTCGGGGTGCTGGCGGCTGCGCCAGACCGGCGCGGTCAGTGCCAGCAGCTGGCGATCCTGCCAACCGTCCAGATCCAGGTGGTGGTCGCGCAGCAGCCCTTCCTGTTCGAAGCCGAAGGCGTGCAGTGCAGTGGCGAACGGGCTGCTGCAGTCCGGTGGCAGCATCACGAACAGGCGGTGCACGCCCACATCCTCGAAAAGGAACGGGCACAGCGCCCGCAGCGCTGCATCCGCGTGCGGGTGCCAATGCTGCAGCGACAGCAGCTCGGCGCAGCGCGTATGCAAGCACTGCAGGCGGACATGCAACTGGTCCAGCACGGTGCCGTGCTCGTCATCGAATACCCCCAGCATCAGCTGATCGTTGTCCTGCTCCAGCCGCGAGCGGTGCATGTGGGCCAGGAAGCGGGCTTCCTCGTCGATACCCGCCGGATGGCGTCGGCCGCGCCGGCGGCGATCATCGAACAGGCGCCAGCGCGGCAGGTCGGTACGCTGGAACGGGCGCAGGGTGACCGGTGCGGCCTGCAGCTGCAGCAGGTGACGGCGCAGCACCGGCCGCAACGGGGGGAGAAGCGAGGTGGGATACGGGATCATCATCCCCGGCACGATGGCCGTGCCCGCCTCCCTGCACCATTCAAAACATTGCAAAAATGCGGTGAGCGGAGCCGGGGGTCTGATTCGGTTCAGGCATAAGCCCATCAGGGCTGGTCATTTCCGTTGAAACCACCCATTCAGGACACTTTCGTTACGGGATCGTTATGTGCCGCACAGGCCACGGCTCCCCCGTACCACCCGCCCACTCCCCCAGGAAGCCCATGTCCGCCTCCCACAAGGCGTTGCGCCCGCGTCCGCTGGTGCTCGCGCTGTCGTCCCTGATGCTGGTCTCGCTGCCGGCCTTCGCGCAGGAAAGCGCACCCACCACATTGCAGGAAGTGAAGGTCACCGGCTCGCGCATTCCCCGTGCCAGTGTCGAGGGGCCCTCGCCGGTGACGGTGATCAGCCGCGAGCAGATCGATGCGCAGGGCTACCGCAATGCCTTCGACGCGCTGAGCGCGCTGACCGAGAACACCGGCAACGTGCAGGGCGAGGACTTCGGCAATACGTTCACACCGGCCGCCAACACCATCAACCTGCGTGGACTGGGTCCGAACCGCACGCTGGTGCTGGTCAACGGCCGCCGCCAGGCCGACTACCCGCTGGCCTACGAGGGCTCGGTGAACGTGGTCAACCTCGCCAACATTCCCAGCGCCCTGATCGAGCGCATCGAGGTGCTCGCCGCGGGTGCGTCGGCGGTGTATGGCTCCGATGCCATCGCCGGCGTGGTCAACATTATCCTCAAGGACCGCTTTGAAGGCGTGGACGTGAACGTGCGCGCCGGCGGCACCCAGCAGGGCGGGGGTGACAACCAGCGGGCGCAGGTGGTCGGTGGCAGTTCCGGCGAGCGTTGGGATGCGCTGTTCGGCTTCGAGTTCGACGTGCGCAAGGCGATCCACGCGCGCCAACGCGACTTCATGGATTCACTGGACGATGATCCGGCCGGCAAGGCGCCGCAGGCGACCGCGATCGCCTATCGCCGCAATGCTGCCACCGGCCGCAACATCGATCCGGGCGTGAGCGGCTGCGACGCAGCGTCGGGCATTTATGGCGGCAGCGTGTTCCGTGCCAACAACCCGCGCCAGGGCTGGTACTGCGGCAGCAACGAGGCCGCCGCCAGCTACTGGACCGTGCAGACCCAGAAGCGCAACCTCAATGGCTATGGCCTGTTGACCTTCCACGTCAACGACACCACCGACCTGTTCGCCGATGTCGCCGTGGGCAGCGCGCGCATCTACAACAACACGCGTGCGCCGACCTGGACGTCGTCACGCAACTACTTCTACAACCAGAACAGCGGGAACCTGGAGAGCTGGTACCGCCGCTTCGCGCCGGAGGAAATCGGTGGCCTGCCGCGCAATGCCAATCGGTTCCTGGAGAACTCGTGGTCGTTCAACCTGGGCGCGCGCGGCCAGATCGGCGACAGCGGCTGGGACTACGAGGCGGTCTACAGCCGTTCGCGCTACGAGAACCGCACCCGTCGCCCGGTGCTGCTGGCCGGCATCAACGAGTACCTGCTGGGCCCGAAGCTGGGCGTGCGCAATGGCGTGGAGGTCTATGCGCCGGACCCGGTGCGCCTGTTCAAGCCTTTGACTCCGAACGAGTACGAGGGCCTGTCCGACTATCAGGAAAGTCGCAACGCGGCGTGGCTGCAGACCTTCAGCGCCAGCGTCAATGGCCGCCTGTTCGCACTGCCGGGCGGCGATGCTGCGCTGGCGGCGGTGGTCGAGGCCGGCAGCCAGGGCTACCGCAACCGCCCGGACCCGCGCCTGGGCACCGGCGAGTTCTGGAACACCAGCGCCGGTATCGGTGCCGGCGGTGATCGTGATCGCTATGCGGCCGGCGTTGAACTGCAGTTGCCGTTGCTGCAATCGCTGACCACCACGCTGGCCGGCCGCTACGACCAGTACCGCGCAGGCGGCGAGCACATCGGCAAGGCGACCTGGAGCTTCGGCGTCGAGTTCCGCCCGATCGAGAGCCTGTTGATCCGCGGCTCTGCTGCGACCAGCTTCCGTGCGCCGGACATGAACTACGTGTTTGCCACCGAGACCCGCGGCTACAACCCGGGCATGACCGATTACTGGCGCTGCCGTACTGCAGGCCAGTCGTACGACAACTGCGACTACAACGGCCTGTCGATCGACTACAGCAACCGTGCCAACGCACAGCTGCAGCCGGAAACCGCCAAATCCTATGGGTTCGGCGTGGTCTGGTTGCCGCTGTCCGGGCTGGACTTCAGTGCTGACTACTACGACATCCGCATCGACAATGAGGTCACCAGCCTCGACACCAGCCGTATTCTTCGTGATGAAGCCGATTGCCGCCTGGGACGCACGTTGGGTGGCGAAGCGCGCGATATCAGTTCACCGCTGTGCCAGGACGCGCTGTCGCGGGTGATCCGCAACCCGTCCAATGCCACGGTGCAGCCGGACCAGGTAACCCGCGTGCTGATCAATCCGATCAACGCGGCCTCCGAGTCGGTGCGCGGCCTGGACCTGAAAGGCAACTGGCGCTTCGACGCCGGCCGCTATGGCCGCTTCACCACGCGCCTGGCCTATACCGTGGTGCTGGAGCATAAATACCGGCAGTTCTCCGATGATCCGGAGCGTGACATCCGCAATTCACTGGATGACTACCAGTGGCGCAGCAAGGCCAATGGCAGCATCACCTGGAACCAGGGCGACTGGACCACCACGCTGTACGGCAATCGTTTCGGTTCACTGCCGAAGACCGATGGCAGTGGCCGCATCGCGCCGTACATGACCTACAACGCCAGCGTGTTCCGCCAGTTCGGCGAGAACCTGTCGGTGGGCGTGATCGTCAACAACCTGCGTGACAGCCGCCCGCCGGCGGACAGGAACGGGGGCGGCTGGCCGTTCTACCCGGTCGGCAACTACGACCCGTATGGCCGCCAGTACTGGCTGCAGCTGGACTACCGGTTCCGCTGATCGGGCGGGCAGACAGAAGGCCCGGCAATGCCGGGCCTTCTGCTGTCTAGACACCGCGGTCATGGCGCGCGCCGGTCGGCTAGGGCAGGGCCTGTTGCAGGTACGACTCGATGACGTAGCTGAAGGGCTGCTGCTGGCGATCGCGTAGCAGCGCGCGCACTTCCAGGACCACGCCGTCGTCGCCTTCGCCACGCGGTGGCCAGAACGTCTGGTCAGCCAGGGTCTGGCGCTGGAAACCGAGCGGGCCGACCACGCGGCCAAAGGGTTCGTCGGTGCTGTCCAGCACCTGGTTCATGGCCGGGCTGAGATGGTCCGGCAGGTACCAGTTGTCGGCCTCGGACAGCACGCGGCTGCCACAGACCAGCTGTACCCGGCGGTAGCGCAGCGCGGTGCCAGGCTGCGTCGCACCCAGCGCCTGCAGCACATCGGCAGGGGCAGGCTTGTCCTGGCCATGCACACGCACCGCGCGCACCCGCGCCTGTTCGGCCAGGCCGTGTTCGGCGCACCAGTGTTCCAGGGTGGCGGTGGCGCTCTGCCCGGACAGCACACGCTGGTGCAACCGCTCGACGAGGGCAGCCGATGCGATGCGCTGTTGGCCCGGCGGCGCCTGCAGCGGCGCGGTGGCGGCCGTATCGGCGGCGGACAGGCTGGCCATCGGGGCAGCAGCGAGCAGGGACGCGGCCTGCCAGCGGCGGAGGCGATCGTGGCGGTCGGACGGGCCCATGCGGCATCACAGCGGAAACAGGTGCCTATGGTACCCGTTCAGGCGTGTGCACGGCGTGGCTGCGAGCTCCGTCGCAACCGCGTTCATCGGATTGGTGAATATGTGGCATCCAGATATTTCGTTGGCCGATGGCAGCGCGGGCGCGCAGGATGGCGTCATGACTAGGCTTTCCGGGAGTTTCCGATGACGCTTCAGTTCGTCCGTGGCGGTGTAGACCGCTACGGCGCGCCACTGCATTTCCATATCCGTGACGGCCGCATCAGTGGCCTCAATGGCGAGGCCTCGCCGGCCGACGGGGCGGAATGCGTCGACCTGCAGGGCTTCGCGGTCCTGCCCGGGCTGGTCGACGGCCACATCCATCTGGACAAGAGTTTTGTCGGCGACCGCTGGCACCCGCATCAGCCGGTGAACAGCCTGCGTGAGCGGCTGGCGGTGGAGAAGGCCGCGGTAGCGGGTGCCGCGCCGATGGTGGACCGTGCCGAGGCATTGATCCGCCAGTGCAGCAGCTTCGGCACGGTGGCCATGCGCTGCCACGTCGACATCGACGGCAGCACGGGCCTGCGTCATCTCGAGGCGGTACGCGAGGCCTCGCTCCGCTGTGCCGGCCTCATGCGCATCCAGCTGGTAGCGTTCCCGCAGGCCGGGGTGATGTCCTGTCCGGGTACCGCCGCCGTGCTTGAGCAGGCCCTTGCAGCGGGCGTGGAGGTGCTGGGAGGCATCGACCCGACCACGCTGGATGGCGATGCCGAAGGCCAGCTGGCACTGCTGTTCGGCCTGGCCGAGCGCTATGGCGTGCGCCTGGACATCCACCTGCACGAGCCCGGCGAAACCGGACTGGCCCAGTTGCTGCGCATTGCCGCGCGGACCCGGGCCGCTGGCCTGCAGGGGCGGGTGGCGGTCAGTCATGCCTACTCGCTGGGCGAAGTGCCGCTGGCGCGCGCGTTGCAGGTGGGCGAGGCGCTGGCGACGGCGGGCGTAGCGATCATGAGCAACGCGCCGGGGGATCATCCGTTCCCGCCGCTGCGTGCGCTGCATGATGCCGTCGTGCGCGTGTTCGCTGGCAATGACAACATCCGTGACTGCTGGTGGCCGTACGGCAACGGCGATCTGCTGCAGCGGGCGACGCTGCTGGGCTACCGCTCGGGCTTCTACACCGATGCCGACCTGATGCTGGCGCTGGACATGGTCACAACCCATGCTGCACAGGTGATCGGGCTGCCGCAGCACGGCATTGCCGAAGGCCTGCCGGCCACCTTCGTGGCGGTGCGCGCCGATCACGGTCCGGCGGCCGTGGCCGCAGTGCCGGTGGAGCGACGCGTGGTGGTGGACGGCCGCTGGCTGTAGATCCAGGCCGCGCCAACCTCTGTAGCACCGAGCCATGCCCGGCGGTTTTCAGGCGTAATCGTCGGCGCGGGTAGCGACGAATTCTTCCAGCCACGCCAGCAGATGGGCGATGTCGATGACCTCGCCCTGCTCCACGCGCTTGAGCAGCAGGGTGCTGGCGCCGATCTGCAGGCTGCTGTCGGCATAGCGCAGCACCGCATCGATGCCCCAGGCATCGGTGACCTGCATCCAGGCCAGGCCCGGCACGCGCTGGGCCAGAATGTCACCGAACGCCACGCCCAGCGCTTCCCAGCCGCCGCAGTCGTCACGATCGATCAGTTCGGCATCGACCACGCGCTGCAATGTGCTGGCGGCCAGCGGCCATTGCACCGGCAACGTCGGGAAGCTGGCGGCCACGCGTGAGGCGATCCGTGCACGCTGGTGCTGCAGGTGCGTCTGCAGGGCTGCAGGCAGGGGATCGAATCGGGTCGGGGGTTGGTCGGACATGGCGAGGCGCCGTGGAGCACGGAAGCAGGGGGCACTGTACGAGGCGATGATTCCCGCCGCGCGGCAAGATTGATCAGATATCGATGATCAATGCGCGAAAGGCATCCACGCGTGGCGTGGATCTACCGTGGTCAGTCCGGTTCGCGCTGTACCTGCCGCCACAGCTCGCTGGCCAGTGCCCGCACCGCATCATCGGCATCGGCACGATGCAGCAGACCGATTTCGTAGTTGTCGATCACCGGCAGCCCGCGCTCGCCATCGATGATGCGGTGCTCGCGCGTGACCGCGCGGCGCGGCAGCAGGCTGACGCCGATGCCATCAGCCACCGCGCCCTGGATGCCACTCAGCGACGAACTGGTGAAGGCAATGCGCCAGCGCAGGCCCAGCGCTTCCACGGCGTGGATCATCTCGTCGCGGTACAGCCCTCGCGGCGGGAAGGTGACCAGCGGCAGCGGGTCCTGCTGCAGGCAGCTGCTGCGCAGGCTGTCGATCCAGTGCATCGGCTCGTGCCGGCAATGCACCGCCTGGCGGCTGTTGCGGCGTTGCTTGACCAGCACCAGGTCCAGCTCGCCGTGGTCGAAGCCCTGGGCCAGGTCACGGCTCAGGCCGCTGCTGATCTCCAGCTTCACCTGCGGGTGGCGGCGGCTGAAGGCGGCCAGCATGCGGGTGGTCTGCGGGTTGACGAAGTCTTCGGGTACGCCGATGCGGACCGCGGTTTCCACCGTCGCGCCGGCCAGCGCCTGTGCCATTTCCTCGTTCAGGTCGAGCATGCGCCGCGCATAGCCGAGCAGGGTGTGGCCGGCGTCGGTGGGGTGTACATCGCGGTGGCCGCGCTCGAGCAGGCGATGCCCGGCCAGTTCCTCCAGCCGCCGTACCTTCTGGCTGACCGTGGACTGCGTCGAATGCAGGCGCGTGGCCGCCGTGGTGAAGCTGCCGCAGTCGGCCACCATCACCAGCGCCCGCAGCAGGTCCAGTTCGAACAGGGTTCTATTCGATTTGGCACTGTCTTGCATTTGAACATTTCACTTCTGGATACCCAGGCCGACTTCTACCATGCGGGGCAGGGGCCGGCAATGCGCGGCCCCTGCGACCATCGCCCTGCGGCGATGGAGAAAAGGAGACACCGTGATGCGCTTCCATTGCCCTGCTGGCTGGCCTGCACCGTTCACGCGCGCGCTGCTGTTGTGCCTGCTGGCCATGGTCACCCCTGCCTGCACTGCCAGCTCCAGAGCTGACGCAGACGCGCGCCTGCGTGATGCCGCCAGCCGCGGCGATGCCGAGGCGGTGCGCGGCGCACTGGCCGAAGGTGCTGATCTGGAGGCGCGCGATGGCCAGGGCCGCACGGCGCTGCTGCTGGCCACGCAGGGCAACAACGTGGATGCCGCGCGCGAACTGATCGAGGCCGGGGCGGACGTCAATGCCAAGGATGCGCTGCAGGACAGTGCCTACCTGTATGCCGGCGCGCGCGGCCTGGATGAGATCCTGGCGATGACCCTGGCGCACGGCGCCGATCTGCGCAGCACCAACCGCTATGGGGGCACTGCGTTGATTCCGGCCGCCGAGCGCGGCCACGTCACCACCGTGCGCATGCTGCTGCGTGCAGGTGTGGCGGTGGACCACGTCAACCGCCTGCACTGGACCGCGCTGCTGGAAGCGATCCTGCTTGGCGACGGTGGTGAACGCCATGTGCAGATCGTGCAGCTGTTGCTGGAGGCCGGTGCCGACCCGGAGCTGGCCGACGGCGATGGCGTAACGCCACTGGCGCACGCGCGCCAGCGTGGCTATGCCGGCATTGAAACCCTGCTGCGCCAGCACGGCGCGGCGCGCTGAACCGCTACTCCTTCCACCCGCACGCTGGCCGTGCCTACCAGGATGCTGTCCATCATGTTCCGTTCCCGCCCGTTGTCCCTTGCCATCCTTCTTGCGGTGACGCCGCTGTCGGCATCTGCTGCCGAGCGCGCCGACCTGCTGATCCGCAATGCCATCGTGGTCGACGTCGAGCACGCCAGCACGCGGGCCGGGCAGAGCGTGGTGATCCGCGGCGAGGACATCGTCGCGGTGGGCCCGGACGCGCAGCTGCGCGGCCAGTGGAGCGCGGCCCGCCAGATCGATGCCAAGGGCAAATACCTGATCCCGGGCCTGTGGGACATGCATGTGCACTTCGGTGGCGGCCCGGCGCTGATCGAAGAGAACAAGGCGCTGCTGCCGCTGTACATCGCGCACGGCATCACCACCGTGCGTGACTGTTCCGGCGATCTGCCCGAGCAGGTGCTGCAGTGGCGTGGCGAGATCGCCAGGGGCACACTGTTCGGCCCGCGCCTGCTCAGCTCGGGCGCGAAGATCGAAGGCATCAAGCCGGTCTGGAAGGGCACGATCGAAGTGGGTAGCGAGGCCGACGTCGACAAGGCGATCACCCGACTGCAGCACGATAAGGTCGATTTCGTGAAGATCACCGACAGCACGCTGAAGCCGGATCTGTTCCTGTATTCGGCCAGCGCCGCGCGCAAGGCCGGCTTCAAGGCCTCGGGCCACATTCCGATGGCGCTGACGGTGGAGCAGGCGGTCGATGCCGGCCTGGCCTCGATCGAGCACCTGGACTACGCATTCAAGGCCGGCAGCAAGGACGAAGCGAAGATCGCCGCCGACTTCGGCGCCGGCCGCATCGACCGCGCGGAAGCCAATCGCCGCCTCGACGCCAGCTTCGACCGTGACACCGCGATGCACGCCTACCGTGATTTCGCCAAGCGCGGCGTATTCGTGACCCCGACCCTCAACGGTGGCCGTATCCTCGATTTCCTGGACCAGGATGACCACGCCAACGATCCGTACCTGGCCTACATCGGCCCGGGCCTGCGCGCGACCTACCAGTGGCGCGTGGACCGAGCCGCGAAGGCGACGCCGGCACAGATCGAGGCGCGCCACGCGCAGTACCACCAGGTGGCGGCCGTGCTGCCGTTGCTGCAGGAGGCGGGCGTGACGATCATTGCCGGCACCGATGCGGGCTTCCTCAACTCGTTCAACTTCCCGGGCATCGCCCTGCACCAGGAACTGCAGCTGTTCGTGAAGGAGGGTCTGAGCGCGCCGCAGGCGCTGTCGGCCGCAACCCGTTCCGGCCCGGCCTGGTTCGGCCAGATGGACCGCTACGGTGGTGTCGCGCAGGGCAAGGCCGCCGACCTGGTGCTGCTGACCGCCAACCCGCTGCAGGACATCGCCGCCACCGAGAAGATCGACAGCGTGATCCTGCGCGGCAACGTGTATGACCGCGCCGCGCTGGACAAGATGCTGGCCGACACCAAGGCCAAGGTCGCGGCGTGGAATGCAGAGGCGGCGAAAGCTGACTGATTGCGGGGTTGGACGGAATCCACGCATGGCGTGGATCTACCGTACCCTCAGTAGATCCACGCCATGCGTGGATGATGCGGCCGGTGACCTAGCGCGGTGCCGGCCGCATTCCGTGCAGCTGCGGCAACGCGGCCTTCATCGCATCGATGAAGGCGCGCAGCCGTGGCGGCTGCTGGCGCGCGGCAGGAAACACGACGTGGACCGGCAGTGCCGGCGCCTGCCAGTCCGGCAGCAGCTGCACCAGCCGTCCTTGTGCGAGGTCGTCGGCCACCAGCCAGGCCGAGACCACCGCTGCGCCCAGCCCGGCGCGTGCAGCCTGCTGTACCACGAACAGGTTGTCGCTGAGCAGGCGCGGGCTGATCGAAAGGGTATGCGCGCGTCCCTGCGCGTCATGCAGCAGCAGGCGTTCGCGGTAGTAGGTGACCAGCGAGATCCACGGCAGTGACTGTGCCTGTTCCGGCGTGCTGACCGCCGTGGCGTCCACCAGCGAGGGCGCTGCCACGACGATGCGCGGCACTTCCGCGAGCGGCAGTGCCACCATGCGCGGTTCGTCGACTGGGCCCACCCGGACCGCGCAGTCGATACCTTCGGCGATGAAATCCGGGCGCCGATCTTCCAGGATCCACTCCAGGCTCAGCTGCGGGTGCTGGGCGAGGAATGCGAGCATGGTCGGCAGCAGCTGCGCCTGGCCAAAGGCGTGCGGCACCATCACCCGCAGGCGTCCGCGCAGCGTTTCCGGTTCGCCGTTCAGTTCGGCCTGCAGCGACTCCCATTCGTCGACCACGCGCTGCGCATGACGCTGGCAGCGCAGGCCGTCCTCGGTCAGTTGCAGGCCATGGGTGGAGCGCTGCAGCAGGCGCAGGCCGAGCTGCCGCTCCAGTGCCTGCAGGCGTCGGCTGACCGTCGGCTGGGTGGTGCCCAGCTGCAGGGCCGCAGCAGACAGGCTGCCGGCATCGACGATGCGCAGGAAGGTGCGCAGCAGATCCAGGCGATCAGCGCCGGTGGCGAGGTCATTCATGCGTGTGGCGTATGAAGTATATGTGCCAGAGCCTACTACAGACGTTTGGCGAATACAGGCAGGATACGCCCACTTCCTCTACGGGGCTCCCCCATGTCTACCCCCTCGCTGTCTGTTGCGGCCGCACCGGCGACCGTGCCTTCCGCCCCATTGGTGCTGGCAATGGCGGCCGGTGCCGGCTTCTCGGTCGCGTCGCTGTATTACAGCCAGCCCATGCTGGGCCTGATCGCGCAGGACCTTGGCGCCGGTGAGCGCGCCGCCGGCCTGGTGCCAACCCTGACCCAGCTCGGCTACGCACTGGGCATCCTGCTGCTGGCACCGCTGGGCGATCGCTTCGACCGCCGCCATCTGATCCTGTTGAAGTCCGCGCTGCTGGCGCTGGCACTGGGCGCCGCCGCGATGGCCGGGCACCTGCCGGGCCTGTTGATGGCCAGCCTGCTGGTCGGGCTGATGGCAACGCTGGCGCAGGACATCGTTCCCGCCGCTGCGGTGCTGGCACCGGATGCGCAGCGCGGCCAGATCGTCGGCCGGGTGATGACCGGCCTGCTGCTCGGCATCCTGTTGTCGCGGGTGGTCAGTGGTGTGGTGGCTGAAGCGTGGGGTTGGCGCACGCAGTTCGTGCTGGCGGCGGTATCGGTGGCGGCGATGGGCGCGGTGATGGCGCGTGCACTGCCGCGTTTCGCGCCGACCAGCACGCTGCGCTATCCGGCGTTGCTGGGCTCATTGCTGGCGTTGTGGCGTGAGCAGCCGCAGCTGCGACGTGCAGTGGCCAGCCAGTCGCTGCTGGCGGTCGGCTTCAGTGCGTTCTGGTCGACCCTGGCGCTGATGCTGCATGCCCGCCTGGGGCTGGGCAGTGCGGCGGCGGGTGCGTTTGGTATTGCGGGTGCGGCCGGTGCATTGGCCGCGCCGTTTGCCGGCCGTTTCGCTGATCGACTGGGGTGCCATGCGGTGGCACGGCTGGCGATTGCGGTGGCGCTGCTGGGCTTCGGCCTGCTGCTGGCCGAAGGCTGGTTGCCGGCCGCCGCGCTGCTGCCGTTGCTGGTGGTGAGTGCGCTGCTGTTCGACTTCGGCTTCCAGTCGGCGCTGGTGGCGCACCAGACCCTGGTCTACGGCCTGGTGCCGCCGGCACGCAGCCGGCTCAATGCGCTGTTGTTCACCGGCATGTTCATCGGCATGGCCGCCGGCGGTGCGCTGGGCAGCCTGGCGCTGGCGCAGTGGGGGTGGCACGGCGTGGCCTGGCTGGCGGTGGTGTGTGCGGGGGGCAGCCTGGCACTGCGTTTGAAGTAGGGGGTTGTTCGGCAGGGCTTGCAGCCCTGCACCTGCTGGAGGCAACAGCAACAGCAACAGCGGGGTTCCTGTAGGGAGGCGGGGTGGGTCCGGTTGCGGGGGACGCCGTGAATCCCCAGTCCGGCCCAGCCGCTGGCGGCTGGGCGTTCGGGCGCTTGCGAAGCAATGCTTCGCAAGCGAAGCGCCCTCACCCATGGGGGCTCGGTCGCGCCATCCATGGCGCTCACGCCCCCGCAACCGGACCCACCCCGCCTTCTGTTGGAATGGCTCTTGGGGTCAGATCCGTTTTCCGGAGGAAAACGGATCTGACCCCTGATTGATTTCGATATCTGACAGAAGTGTCGACCAAGGTCGACACCTACCAACCGCCATCGGAATCTGTCAGAGGTGGGGCGGTGTCGGAGTGCGGGGTGTCAGCCGCATGGATGCGGCTGCCAAGCTTACAGGGACGTACTTGCAGCGTCCCCGCACTCCGAC
>NZ_JAXBQT020000015.1:0-128396 GCF_047520755.2 Stenotrophomonas sp. FR010 | reverse complement strand
CCGGTTCGATGATGCTGTTGTCGCGGCCCACGGCCAGCGACTGTGCGTCTGCCAGCGCCTGCTGGAAACGCGAGGTGAGCTTGTCCATCCGCATTCGACGACCCCGATCGTTGATAAATGAAGGTGCAAGGAGGGTAGCGCCTATGGGATATCCGACAGCCCATCAGGGAACTTCAAGGGCTGTTCAAGGCTTCCCAATGGTGGCTGTCCACCAGAACCGCATCGAATTCGCGAACAGCGTAGCCCGACGACCAACGCTCAAACAACGGCCAAAATGTCTGTGCATACGGACAATCTGTCCGATCCAGGATCATCACATGGAAACAACATTGTGGCGCCCAGTCTCCTGCTACGGAGGGGCCAGATGGCTCCTGAAGTACCCCGCGCCAAGCGATCCGGGACCCTCCCGCTCTTCTGGGGTTCTCGTTCGCTATCCCATCTATCGATATCCCATCTATCGATGTACTGACACATGAGGTGGTGCTATGGCAGAGAAGGACATTCCCGGCATCCGTAAGTACGACGCGCCGGCTGGTGGTTGGGGGGCACTGCGTGCAACTGCAAAGGCAATCAGTGAACAGATGGTGGCACCTGAGGCAGCCATCACGCTGTTCCGGACAAACAAGCCAGAAGGCTTTGATTGCCCAGGGTGTGCATGGCCAGATCGTAAGCACACATCGACCTTCCAGTTCTGCGAGAACGGTGCAAAGGCCGTGACCTGGGAGGCCACGAAGAAGCGGGTGACCCCGGAATTCTTCGCCGCCAACACTGTTACATCACTGTTGGAATGGACGGACTATCAATTGGAAGATCAGGGCCGCCTAACCAATCCCATGGTCTACAACCCGGAAAAGGACATCTTTGAGGCAGTTGATTGGGACCAGGCACTCAGTCGAATCGGCGAGATACTGCGGTCACAAGCAGACCCGAACATGGTTGAGTTCTACACATCTGGACGCGCCTCCAATGAAGCGGCCTTCCTGTACCAGATCTTTGCGCGTGAGTATGGGACCAACAATTTTCCGGACTGCTCCAATATGTGCCATGAGGCGACCAGCGTCGGGCTCCCTCAGTCGATTGGGATCGGGAAAGGAACCGTTTCGTTGGACGATTTTGATTCCTGCGAACTGATCATCGCCATGGGACACAATCCCGGCACGAACCATCCCCGCATGATGGGTACCCTGCACGAAGTATCCAGGCGTGGCGCACCCATCATCGTATTCAATCCATTGCGCGAGCGAGCACTTGAGCGCTTTGCCGATCCGCAGGACGCATTGGAGATGGCGACCTTCGGTGCAACCGAGATCGCTTCAACCTATCTGCAGCCACGTGTCGGAGGTGATGCCGCGGCGCTGAAGGGCATCATGAAGGCCCTCCTTGAGATGGATGCCATCCACGGGGAGGCCGCCAACGTCCTCGATCGCGAGTTCATACGTGGGCACACGCACGGCTTTGAAGCCTTTGCTGACGATCTGCGCTCTACTGTGTGGGGCGATATCGTGACCCAGTCCGGCCTATCCGAAGACGACTTGCGCAAGGTCGCGGCAGCCTACGCCAAATCCAATGCAACCATCGTTACCTATGGGATGGGTGTGACCCAGCACAGCACGGGAACCGAGAATGTCCAGCAGATTGCGAATCTCCTTCTGTTGAGGGGGAATTTTGGGAAGCCTGGCGCGGGCATATGCCCATTGAGGGGGCATTCAAACGTCCAAGGGGATCGCAGCGTCGGGATCACCGAAAAGCCCAGCTCAGACATGATCGACAGGATCGAGAAGCGATTCGGTTTCCGTGCCCCAAGCCACCACGGTCACGACGCAGTTGCTGCCATGCAGGCCATCATTGACGGCCGCTCACGGGCGCTCATATGCCTCGGTGGCAACCTGGCGGTTGCCCTGCCGGACTCAGACGCTTGCTTTGCAGGCATGCGAGGGTTGGAGCTGTCCGTGCATATTGCAACCAAATTGAATCGAAGCCATTTGCTGGTCGGAAAGAACACGTTCATCCTGCCGTGCCTGGGCAGAACCGAGCAGGATCTGCAAGCGACGGGCCCCCAAGCCGTGACGGTCGAAGACTCCATGTCCATGGTGCACGCATCGCGCGGAAAGCTGAAACCCGCCTCCGATCTATTGCGATCAGAACCCGCAATCGTTGCAGGGATTGCCAGCGCGACCCTGCCGTCCAGCACGGTGCGCTGGTCGGACATGATCGCAGACTACGACGTGATACGCGACGCAATTGAAGCGGTCTTCCCCGAATTCTCGGATTACAACGCCAGAATTCGCATCCCTGGTGGATTCCGCCTTCCTCTTCCTCCCACTGAGCGGGTGTGGCCAACCGCCTCGGGAAAGGCAGAGTTCATCCGATTCCAAGGGTTGGCTGAAGATCCGACACCAATCGACTCTGCAGTTCTAAAGCTCGCCACCCTGCGGAGCCATGACCAATACAACACCACGATCTACAGCCTCGATGACCGCTACCGCGGCGTGTTTGGCAGGCGCGACGTTGTTTTTATGAATGAAGAAGACATGAGCGAGCGCGGCATCCAGCAAGGCGATCAGCTTCGCATAACCACTGCGCTCGACAATGAGCAAGGCCGGGTCCTGGAGAACGTCATTGCCATTGGTTACAAGATCTCCCGCGGCTCCGTGGCAACGTACTATCCCGAGGGAAACTGCCTCATTCCCTTGAACTACATTGATCCGGTAAGCGGCACTCCCTCTTACAAGTCTGTGCCGGTTCATATCACTTTGGCGTAGAGGGAGCTACCCCTCACCCAGGCATCCGATGGTGTGCTCCGGATTCGGCCAAGAGTAGAAGTATGGGCCGTCTCCGTTGCACGCCTCAGCTGCGTAGTTCCCGGCATAGGATGACGCCTACCCAGGGTCGATAGCAGCGAGTCTTGCCTCCCCCCTGTGACAGGTTGCCGATAGGAATACTGCACGCACGACGGCTCGCTTCCGCTGCAGCTCGCCGATCGCCCTCCTCGCCGTGCTCTGAAGACGATATCCGTCTAAGTGGGAGCACGTAGTCTTCGATCGCTACCATGTGCTATACGGCGCCGCAACGGTTGACTGCTCGCTTGCCCGTCGTTGATCGAGCGCCCGGAAGGAAGAGATCGGCGCGCAGGTAGATCCATCCTCCGATAGCCATGGAGCTGAGTGCAGTGTGCCCGGAGGGCGCCACTTGGCGCGGCGCGCCACTCGGCTGCGTGGCGCAGACCGCCAGGACCCGGACAAGCAAGGAAAGGACAGCAGCTCACCAGCCCGCCCCTGAAGCCGTCTACAGAAACCGGTGCATCACGTAGACATCCACCAAGCCCAGCGTCCCATGCCGGAACGCCTTCGGTAGCGTTCCCACCACCTCGAACCCCAGCTTCCGGTACAGCGCCACCGCCGGGCCATTGGTACTGACCACGTAATTGAACTGCATGGCCAGGAATCCTTCCGCCCTCACCCGCTCCAGGCTGTGCTCCACCAGCGCCCGGCCCACGCCTTGCCCTTGTGCCGGCGCATCCACCACATACGTGGCGCTGGCCACATGCGCCCCCAGATCAGGGAAGTTCGGGCCCATCTTGTACATGCCCACCACTCGGCCCTGCAGAACGGCCACATAAGGTGTCTGCGACAGGAACCAATGCGCGCGAAAGGTTTCGACCTCAAAAGAGGAGGCAAAGGGCAGCGCATCCTGCGCCGCAATGGCCGTCTTGAACATGCCCCACATCGCGTCGAAATCGCCTGCACGGGCGGGCCGGATCTCCATGCGTCTCCTGCAGATCTGTGGTGGTGACCAGGCCGGACACTACCAGAATCCAGCCCCTGCGCCATGGCTGCTTCACGCGCCACCGCCATCGGCTCCGCAATAGTTGTGGAAATTCCGGCCCTCAGAGCAGTAGATGTCTCCTGTTTCCGTGCACATCCCGCACCGGCTTCGACGGTGGCGCGTTCCCGCGTACGTCCTGCTGGGCATCTACCTGCTGTACCTGCTGGCCGGCAACATCTTCCTCAATACCCCGCTGTTCGATCAGGTCACCAACCGCAAGCCGCACAAGTTCGTGATGACCACCGGCCCGGCCATCACGCTGCTGCCCGGCCATGTCATCGCCTGGAACGTGCACATGCGCGGCCACGTGAACCACACGGTCTACGTGCTGCATGCCGAGCGCGCCAGCGCCCGGTTGGCGGTGCTGCCCCTGTTCCAGCGCGAGGTGCGGGTTCCGCGCTTGCAGGCAACGGGGGTTTCCGCCGAGATCAGCCGCGTCGAAGAAGCCATCCCGCCACCGCCGCGCAGCGACCGCGGCTGGACGCTCCGTTTCGACGCCATCCACAGCGACAGCATCCGCAGTGCACGCTTTGGCAAGTTGCTGATCATTGGCAAGGGCCGGGGTACGGTGGGCTTCCTCAAGCAGCTGCGCGGCGGGCCGTCGGAGCTCTTCAAATCCGAGGTGGCGTTCAGCGATGCGGACACCAGTTTTGACGGCGTGCAGCTGTTGGGCGACATGGATCTCACCGCGCGCTTCAGCTATCCGCGCCACTATCGGGACCAGGCACCCGGTCTGGCCAAGTTGAAGTTGCTGCATGCCCAGCTCGAGGTCGACGCCCGCAGCCAGGGCCTGCGCATGGACACGGATGCCACAACGCCGAAGATCTCCAGCGCGCCCGTGCCCGGACGCCTGCAGCTGGCGCTGCACCTGATCGACGGCCAGCTGCAGCCCGGGGACCGCGCCATCTGGCAGGTGCCGCTCTACCTGGGTGACGGCGCCCCCGATCGCGGCGTGTTGGCCCTGCAGCTCAATGTCTCCAACGACCTGCGCCTGCAGGCCCGCCTGCCGCCAAAGCCAGGCTCAGGCAGCGAAGTGGATGCCGATCTGCACATCAGTGGCCGGAACATTCCCTTCCAGCAGCCCGCCCAGCTGCTGGAACGCAGCTCCGGTACCGTGCGCGGCGAATGGACGTTCACTTCGCTCAACTGGATCCCTGCCCTGTTCGTTCGCAAGCCGTGGCTGCAGCTGGACGGCGGTGGCACGCTGAAAGCGGATCTGCGCGTGCGCAACGGCGAACTGATCGAAGGCAGCACCGTGGACATTCCGGCCGCCGAAGCCGTGGCCGAAGTCGCCGGCGTACGACTGGCGGGCACGGCCAGCGCCCATGGCGAATTGAAGGCCGGCAGCCCCAGCCAGGCACAGCTGGCTGTCCGGCTGCCACGATTCACTGCACGGCCAACCGATGCCAAGGATGTGCGCCTGTTCGACGGCCGTGATCTGGCCCTGGACCTGACCGGTGATGGTCGCCTGCAGGAGCTGCGCAAGGGTGTCCGCGCGCACCTGCGCTTCAGCCAAGCAACGATTCCCGACCTGGCCGCCTACAACCGCTACCTGGACTCGCCGCAGGTGCGACTGCTCCGTGGCACCGGCAGCCTGAGCGGCGATGCCACGCTCAACACCGATGGACGCGTCGGCCATGGCACTGCCCGGCTGCTGGGGCGCAATGCCAGTGCCAAGGTGGCAGGACTGGATATGGGCGGCGACATCGACGTGAAGGCAACACTGCGCCGCGGTGACTTCAATCAGCGTCATTTCGATCTGTCCGGCACCACCGTCGAACTTCGCAATGTGCAGGTGGCGGGCGCAGAGCGGGCAAGCGCATGGAAAGGCCGCGTGGCCTTCAAGCGTGGCCGCATCGACGCGCAGTCGCCCTTCCAGGTCGATGCCACCACGGATCTGGATCTCAGCGATGCCCGGCCGTTGCTTGCACTGTTCGCAGAGCGTACCGACTACCCGCGCTGGACCCTGTCGCTGTTGGATTCCGGCCAGGTGCAGGCACGGGCGACGCTGCGCTGGCGCCCGGGCCATCTGATCATCGATGGACTGCAGGCCGAGAACGATCGGCTTTCGGTACGCGCGCGGCTGGATCTGCTCGACCAGCGCAAGCGCGGTGATCTCTACCTGCGCTGGGGGCTGCTGGGTGCGGGCATCGAGCTGGACGGTGACCAGCGCCAATGGCACCTGGCGAAGGCAAGGGAGTGGTTTGACCAGCGACCTTCCCTGCTGCCAGCGAGCCAGGGAGCCGGTGCCGTCGGCTCTTCAGATTGAAGGCCGACAGCCTGCATCCATTCGCTGCCCCTGTGCGTAGACAGACCGCATACGTATCAAGGAGCTGCACGGTATGAAGCGGAGTTCACAGGTTTCCGGACTTCTGGGATGGGTGGCGATCACCTTCGTCGCGGCAACCCTGGGGGCATGGGCGTCCACGTCCGCGGCAAGCTTCTACGCTACCCTCACGCTTCCGGCATGGGCGCCACCGGCCAGCGTCTTTGGTCCGGTGTGGACGCTGCTCTACGCCATGATGGCGGTTGCCGCGTGGCTGGTCTGGCGCGAACGTGGCTGGCGCGGGGCACGACCCGCGCTGCTGCTCTATCTGGTGCAGCTGGCCGTCAACGCACTGTGGAGCTGGCTGTTCTTCGGCTGGAAGCTGGGCGCGCTTGCCTTCGCCGACATTCTTGTATTGATCGTGTTGGTGTGCGCGACGATCGTCGCGTTTGCGCGTACCCGCCCGGCCGCGGCAGTGCTGCTGCTTCCCTACCTCGCCTGGATCCTGTTCGCCTCGGCGCTCAACTTCGCCGTCTGGCGGGCCAATCCAGGGCTGCTGTGACACGCGGATCCAGCGTTCAGGCCTGGGCCACGGCCTGTGGGCACCAGGTCCGCAGCAGGGCCGGCTTGAACGCCTGCTGCCCGCAACCGGTGGGGCACCGCACCACTCGCGCTGCAGTATGGCTGACCAGGCCCTGCCCTTCTTCTGCCTTGAAGATCGTCTCGCAGGAAAGGCAACGCGCTACCAGCGAGTACAGGTGCAGCAGCCGGCCACTGGCTGGATCCTGCAGTGCATCCACATCCAGCAATTCAAATTGGCAGCTGTCAGGGAGCATACGGTACTGGGGCGCGGGTGCGGTCTGCAGGTTCACGGGCGTGGCATCTGTTGGAATTGCAGTCACCGTAGGGCAGCCGCTGTCTAGCTGGCGTGCAGCGCAGATGTGCTGGCCGCGAAACAAGCACCGGTCTCTGCATCGAAATCTGCTAGGGTGCGCGCCGATGCCTACATCCACATTGCCAGCACAACCCGATCACCCCATTGCCCTCAGCGCCGCCCTGAAAGCGCACACCCGAGCGGCCCACGATCGCCTCGACCAGCACCTGTTGCAGCAACACATCTTCGCGTCGCGCCAGCGTTACCTCTGCTTCCTGCGCGTGCAATGGCACTTCCATAGCGCTGTTGCGCCGCTGTACCGGATGCAGGATCCGGGCGCGACCCGCTTGCCGCTGATCGAGGAGGATCTTCGCGACCTCGGCGCTTCCATGCCGGCACCCCATGCCTGGCAACCGCAGCCGCATGTGTTCTCGAAAGCGACTGTTCTGGGCTGGCGCTACGTGGCGGAGGGCTCGACGCTGGGGGCGGCCGTGCTGTTGAAGATGGCCGCTGCGTTGCAGCTTCATGCCGGATACGGAGCGCGCCACCTGCGCCCTTCCAACCTCGGTGTGGCCGAATACTGGAGACGCGAGCGGGAGGAACTGGATGCCCTCGTTTTAAGTGGCCAGGAGCGCGCGCAGGCATGCAGGGGCGCGACAGACGCCTTCCAGTACATCCGTCGCTGCGTAGATGAAGAATTCAGGTTTGAATGAAAGGCCCTTCACATTCACGTGGTGGTATGCGGCGGCACGCTTTTGCTTCACCATCCATGCACACCGGATGCAGTGCTGGGCCGTTCCAGCCATCCACGAATCATGAGTCCCGCCCTTGACGCCTCCTACCGAATCCGCGCACGACACTGCCCTGTCCCGTTGCGCGCGCGAACCGATCCACACCCCTGGCGCGATCCAGCCCTACGGTGTGCTTCTGGTCGTTGAACCGCAGTCCCTGCAGGTACGCGAGCGCGCCATCAGCCACCCCGGGCTGCTGAAACAGCTCGGCGAACCGTTGATGCAGCACGTCAGTGAAGTGCTGGGCGGCGTGCTGGCACCGTTCCAGGGCGTGTTGCAACAGGCGACGGTGGGCAGCAGCGCGCATGTCGGTGCGGTGCACCTGGATGGGCACGGCCGCCATCAGCTGCTCGTGCACCGCTCCGCCACGGATCTTCTGGTCGAGCTGGAGGCGCCGGTTCCCGGCCAGCCCGGTTCGCTGGAAGAACTGTATCCAGCCATCCGCGAGCTGATGACCGGCATTGAATCGGCAGCGACGGTGGAAGACCTGTGCAGGCTTGCGGCCGCGCACATGCGGCGGCTCACCGGCTTTGACCGCACCCTGGTCTATCAATTCGATGCTGGCTGGAATGGCATCGTGGTGGCCGAAGATGGCAATGGCCTGTTGCCGTCCTACCTGGACCTGCGCTTTCCCGAGTCGGACATTCCCGCACAGGCCCGCGAACTGTACCGCCGGAACCGGGTGCGCCTGATCGCGGACAACAACTATACCCCTACCCCGCTGATGCGGGCCGAAGACCACCGCGAGGCGCCACCGACCGACCTGAGCCTGGCCGTGCTGCGCAGCGTGTCCCCCGTGCATCTTCAGTACATGCGCAACATGGGGACCGGGGCGTCGATGTCGGTGTCACTGGTACATGAGGGGCGGTTATGGGGCCTGGTGTCCTGCCACACCGTGCAGCCACGCCGCCTGCCCTACCACGTGCGTACCGCCTGCGAGTTCATGGGCCAGATCCTGTCGCTGCAGATTGCACTGAAGGAGCGCGCGCTCGCGATTGAAGAACGCGTCGCGCGTCGCTCGATACTGGTCAAGCTGCTGGGCCGCATGGCCGGCGACGAAGAATTCATGGCGGCCCTGCGCCAGGACGAAGGCAGCCTGCTGTCGCTGACCGGCGCGGCCGGGGCTGCCATCGTGCACAAGGGCGACTGCATGCGCGTGGGTGAGTGCCCGCCCGCCAGCGACGTGCTGGCGCTGGCCGATTGGCTGGCTACCCGGCAGCCCGGCCAGGAAACCTACTGCACCGACCACCTTGCCGCCGACTGGTCGCCTGCCGCGCACCTGGCCGATGTAGCCAGCGGCCTGCTGGCAGTGTCCATTTCGCAGCTGCATGACAGCTACCTGATGTGGTTCCGGCCGGAGGTGGTGCGAACCGTGCGCTGGGGGGGAGACCCCCGCAAGACCGCAGCGCCCGGCGTCGCACTCTCCCCGCGGAGCTCCTTCGACGCCTGGAAAGAGACCGTGCGGCAGCGCAGCCTGCCGTGGACCGACGCCGACTGCGATGCGGCACACGAGATGCGCACGGCCATCGTCGATATCGTGCTGCGCAAGGCCGAGGAGATGGCGGAACTGAACGAGCAGCTCCTGCGCAGCAACAAGGAACTGGAAGCCTTTTCCTATTCGGTCAGCCACGACCTGCGCGCCCCCTTCCGCCACATCGTGGGCTATTCGGAGCTGCTTGGCAGCTCGGCGGGCGACCGCCTCAACGAGACCGAGCGCCGCTTCCTGGATACGATCGTCGATTCAGCAAAGTCCGCCGGCACACTGGTGGACGACCTGCTCAGCTTCTCGCAGATGGGACGCTCCACGCTTGGGCGCGTGCGTCTGGACATGGCTGCGCTGGCCGAGGACGTGCGCCGGAGCCTGGCGCTGGATTACGCCGGCCGCGACGTGCAGTGGACGCTCGCGCCGCTGCCGGAGGTGGAAGCCGACCCGACGATGCTTCGCCTGGTCTGGCAGAACCTGCTGGGCAACGCGATCAAGTTCACCCGCGAGCGCGAGCACGCGATGATCGAGATTGGGCACGGCCGCAGCGACGACGAAGATCACTTCTTCGTGCGCGACAACGGCTGCGGCTTCGACATGCGTTACGTCGACAAGCTGTTCGGCGTGTTCCAGCGCCTGCATCACATCGAAGAGTTCGAAGGCACCGGCATCGGCCTGGCCAACGTGCGCCGCATCATCGGCCGCCATGGCGGCCGTACCTGGGCCGAGGGCGAGCCCGGCAAGGGCGCGACCATTCACTTCACCCTACCCCGCTCCACAGGAGAACACCCATGAGGGACCTGCGGCCGATCCTCCTGGTAGAGGACAGCCCCAAGGATGCAGAGCTGACGATGGCCGCGCTTGAGCGCTGCCAGCTGTTGAACGATGTCATCCATGTACGCGACGGCGCCGAAGCGCTGGATTACCTGCGCTGCGAAGGCAAGTTCGCCGGTGCCATGCACGGCGGCCCGGTGGTCGTGCTGCTGGACCTGAAGCTGCCCAAAGTCAATGGCTTGGAGGTACTGGAGCAGGTCCGTGGCGACCCGTACCTGAGCAGCACCCCGGTTGTGATGCTGACCTCTTCGCGCGAGGAGCAGGATCTGGTGCGCAGTTACGAACTGGGCGTCAACGCATTCGTGGTCAAGCCGGTCGACTTCAAGGAATTCTTTGACGCCATCCAGGGCCTGGGCATGTTCTGGGGCATCACCAACCAGCCGCCACCGCATCGGCCCAACGGTTCGGGGCAGCGCAATGCGTGATGGATCGCGCCGCAGCGAGCGCCTGCGCATCCTCATGCTGGAGGACAGCGCGCTTGATGCGGAGCTGATCAGCGCCCAGCTGCAGCGTGCCGGCCTCGATTTCGAGGCCGAGCGCCTGTGGACCCGCAACGCGTTCATCGAGGCCATCGAAAACCGCCCGTTCGACGTGATCCTCGCCGATCATGTCCTGCCAGGCTTCGATGGTGACGCAGCACTTGCCCTGGCGCGCGAGCGCGTGCCGCAGACGCCTTTCATCTTTGTTTCCGGCACCCTGACCGAGGAACTGGCGGTACAGGCACTCACGCGCGGTGCCCGCGACTACGTGGTGAAGCAACGCCTGCAACGCTTGCCCGATGCGATCCGACGCGCCCGCCAGGAGGCGCACGAGCGTACCCAGCTGGCCAATGCGCAGGCCGCGCTGAACGAAAGCCAGGCCCAGCTGCAGATGGTGACCGATGCCGTCCCGGCGCTGATCGCCCAGTTGGACAAGGACCATCGCTACCGGTTTGCCAACAAGGCGTTCCTGGACTGGCATGGATTCAGCCTTGCAGAACTGCTGGGTCGGCCGGCTCGGGATGTCAGCGGCATTTCCGCCTTCGAGCACGCCCTGCCCAGCCTGGAACGGGTACTGCAGGGCGAGCGCACCCGCTTCCAGGTCGAACTGATCCATCGCAGCGGCGAATCACGATTCGTGCAGATGGACTGCGTGCCTGAGCATGCCGCCGATGGCAGTGTGGCCGGGTATATCTGCCTGGGCAGCGACGTCTCGCTGCTGAAACAGGCCGAGCTGGCCCTGCGCGAAGACAACCAGCTGCTCGAGCAGCAGGTACAGGCACGCACGGCCGAGTTGCGAGCCAGCAAGCGGCGCCTGCAGGCGATCTTCGAATCCAGTTTCCAGCACCAGGTGCTGCTGGATCTGTCCGGACGCGTGGTCGATGCCAATGACGCGTCACTGGCCGCGGTGCTGGCAGACAAGAAGGACGTCGTTGGCCAACGCTTCGCCGAATCGGTCTGGTTCGGCACCACCGAGGGCATGGCAGCGCTGATCGATCGGGCCGTGGCCGCAGCGGTACAGGGCCGCAGTTCACTGCATGCGCTGGAACTGGAACTCCCGACCGGGCGGCGCAGCTTTGATTTCTCGTTCCGTCCACTACTCGATACGGAGGGCGTGGTCACCGCTGTGGTCTCCGAGGCCGTGGAGACCACCGCACGCGTGCACGCTGAGCATGCCCTGCGCCAGTCGCAGAAAATCGAGGCGGTCGGCCAGCTCACCGGCGGCATCGCACATGATTTCAACAACATCCTGACGGTCATCTCAGGCAACGTCGAGCACGCCATGCTGCTCAGCGAGCGCGCGGGCGAACCCGGAGCGATGGTGAGCCGTGCGCTGGACAATGCACTGAAGGGTGTCGGCCGTGCCGCCAGCCTGACCCAGCGCCTGCTGGCGTTTGCGCGCCGCCAGCCGCTGCGCAGCCAGGCCGCCAACCTCAACGAGCGCCTGCTGGACATGCACGACATGCTGCAGCGTGCGCTGGGTGAGCTGGTGCAGTTGGAGATCCGCAGCGCCGAGGACATCTGGTGCGTCGAGATCGACGTCAGCCAGCTGGAGGCCTCTGTACTGAACCTGGCGGTGAATGCCCGCGATGCGATGCCGCACGGCGGCAGGCTGGTGATCGAGGTCGACAACAGCCACCTCGACCACGACTACGCCGCACTGTTCCCGGACGCAACGCCGGGCGAGTACGTGATGCTGCGGGTGCGTGACAACGGCCACGGCATGGACGCGGCGACGCTTGCCCGGGTCTTCGAACCCTTCTTCACTACCAAGCAGGTTGGCCGTGGCACCGGCCTGGGCCTGTCGATGGTGCATGGCTTCGTCAAGCAGTCCGGGGGCCACGTGCTGATCGATTCGGTGGAAGGCGGCGGCACCAGCATCACCATGATGTTCCCGCGCTCACCGCTGGCCCTGCCCTCCGAAGCGCGCACCCCGCAGACCGGCCTGGCGGGCTACTCGCCGCGCGAGGAAACCATCCTGGTGACCGAGGACAACGACGATGTCCGCGCCTACACGGTGGATGCACTGCGGCTGCTGGGCTACCGGGTATTGGAAGCCCACGACGGCCCCTCCGCGCTGCGGCTGCTGGAACGCCCTGATACCAAGGTGGACCTGCTGTTCTCTGACGTGGTGATGCCCGGCATGTCGGGCTGGGAGCTGGTGCGTGAAGTCCGTGAGCGCTGGCCGGAAGTCGCCGTCCTGTTCACGTCGGGCTATCCGCGCGACCACGACCAGGTGGGCAGCCAGGGCCGGGCCGTTGCGCTGCTGCCGAAGCCGTTTACCCGCAGTGACCTGGCGACTGCGGTGCGCACCGCGCTGGAGGCGATGCCACACTGAGATCAGGACGCCGGATCGCGCGCGCCAGCGGCGATCCGATTGATGTCCGCGCATTCCACCGTGCCCGGCGGATGCTCCCTGGCGGCCAAGGCAACCATCGCCTGGCCCAGTGCCAGATTGCTCGTCACCAGCGAAGGCGCAACCGCGCCGGCCAGTTTCATCAATGGCGCACCGCCCCAGTACAGCGGCTTCAGCAGTGCATGACGGGTGCCGGTACCCGGGACCGGACGAACGCCGCCGGGACGCAGCATCACCGTGCGCACCGGCAGGGCCTGCAATGCCACTTCGGTCTCGCCCTTGACCCTCAGCGGCATTACCCGGCTCTGCGGATCCGCACCCGCACCGGATACATACAGAAAGCGCCCCTCGGGATTCGCCGCCGCCCAGGCGCGTGCGACCGCCAGCGTGATGTCCAGGGTCACGCGTCGATACTCGGCCTCTGCCGTGCCGACCGGTGGCGCACCGGCACAGTAGAAGCATGCGTCGAAGCCGGCCAGTTGCTCATGCCGGCCTTGCATTTGCAGAAAATCGGGGACGATCAGTTCGCTGCCAGGCCCGTTCAGGCTGCCCGGCCTGCGCACCAGGGCAGTCAGGTGGGCCACCTGCGGCGAGCGCTGGCAGGCCAGCGCAACACCCTGCCCCACCAGGCCCGCAGCACCGGTCAACAGAATCCTCAACGCACCTTTCCCGGTCATGGTCGCACCCACGCTAGAGTTTCACGAAACGCTGGATCTTCCGCGCCAACCAGCCACTGAACACCAACGGCGCGTCCAGCGCTGACACGCAGATGCAGGGAACACCGGGTGCAGTTACCGGTTGATGCTCCACCTCCTCGTCCAGGTCCGCCACGTCGCCCGGCGCGAACAGCCCCAGCGCGTCGTTGTACGAGCCTCGAAGGATCTGGGTCAGTTTGCTGCGGCCATGGCTGTGCATCGGCAGGCACTTGCCCGGGGCAATCTTCAGCATGATCAGCGAGGGCATCTGCTCAGCCCTGATGCAGTGCACGCCTGGCGCCATCCAGCGCCAGCGCAGGGCACTGAGCGAGGCGCCGAAGTAAGGATGCAACGAGGCGGGCAGATGGTCCGGATCGGCCTCGGGCCGCTCCCTCGGCACCGGGCGCCTGGTTCCGGTGATGGCGCTCGGCGCGTCCGAGGCCAGCTGCATCAGCATGGCCTCGCGCAACTGCTCGCGACGCGTATCGGCCGCGGGCGGTTGGGTCTGCTCCAGCAGCACCGAGCCGATCGCCTCGGCATCGCGCAGGCGCTGGCGGCAGTGGGGGCACTGCTCAAGGTGGGCACCGGCCACGATGCTCAACGGCGCCGGCAGCGCGCCGGCGGCATAGCTCATCAGCGTGGATTCGTGCAGGTGGTGATGCGGATTCACAGCGCACCTCCCACTTTGGCCTGCAGTTGCAGGAACGCACGTCGCAGGTGTGACTTTACCGTTCCCAGCGGCATGCCCAGCGCCTGGGCAATCTCGCTGTGGCTCTTCGCCTCGAAATAGGACATCCGCACCAGCCTCGCCTGCACGGCGGGCAGCTCGTTGATGCGCTGGCGAAGGCGCGCCTGGTCGGCGAACTGCTCGGCGCTGCTGCGCTCGATCATGTCCACGGCCGCGGCGTCTTCCACCGCTGCCTGCACCTGCATCCAGCTGCGCTCTCGACGGATGCGGTCGATATGCAGGTTGCGCGCGATCCGGTACAGCCAGGTACTCAGCGCGCCCTGGGCCGCATCATACTCGGCCGCCCGCAACCACAGGCGCAGCAGGCACTCCTGCGCCATTTCCTCGGCCACGGCGTCGGGTGCCCCCAGGCCACGCAGATACACGCACAGCCGCGGCATGAAGTAGTCATAGATCCGCATGAAACAGTCGCGGTCGCGCAGCCGCGCCACACTGTCCATGTCATCGGCCCAGTTCGTCGGCTCGCTGCTGGGCTGCTGGGAACTGGACACGGTGCGTGCGGTATCGAAGTTGAGGAGGGTGCTGGCAGCGTCAGGGTACATCTGCGTGAGCGGCGGGCAGGTGAAGGTCTGTCCTCTCTACGCGCAGGGGCGGCCATTGGATGCAGCAGGCACTGTGCATCCAAGCAGCCGCGCCCGCCGTATGACCTGAGCCTCCCGACCGGATGAACACCATGCGCACTGCCTGGCTGCTGCTGTGCCTGCCCCATGCCGCGCTGGCGGCGCCCTGGCTGCGCAACGAGGGCGTGGCCACCTCGGCGCAGGGCGATCTGCTCTATCGTGAAGTGCACTGGCGGCGCGGCCCATCGGAGGGTGCCGAGCGCTGGGTGCTCTATCAGTGCCCGGATGGCCGCCCCTTCGCCCGCAAGCATCTGCCGGCCAGCGCCCGCCCGCAGGCCCGGGGCTATTCGCTGCAGGACAGCCGTAGTGGGCAAACCGCTGACGTCGACGCCAGTGGCGAGTCGGTGTCCATCGCCTGGAAAGAAGATGCCGCCAGTGAGCTGCGTCATCGTCGGCTTGAGCTGGCTCCGGATGCGGTGATCGACACGGGCTTCGACGCCGCGGTGCGCCAGCATTGGCCAGCGCTGCTGCGAGGTGAACGCATCAGTCTGCCTTTCCTGGTGCCGGGGCGGCAGCGCTTCTTCCCGGTGCAGGTGCGGCACACCGGCCCGGTTCGCTGGCAGGGCATCGACGCCCAGGCCATCGAGGTCAGTCTGGACACCTGGTACGGCGGCATCGCGCCGCGCCTGTCGCTGGTCTATGCCAGCACCGACCGCCGCCTGCTGGAATTCCGCGGAACCAGCAACCTGCGCGATACCCGCGGCACCTACCCACAGGTCACGGTGCGCTTCAGCTCGCCGGTGGCCGAGCGGTCCGCCAACGAATGGCAACAGGCCTGGACGCAACCCCTGGTCGGGCGCTGCAGCGTGATGCCCAAGTGAAGCCGAAATTCTCCACAGCCGGCCGCATCCATTGCGCGCACTGCTGCGTAGAGGAAGACACGACACCCGCCGAGATCCGCCATGGCCTCTGTAGCGCCCCTCCCCCGCCGACGCTGGCGCCTGCTGCGCACCCTGAAGCGCTGGGTCGACACCGGCAGCGCTGCAGACCACGCCGCTGGCGAGCCCGGACGCATCGACTGGCTGCGCGCCGTACCGTTCGCGTTGATGCACCTGGCCTGCATCGCGGTGATCTGGGTAGGTATCTCGTGGACGGTAGTGATCGTCGCCGCAGCCCTCTACGCAGTGCGCATGTTTGCGATCACCGCCTTTTACCACCGCTACTTCTCGCACCGGACGTTCCAGGCATCGCGAACGGTGCAATTCGTGTTCGCGGTGATCGGCGCGTCCAGCGTGCAACGTGGGCCGCTGTGGTGGGCGGCCCACCATCGCCATCACCATCGGCATGCCGACCAACCGCTGGACCCGCACTCGCCGCGCGAAGGCGGCTTCTGGCGCAGCCACATGGGCTGGTTCCTCACCCGCGAGGCATTCGCCACGGATCTATCGCGCGTGCCTGACCTGGCGCGCTTCCCGGAACTGCGCTGGCTGGACCGTTTTGATACGGCGGTGCCGGTACTGCTGGCTGCCGCGCTGTACGCACTCGGCGCCGGCCTGGAGCGCTGGGCGCCCGGACTGCACACCTCTGGCCCGCAGTTGCTGGTGTGGGGCTTCTTCATTTCCACCGTGGTGCTGTTCCACGCCACCGTTACCATCAACTCGCTGGCCCATCGTTTTGGCCGGCGGCGCTTCGAGACCCGTGACGACAGCCGCAACAACCTCTGGCTGGCGCTGCTTACCTTCGGTGAAGGCTGGCACAACAACCACCATTTCTTCCCTGGGACCGTCCGCCAGGGGTTCCGCTGGTGGGAGATCGACCTGACCTGGTACGGGCTGCGCGCAATGGCGGCCATGGGCCTGGTAAGGGGACTCAAGCCCATCCCCGAGTGGGTACTGGCCAAGGCGAGGTACTGACATGCGCATCGCGATCATCGGCTCCGGCATTGCCGGCCTGGCCAGTGCCTGGTGGCTGGACGGCGAACACGAAGTGACGCTGTTCGAGGCCAACGATTACCTGGGCGGGCATACCCACACCCATGACGTGCAGGTGGACGGCACGCGCATGGCGGTGGATACCGGTTTCATCGTCTTCAATCCCCTGCACTACCCACTGCTGACGGCACTGTTCGAAGAACTGGGTGTGGCCTCGCAGCCGACCACCATGAGCTTCTCGATGCACAGCGAGCGCAGTGGCGTCGAGTACAACGCCACTTCGCTGGATGGCCTGTTCTGCCAACGTCGCAATCTGGTTTCGCCGCGCTTCTGGGGAATGCTGGCCGACCTGCGCCGGTTCTACCGGGATGCGCCGCTGCTGCTGGCGGAAGACGAAGGCCCGACACTGGGCCAGTACCTGCGCAGCCAGCGCTACGGCACCGCTTTCATCGACGAGCACCTGCTGCCGATGGCTTCGGCACTGTGGTCGTCACCGACCGCCACGGTCATGCAGTTCCCGGCCCGCTACCTGGCCCAGTTCATGGCCAACCACCAGATGCTGCAGATGACCGGGCGCGCACCCTGGCGGGTAGTCAGCGGTGGCTCGGCACGGTATGTCGATGCCCTTCGCGCCCGCTGGCGGGTGCGCGAGCGGCTGGAATGCCCGGTTCACTCGGTCGAACGCATGCCGTGGGGCGCGCGCGTGCACAGCGCGGCGGGCGTGGAGGGTTTCGACGAGGTCATCCTGGCATGCCACAGCGACCAGGCGCTTGCCCTGCTGCGTGACGCCGATCCGGCCGAACGCGAAGTGCTCGGCGCCATCCGCTACCAGCCCAACGAAGCAGTACTGCATACCGATGCATCGTTGCTGCCGCGCAACCGCAAGGCATGGGCTGCATGGAATGCACACGTTCCCAGGGATCCAGGCGCGCCCTGTACGGTCAGCTATTGCATGAACCTCCTGCAGGGCCTGCCCGGTGACACCCCGCTGGTCGTGACCCTCAACCGCAGCGAGGCGATCGATCCGGCCAAGGTGCTGCGCAGGCTGCACTATGCCCACCCGGTGCACGATCATGCCGCTATCCGTGCCCAGCAGCGCTGGGCAGAGCTGCAGGGCCGCCGCCACACCTGGTTCGCGGGCGCATACTGGGGCTGGGGCTTCCACGAAGACGGCATCCGCAGCGCCCGCCGCGTGGTGGACGCGATGCGCGAGTGCACCGCGCACCGTGACAGCGTTGTACCCGGCGAGGTGGCAGCGTGAGTGCCAGCGCGCTCTACTTCGGGCAGGTGATGCACCGACGGCATCATCCGCAGCCCCACGCATTCCGCTATCCGATCGCGCAGCTGCTGCTCGATCTGGACGAGCTGGAGACCGTGTTCGCCGGGCGCTGGCTGTGGTCGGTCAATCGCCGCAACCTGGCCGAGTTCCGCCGCAGCGACTACTTCGGCAATCCCGCACAACCACTGGCCGATGCGGTGCGCGACCGTGCCGCGGCCACCCTGGGCTATCGGCCTACCGGCCCGGTACGCCTGCTCACCCATCTTCGCTTCGCCGGGCACGTATTCAACCCGGTCAGCTTCTACTACTGCTACCAGTCCGATGGCAGCACCCTGGACTGCATCGTCGCCGAGATCACCAATACGCCCTGGAAGGAACGGCACGCCTATGTGCTGCCAGTCGCCACGGCCACCCACGAAGGCGCCTCGCTGCGCTGGCGGTTCGACAAGCGCTTCCATGTCTCACCGTTCATGCCGATGGATTGCCACTACGACTGGCGGTTCAACTGCCCGGATGATGATCTGCGCGTGCACATGCAGGTCTGGCGCCAAGGCGTTCGCCAGTTTGATGCCACCCAGACCATGCAGCGGCACGCGCTGGATGGCCGCGGGCTGGCCCGGGTCCTGGCCTGCTATCCCTTGATGACCCTGCAGGTGATGGCCGCCATCCACTGGCACGCGCTGCGGCTGTGGCTGAAGCGCAACCCCGTGCATGACCACCCTGCCCTTGCCGAGAAACCGCGATGAACTCGATGACTCCCCTGGTCGCCCTGCCGCGTCCTGGCGCCTTGGATGCCTTCCTGCGCCGCCGCCTGCTGGAACAGCTTGCCCCCATGCGCGACGGCCGCCTGTGCGTGCGTGATGCACTCGGCGACGTCTGGCTGGGCGAAGCCCATGGCGAACTGCAGGTGACCGTCACCATCGATGACCCGGCGTTCTACCGCAAGGTTGCAGCGCAAGGCAGCGTGGGCGCAGGTGAAAGCTACATCCAGGGCGAATGGCACTGCGATGACCTGGTGGCGCTGATCCGGCTGCTGGTGCGCAATCGCGACCTGCTCGACGGCATGGAGCGCGGCCCGGCCCGCGTGGGTGGCTGGCTGCTGCGCGGCTGGAACCGCCTGCGCCGCAACAGCCGTGAAGGCAGCCGCCGCAACATTGCCGCGCACTACGACCTCGGCAACGACTTCTTTGCCCTGTTCCTGTCGCCCGACCTGATGTATTCCTCCGCCCTGTTCGACACAGAAGACGAGTCGCTGGAATCCGCCTCCCGGCGCAAGCTGGACCGCATCTGCCAGCAGCTCCAGCTCAAGCCGGGCGATCGCGTGGTGGAGATCGGCACGGGCTGGGGTGGTTTTGCGCTGCACGCGGCGCAGCACTACGGCTGCCACGTCACCACCACCACCATCTCCGCCGAGCAGCACGCGCTGGCTGCCCAGCGCGTGCAGGCGGCCGGCCTGCAGGACCAGGTCACGCTGCTGATGCAGGACTACCGCGACCTGCAGGGCCAGTTCGACAAGCTGGTGTCGATCGAGATGATCGAAGCCATCGGCGCGGAATACCTGGACACCTACATGGGCACGCTGCAGCGCCTGCTCAAGCCTGATGGCGTTGCCCTGCTGCAGGCCATCACCATCGAGGACCATCGCTACGAGCAGGCCCGGCGCAGCGTAGACTACATCAAGCGCTATGTGTTCCCCGGCAGCTTCATTCCGTCGATCAACGCGATCATGGCCGCCAAAACGCGGTCCAGCGACCTGCAGCTGATCGCCCAGCAGGACTTCGGCCACTCCTACGCGCTGACACTGCGCGCCTGGCGCCAGCGCTTCCTTGACCGGTTGCCCGACGTGCAGGCGCAAGGCTTCGATACGCGCTTCTGCCGCCTTTGGGAGTTCTACCTGGCCTACTGCGAGGGCGGCTTCCTGGAGCGCTCGATCGGGGTCTCCCATCTGCTGATGGCGCGCCCGGGGCATCGCCCGGGCGCCTCATCGGGCCAAGGTAGCTGAGATGCGCAGATTCTGGCCCAATCTGCTCGGCAACCAACTGGTCTGGGTGTGCGCCGTGGCCGGCGCCGGGCGCGGCTGGCAGTGGCCGGCGTTGCTGGCAGCCTCTCTCTACATCGGCAGCCAGCTGCTGACGTCGCCGCAACCACGGCTGGATCTTCGGTTGATGGTGTTGGCACTGGCCTGCGCATGGCTGGTCGACGCCAGTGCTGCCGCCAGCGGCACCGTGCGCTACGCCGCCGCCCCGCTGGGCTGGGTGCCGCCTCCCTGGATCATGGCGCTGTGGGCCGCGTTCGCGATGACGCTGACCACCTCGATGCGCTTCCTGCTGCGCCACCCTGCCTTGCCGGCCCTGTTCGGCCTGCTGTTGGCACCGCTGGCCTACCTCTCCGCAGCGCGCGGTTTCGATGCGGTCCGTTTCGCCGCACCCACGTGGCAGGGCCTGCTGGTGTTGGGTGCGGGCTGGAGCATCGCGCTTTCGCTGCTGTGCGTCACCGCGCGTCGCGGCTCTCGCACCACCCCGCCCTCCCTGGCCGGAGCATCGTCATGATCAATCTGCTGTGGGTACTGCTGTATGCCGTGCTGGTGATGAGCTGGGGCTGGGCCTGGCAGCGCCGCCACCAGAACATCGGCGTTGTCGACGTGCTCTGGGCCAAGTGCGTGGGTGCCTCGGCCCTGCTGCTGGCGCTGCTCGGCGATGGCGCGATGTTGCCTCGGGTTGCGTTGGGCCTGCTCGGCGGCCTGTGGGGCGGCCGGTTGGCGCTGCACCTGTGGCGCCGGGTCCGTAGTGAACCCGAAGACGGGCGCTACCGTTATCTGCGCGAACACTGGCAGAGCCACCAGGGCAAGATCTTTGGCTTCTTCATGGCGCAGGCGCTGCTGGTCGTGCTGTTCGCCCTGCCCTTCGTTGCGGTGGCAGCCAATCCCCATGCTGGCCTGACACCGTGGACAGTCGCCGCAGCCCTGGCCTGGCTGCTGAGCGTCGGCGGCGAGAGCCTGGCCGACCGCCAACTCGCACGTTTCCGCGCCGACCCGGCGAACAAGGGCCGCACTTGCCGCGAAGGGCTCTGGCGTTATTCACGCCACCCCAACTACTTCTTCGAGTGGCTGCACTGGTTCACCTATGTGCTGCTTGCCGTCGGCTCCCCCCTGTGGTGGCTGGCGTGGGCCGGGCCGCTGCTGATGTATCTGTTCCTGCGCTATCTCAGCGGTATCCCCTTCACCGAGAAGCAGGCGTTGCGCAGCCGCGGCGACGACTACCGTGCCTACCAGCGCAGCACGCCCATGTTCTTTCCCTGGTTCCCCCGTTCTTCCAAGGAGCATTCCGCATGAGCGCGATCCCGTCACTGAATCCGGCCGAAGATGCGGAAACCGGGCTGATCGCCTGGGCCGAACGCGGGCTGGTTCCCGATGCGGCGCTGCGTGCCGGCATCCGGCGCCTGTGCGCGCAACGCCTGCATGAGGAATCGGCGGGAGGTATCGAGGCACAGTCCGCGCGCTTCAGCCGTCGCATCGCAGAACTGACCGACAGTCCGCTCGCATTGCATACCGACGCGGCCAACCGCCAGCACTACGAAGTTCCCGCGGCATTCTTCCAGGCCTGCCTGGGCAAGCGGCTGAAGTACAGCAGCTGCTACTACCCCACCGGGCGCGAAACGCTGGACCAGGCCGAGGAGGCGATGCTGGAACTTTATGGCCAGCGTGCCGGACTTGCCGACGGCCAGCAGATTCTCGAACTGGGCTGTGGCTGGGGTTCGCTGACCCTGTGGATGGCCGAACGCTATCGGCAGGCCAACATCACTGCGGTGTCCAACTCGCACAGCCAGCGCCAGCACATCATGGCGCAATGCCAGGCCAGGGGCCTGCACAACGTCGAGGTACTGACCCGCGACGTCAACCAGCTTGAGCTGCCCACGGCACGCTTCGATCGCTGTGTCTCGGTGGAAATGTTCGAGCATGTGCGCAACTACCAGCGACTGCTGGCGCACATCGCGCAGTGGCTGAAGCCCGACGGTGCGCTGTTCGTGCACATCTTCGCCCATCGCACGTTGATGTACCCGTTCGAGACCGAGGGCGGCGACAACTGGATGGGGCGCCACTTCTTCACCGGCGGCCTGATGCCGGCCGCTGACACCCTGCTGCATTTCCAGCGCGACCTGCGACTCGATCAGCGCTGGCTGCTGGACGGCACCCACTACCAGCGCACCGCCGACCATTGGCTGGCCAACCAGGATGCGGCCCGCGAGGCGGTGATGCCGGTTCTGGTCGCAACCTACGGCCAGGCGGCGGCGAAGATCTGGTGGCAGCGCTGGCGCATGTTCTGGATGGCCTGCGCCGAGCTGTTCGGCTACGACGATGGCCAGCAGTGGCTGGTTGCCCACTATCTGTTCCGTCCCCGTTGAGGTGTGACATGCGCATGCGCTCCCTGCTTCCCCTGCTGGCCTTGAGCCTGTTCGGTTCCGGCTGCAGTTCCAGCGATACCCGTCCTCTGCCCCGCCCGCCCTCGGTGGACGTGCCGCGCTTCATGGGCGACTGGTATGTGATCGCCCACATACCCTCATGGCCGGAGCGCGAGGCCTTCGACGCGGTGGAGAGCTATGCACTGCGGCCGGACGGGCGCATCCAGACGACCTTCACCTATCGCAAGGGCAGTTTCGACGCCCCGCAGAAGTCGATGCACCCGGTTGGCCGGGTGGAGAAGAACGGCAATGGCGCGATCTGGGGCATGCAGTTCGTCTGGCCGATCCAGGCTGAGTATGTGATTGCCTGGCTGGACGACGACTATGGCCAGACCATCGTCGCACGCAGCAAGCGCGACTATGTCTGGTATATGGCGCGTACCCCGCACGTGTCGGACAGCGACTACCAGCACGCCGTGGAGCGCATCGCGGCCATGGGCTACGACACCGGCAGGCTCAGGCGCGTACCTCAGTCGGTGCGATAGATCGCCAACCGCCCACCACTCGGCTCGCGGGTGACCAGGCACTTCGGCGTGACGCGTCACATTAATACCCCCCCCCCTCGAAGGGTGCCGGCAGCCCTGCAACCCAGGCCACCTGTACCCAGCGAGAGCGCGCCAGGACACTGCGTCCACACGGCTTTCAACCTGACGATACGTCCAGCCCATGGATCAGCTCTTATCGATGGAGCTCATACATCGATCTTTAGGAATAGTCGTAAAAGCGCAACAAATTCGATGTTCGACGCGACAGCGGCGCCAGAATGGCGGCCACGCCCACGGGCGCTGACCACCTCCCGCGCATGAATGGATTTCCTGCACCGCGCCGGCTTCGCCTGGCGCTCCTGGACGATCATGAAGTCGTCCGTCGCGGCACCGCCCTGCACCTGTCAGGCGATCTCCGGTTCGACATCGTCGCCAGCCATGGTTGCAGCGGTGCGCTGATCGACAGCCTGCACCGCTTGCCCGTGGATGTGGCCATCATCGATCTCACGCTCGCCCGTGGCGACCTGGGCGGCATCGAGCTGGTTACGCTGCTCTGTCGCGAATTCCCGCGCACACCAATGCTGGCCTTCGCCACGCTCTCTCCCACCACGAATCTCAACAGCCTGATCGATGCCGGACTCGGTGGGTTCGTCAGCAAGGCCGAACCCCTTGCGGCATTGTCCGACGCCATCGTGCGCGTCTTCCAGGGCCTGATCCGGATTCCGCCGGACGTCAGGCTGGCCGGTGATCTTGGCGAGCTCAGCCGCAACGAGCGGGAGGTACTGGAGCTGCTGCTGGAAGGCCTGACCGTATCGGAGATCGCGCTGCGCCGGCACCGCAGCATCAAGACCGTCAGCACACAGAAGGTCGCGGTGCTGCGCAAGCTGGGATTGCGCAGCGATGTGGAGATCTATGCGCTGCGTGAACGGCTGGAGTCTCCGTGAGGCGCCATGCGCCATTGCGCCCGTGCCTGCTGATCCTCGGGTTGCTGGTGCTGCTTCTCCTTCCCGCTGCGTCGGCGGAAGATATCCGGTCACCACGCTGGCTGCCGGGCAGCAGCGTGCGGGTCTCCACCGCCCCGTCCCTACGCCCCGCGCCCGCGGCGATGGCCGATCCGTCATCACCGCCGACGCTCGCCCATGGCTACGCCAACCTGGTGGCGCGTCACGCCCAACTCAGCTTCCTGGAACAGCCCTACCCGACGACCGCCGCATCAATCCTCGCTGTGTGCCATCACGAGGCCGACCTGGTCATGGTGTTTGGCGGTGCGAGACACCAGAAGCTACCCTGCCCCGACCTTGCCGCGTCCAGCCGCTTCCGGGGTGGCGCCACTCTGCTGGCAGGGCGCGCCGGCGAATGGCTGCCACGGGAGATACGCGGGCTCGACGGCCGGGTCGTGGCCGTGGTTGAAGGCGGGCCCTACGCCGGCTGGCTGCGCGCGCATCACCCTCAGATCCGGCTGCAGCCCCTGCCTGATCGGTACGCAGCATTGGCGGCAGTGCAATCCGGCGTGGCCGACGTGGCGATTGGCCTGGAATCCACGCTGCGCCCGCTGGTTCGACGCCATTTCAACGGCAGCCTGCGCCTGCAGCCATTCGACAGCGACTTCTCCACCGACCTCTACCTGCTCGTCCGCCAGGAAGACCAGCAGCTGCTTGAACGCATCGGACAGGCATTGCGGGAGATCACACTCGAGGAGCATGCGAGCCTGCTCCACCTGTGGGCAGGCCAGACCCTGCCAGCAGCGGCGGGGAACGCACTGGACTGGATGCAGGCCTCGCCCCCGCGCGGCTGGCTGTTGCTGGCCCCTCTGCTGGTCGCCCTGCTGCTGTGGCCCATGACCCGTCACCTGCGGGTACGGGGCGACCGCCGCAGCGCGCAGGCCATCGGGATGATCAGTCACGAGATGCGCAATTCTGCGCAGGCCGTACTGGCCTCGATCGAGCTGCTTGGACAATCGGCACTGCCGAAAGGCGAGCGCGATCTGCTCGCCGCTGCCAGCAGCGCCAGCCAATCCCTGCGCGGCCTGTTGAATCGCGCACTGGATTTTTCGCGTCTCGCCAGCGGCGCTTTCAGGCCGCATGCACAAGCCTGTGATGCGACCCGGCTTTGCCGGCAGGCACTGGAGGCCATTCGGCCACAGGCGCAACGGAAAGGGCTGCAACTGCATCTTGATGCCCCGGCCGAACCTTCGCCGATCATTCTGGTAGACAGTGATGCGCTACGCCAGATTGCCAGCAATCTGCTGGCCAATGCGGTGAAGTTCAGTGATATCGGCGGCATCGAGCTGCGCCTGCGACTGCTTCCAGCAGCGCGGCCGCAGGAGCTGCTGATGGAGGTGATCGACAGCGGGATCGGGATCGCGCCAGCACAGGTAGCCGAACTGTTCCAGCCTTTCCGTCAAGGCAGCGAGGGGCATCAGCGTGGCGGTAGTGGCCTCGGGCTTTCCATTGCACGCGAGCTGGCGCGTGCGATGGGAGGCGATCTGACCGTGCACAGCGTCCTCGGTCGCGGCAGCCGCTTCATCCTGCGCCTGCCGGTGTGCGCAGCTGACTCTGCCGAGAGTGTCCGGGACATGCCCGTGGAGGGCACGCCACTGGCCGGGCTGCAACTGCTGCTGGTGGAGGACCACGCACTCAATCGCCACGTCATTGCTGAACAGTTGCGGCGCTGGGGCGCCGAGGTATGTGCCCTGGAAGATGCGGCCAGCGCGCTGGCCGAACAGATACGCCACCCCCGCCCTGCCGCGTTGATCGACATCGGGCTGCGTGGCATCGATGGCTACGCATTGGCACGCGAACTGCGCGCCCGTAACGGGCATCCGCTCCGCCTGATCGCCTTGTCCGCCCGCACCGGGCGAGGTCACCACGCACGTTGCCGTCGCTCGGGTTTCGATGCGGTGCTGGCCAAGCCGTTGCGCGCCGCCGAACTGCTCGCTGCGCTGGGCATTCCGGCGCCGGAGAGCGTGGACGCACTTGAGCAGGTGACTGAAATGGACGCGGCCTACAGCGCCGACATCTGCGATGAACTCAGCAGGATCGAGCGGATTGTCGATCGTGCAGACGCATCGGCGCTCGGTCATCACGCGCACCGATTGCAGGGCGCGCTACAGATGCTGGGTCAATGCGAGCACGCCGCCGTCGCGGCCGAGCTGGTCGACCTGGCGCAGGACGCCACGCCAGACTGGACCGACGCACGTCGCCTGCTGTGCGTACTGCAGGCCGGACAGGGCGCCCGCGTCGCGGGAACCCTGCCCAACCCCTTGATCACGCGGCCAGACGCTCGACCTGGCGACGGGTCAGGTCATTGAAGCGACCCAGCGACATCAGGTGCTGGTGGATCAGTGCCAGCCAGCCACTGCGGTGCCACTCGACCACGGTTGCTTCCGGCAGCGCCACGAACTTCTCGACGTCCACGACCAGGAAGCCGTTGAGGTTGAACTCCCGGCCATCCGGGATACGCACGGTGGCGTTGCGCTCCACCAGCAGGCCGTTGTCGACCAGGGCCTTGGAGAAAGCCTGGGTCTGTTCGTGTTCGCGGGTGTACTGGCCGCAGAATTCCAGGGCCTGCTGCACCATCTCGGTGGCCTTGCCGTCAACGAACAGCGGCTGGCCTTCCTCGCCCCCCTTGACCACGCGCGGGCTCTCTTCGTCGATGCCCAGCAGGAAATCATTCTCCGCACCGGTGTCGATGAAGATGAAGGGGTGGCGGCGCAGGTAGGCGGGAATGTAGGCCTCGTCTTCCCACAGGCCATCCTTGATGAACAGGTTCTGGTCGGACACGCCCACGGCAGCCATCGGAACCGCGCTCGGGCCGGCAAACAGGATCGGGAAGTGGTGCAGGGCCAGCGAGAACTCGCCCAGCACCAGCGGAATGGCATTGTTGCCGGCGGCGAACTCCAGCTTGCCCGGCAGGATGCGCAGATCGGCATGCACATCGGCCTGCAGCGGCACCGGGCGGGTATAGAACAGGGGGGCGCCGCTCGGCGCCGCTTCGGTGGTGGTGTCGCTGGTGGTGGTCATGTTGGGAACCGTTCGATCATGCGCGCCTGCCATCCCGGGCACGCCAGCGGGAACAACCTGAATCCCGCATTATCAACAAGCTCGATGACAACGGCCACCCCACCGGCGAACTATTTCAGCTGCAGGGGGTAGCGCTGCCAGAGTACGTGGACCAGGAAACCGGCCAGCTCGGTGTCGCGGGCACTGACCGCCGCACGGATCTTGTCCAGCAGCACCATGTCGCTGCAGGAACGCACGTCGGCATGATTGGCCTGCCCTGCCCTGCGCGCACGATAGCGCGCCGCCCGCTGCGCATCGCTCATCGCGTACCCGAACTTGGGCGGACGACCGCGCTTGCGCGGCAGGGTCAGCTCCAAGGTTCCGGGGTCTTTGTCATCACGCATGAGAGGGGTGCGGGCGGCGGCGAGCAACGGGGGGTGCGCAATTTATCGTGAGGCATCACTTTAATCCAGCTTTTTCTGCGAATTTGTTGCAGCGCAATGCAAACGTTCGCACACCGATGCGGCCTCATCCACGCATGGTGTGGATACGGAACCCACCGCAATGCAAAGAGGGAGCCCGCGAACGGGCTCCCCTCACCTTGCCTATGCCGCGCGTACTGGCTCATAGCCGTGCAGGTGCGCCTCACTGCTGGCCCGCCCCTGGCTGAGCGAACGCAGCGAGGTGGTGTAACCCACCAGCTGCGCCAGTGGCGCGAAACCACTGACCTCGGCACGACCGTCCTGGTCCTCGATGCGGGCGATGCGGCCATGGCGCCGGTTGAGGTCGCCGACCACATCACCCACCGACGCCGACGGCGAATGCACCGTCACCGCCATCACCGGCTCCAGCAGCTGCGTGCCACCCTCGGCCAGCGCCGCCTTGATCGCCTCGGCGCCTGCGCGATGGAATGCCATCTCCGAAGAGTCCTTGGCATGGGTCTGGCCATCGACAAGACTGACCTCGATGCCGACCACCGGATGTCCCTGCGGACCTTCCGACAGCGCAGCACGCACGCCCTTTTCCACCGCCGCGATGAAGCTGCGCGGCACCACGCCACCGACGATGCGGTCGTTGAACACGACAAGGTCGTCGTCGCGCGGCGTCACATCCAGCACCACGTGCGCGAACTGGCCCTGGCCACCGGTCTGCTTGACCAGCCGCCCGACGACACCGGTCATCGGGCGCATCGGCGTCTCCTGGTAGGCCACGCGTGGCGCACCTACGGCCACGTCGACCTTCCATTCGCTGCGCAGGCGCTCGACCATCACTTCCAAGTGCAGCTCGCCCATGCCCCAGACCAGGGTTTCGGCCGTATCGCGATCGGTTTCGACGCGGAACGAAGGATCTTCCTGGGCCAGGCTGGCCAGGCCCTGCGCCATCCGGATCAGGTCCGCCGCACGCGCCGGCTCCAACCGCCAGGCCAGCACCGGCGCCTGGGCCTGGATGTTCTCCAGCCGCAGCGGTTGCGCACGGCTGCTCAGCGTCTCGCCACTGACCGCATCCTTCCAGCCCAGTACCGCGACGATGTCACCGGCCACGGCCTGCTCGATGTCATGGGTCTGGTCGGCCTGCACCCGCACCAGGCGACTGACACGCCGCCCTTGCGGATGCTGCGAACTGGCCACCGCGTCGCCCACCTTCAAGGTGCCCGAGTACAGCCGCACGAAGCTCAGCGCGCCGTGCTGCTGGTGGGTGATCTTGAACAGCAGGCCTGCCAGTGGACCGTCCGGATCCGGCGGCAGCATCACCTCGCCCTCATCGCTTTCGGCGCTGACAGCAGGGCGATCCAGCGGCGACGGCAGGTAATCGACCACGGCATCCAGCAGCGTCTCGATGCCCTTGTCCTTGAACGCAGCACCGGCCAGCACAGGCACGCCTGCACCTGCCAGCGTCGCCCGGCGGATTGCCGCGCGCAGCGCCCCGGCATCGATCACGCGACCTTCCAGCCAGGCATCGGCCAGTTCTTCGTCATGATCGGCCACAGCTTCGACCAGCGCATCGCGCTGGGCCTGCCATTGGGCCCGCGCCGCTTCGTCCCATGGAGTCACCGTGGTTGCGCCGCCTTCCTGCCACTGCAGCACGCGCTCATCGACCAGATCGACCCAGCCATTGAAGCCGCTTTCGCTGCCCAACGGCACGCCCAGCGCCCACGGCCGCGCGCGCAGCTTGTCCTGCAGCTGCTCCAGCACGCGCTCAAACGAAGCGCCTACGCGGTCCATCTTGTTGACGAAAGCGATCAGCGGCACGCGATGGCGACGCGCCTGGCGCCACACCGTCTCGGACTGCGGCTGCACGCCATCCACGGCCGAGAACACCGCCACGGCGCCGTCGAGTACCCGCAGGGATCGCTCGACTTCGATGGCGAAGTCGATGTGGCCGGGGGTGTCGATCAGGGTCAGCCGATGCGGCGGCAGATCACGCGGTGCCCACTGCGCCTGCACGGCGGCCGCGCCAATGGTGATGCCCCGTTCGCGCTCGATCGCCGAGAAGTCGGTGGTCGCATTGCCGTCGTGCACTTCGCCGACGCGATGGATCTCGCCGCTTTTCCACAGCAGGCGTTCGGTCAGCGTGGTCTTGCCGGCGTCGATGTGGGCAATGATGCCAAGGTTGCGACGGCGGGAAAGGACTTGGGTGTTCATGAGATAGGTTCCTGCAAAGCCAACGATGGGGGCCGCGCACCCCGGTTGGCGACAGGGTGCGCGGCTAGCGTTCGGTCTCGGCGATCTGGTGCATGGCACGTTCTCCTTGCGGTACGTCGGGTTAGGGAAATGAAACTGCAGAAACGAAAAGAGCGCCCCGAAGGGCGCTCTGTGGATGATCCAGCGATAGCCGCTTCAGCGGCCCTGTGGAGCTCCAGGCAGACACGCCCGTTCCGCGCTTGCGCGGGTCAGGGTGAAAAACTTCAGGAGCGGCATCCGGTTCATGGGGCGCATTCTAGACCTGCCAATCTGGCGCGCAAGTGAATATTGCAAACATAAATAGAACGATGAGACCAGCAAAGATCGGGGTCAGATCCCTTTGCCCCGGGCAAAGGGTTCTGCCCCCTGGCAGCCCTCACTTGCAGCCGTGCAGCTTGCGCGCCTCGGCCACTGTTGCAGGCTGGTCATCCCCCATCGACATCCAGCCCTTCAACGAAATCGCCGGGTCCACGTGCGGCAGCCGTGGGCCACCATGAATCACGACCTCGATCCAGCTCCCCACCGGCGCCAGCTCGGACAGGCGTGCCGCCTGATCATCTTCGGTGCTGAATGTGTCGTCCGGGCCCGCCGGCGGCGTGGTATTCACGGTTTCCGTCTTGCGGGTTCGGACCCGAAGAGCACCATCCGGCAGCCGCTGACTGATCACGTCGTAGCGCTCGATACCGTATGCCCAGCTGTTCTCGCCAACACTGCGGGTCTCGCTACCGTCATCCGCCACGGTTACCACCTCGCCTGCCGGCCCGACAACGCCCGCGACAGCCCCCAAGCCGGACATCAGTGCCTGATAGACGATCATCTGCCGCTGCTCGGTAGTCAGCGCTCCGGCCTTGAGCTTGGCGGCAGGAATCTGCAGGTACGCCGCTTCACTGCACAGCACAAGTACCTGCTGGTCGTCCCAGCTCACCGACATTTCCTCGTTGGCAAAGTACTGCGTCTTCATCGACGTCACCGCGGCACCGTCGCCACTGGAATGCCGGGTTTCGATCAGCGAGGCATTCTCGGCCGCGTTGGTCAGCGAAACCTGGGAGGTCGACGCTGCATGGGCTGCGCAAACGGAAGCAATCATCGCGGCAAGCAGCACGCTGCGGGTAACGGTGCGGAACATGGCATCAGTCCATTGAAGAAAACGAAGCCTCCATGATACCCGGAGCAACCTGGCGGACCTTCGCTCAGGTCACCACCACCAGCGGCACCCCACGACGCGGATGCTCCAGCACCACTACATCCTGCTGGTACACGCGCTGCAGGTTGTCTTCGGTGAGCACCTGCAATGGCGTGCCATCGGCCGCCACCGTGCCCTGCTCCAGCAGCACGATGCGGTCGGCATAGCCTGCGGCCAGATTGAGGTCGTGCAGGACCACGATCACGCACGCACCGGCTTCGGCACAGGCACGCACACTGCGCAGCGTGCGCTCCTGATGGCGCAGATCCAGCGCAGCAGTGGGCTCATCCAGCAGCAGCAATGGCGTGTCCTGTGCCAGCACGCGCGCGAACGTGGTCCGGGCGGACTCACCACCGGACAGCTGCTGCACCTCGCGCAGGCGCAGGGCCTGCAGTTCGGCGGCATCGATGGCAGCTTCCACCTGCGCGTCGTCCACACGCGGATCCGGCGGATGCGGCAATCGCCCCATCGCCACCACCTCTTCGACGCTGAAAGCAAAACGCACGCCGTGCTCCTGCGGCATTACCGCGCGCTCGCGCGCCAGCGGCCCCGCCTTGTAACTGGTCAACGGCCTGCCCAACAGGCTCACCTCCCCCGCATCGGCGCGCAGGTCGCCGGCCGCGACCGCCAACAGCGTGGACTTGCCCGCACCGTTCGGGCCCACCAGTGCGGTCACCGTACCCGGTTCGAACGCCAAGGAAATGCCGTGCAGGATCTCGCGTTGCTGGCGGCGCACCACCACATCGTGCAGCTTCAGCAGCACACTCATGGCACCGCCTTGCGGCGCTGCTGCAGCACCAGCCAGAGGAAGAACGGCGCACCCAGCGCGGCCGAGAACAGGCCCAGCGGAATCTCCGCGGGCGGATCCAGCGTGCGCGCGGCCGTATCCGCCACCACGATCAGAAGTGCACCCAGCAGGCCGGACAACGGCAGCAACCAGCGATGGCCGGGACCCACCAGCAGGCGCGCCACGTGCGGCACCACCAGGCCGACGAAGCTGATCGAGCCCGCAAACGCCACCGCCGCCCCCACCAGCAGCGCGCTGAACGCAACCAGTCGGCGCCGCGTGCGGGTCACATCCAGCCCCAGATGCTGGGCCTGGCGCTCGCCCAGCGCCAGCATGTCCAGCGGCGTTGCCAATCGTTGCAACGCGAACACGCCAATCGCAAACAGCGGCACCACCGCCACCACATCGGCCCAGTTGGCACGTGCCAGCGAGCCCATCTGCCAGAACACCAGCGACTGCAGTTCGCTTTCGCTTGCGATATAGGTGAGAAAACCGATCAGCGCCGAACAGAACGCCGCCATCGCGATACCGACCAGCAGCAGCGTCGCATTGCCACTGCCCTTGCCCGGCCGCGCCAGCGCATAGGTCAGGCCGATGGCCAGGGCGCCACCGACGAAGGCGGCAACCGGCACCAGCCAACCGGCGGCGCCCGCAGCGCCGAGAACAATGGCAGCGACTGCCCCGAGCGCAGCACCTTGGCTGACACCGACGATGCCGGGGTCGGCCAGCGGATTGCCGAACAGGCCCTGCAGGCTGGCACCGGCCATCGCCAGCGAGGCGCCAACCATTGCGCCCAACAGGGCGCGCGGAATGCGCAGCTGCCAGACCACGGCCAGGTCGCGACTGCTGACCGCCTGTGGGTCAAGCAGGCCCAGCTTCACCGCCAGCGCCTGCATCACCTCCAGCGGTGGCAACCGCAACGGACCCACGGCGAACGACGCCAGCACTGCCCCCAGCAGTGCCAGCAACACCACCATCAACATCGCCCGCCCGCGACGGCGGCGCCGATCCGCCGGACTCATGCCTTCGGCAACGCTGCCAGGGCCTTGGCCAGTGCCAGCGCGCCCGCACCAGAACCCACGCTGGTGTACTTCAGCTGCACATCCGGCATCACCCAGACCCGGTTGGCCTGCCCGGCCGGGGTCTGCTTCAGCGTCGGGTACGCCTTCCACAGGCCATCGGCACCGCCGAACAGCTGCAGGTCGTGCTCGGTCACCAGGATCACTTCCGGTGCCGCCGCGACCACGCCCTCGTTGCTCAGCTGCGAGTAGTTCTTCACCCCGGCCTCGGTGCCGATGTTGATGCCGCCGGCCAGGGCGATCAGCTGCGCCGAGGCGCTGTCGGCACCCGCAACGGTGGGCGAGCCGCCAGCGCCGGTCGCCGATACGTGGATCAGTCGTGGCGCATGGCCCAGGCCCTTGCCAATCGCTGCAGCCTCGTCGAGCTGGCGCTGCACCTGCGTGGCCAGTGTTTGCCCCGCTTCGGCCAGCCCTAGTGCCGCAGCGACCTTGCGCACCTTGTCCGGCGCCGGCTGCAGGTCATCGATGACCACCGCCGGCTCGCCCACCTCGCGCAGCTTTTTCGCCAGCTCGGTGTGGCGGCGCAGGCTGTTGCCGAGGAACAGCGAGCCCTGCAGGCTCAGCACGCCTTCCACGCCCGTGGTGCGGTTGAACAGGAACTGGTGCGGGGCAGCCAGGCCGGCCTGGGTGGTGGTGTTGGTTGGCGCAGCGAATACCTGCTTGCCCAGTCCCAGCGCCTCGATCACCGCGATGACGTCGTCACCACCGGCAATGATCCGGCTGGTGTCGGACACTTCAATGTCAGCACCGTCATCGGAATGCACTTTGGCCGGCAGCACGGCCCTCTGTTCATGCACCGCTGGCATCTCGGCACCGGCCAGGCGCTGCCAGCCTGCCGGCAACGCGGTTTCGGCAGCAGCTGTTGCGGCAGGCGGCTCGGCAGTCTTGTGGCCATCAGACGGCGTTGACGAGCCACTGCAGGCGGCCAGCGCCAGCGAAACAGCCAACGGAAGCGCACACGGGCGCAGACGGGACGCGATGTTCATGGACGTTCTCCTTGCTGGCAGGGCGACGCGCACGCCGCCCTGCCCTGTGACTTACTGCTTCGGGGTGATGCGGGTGATGCGGTCACCCTTCGGATCTTCGGTGCCACGTGACTTGTTCACCGCGAACACGTTGCCCTTGCCGTCGGCACGCACATGGTTCGGAAGGGTGCCGCCATCGAGGTTGGCCACCACCTTGCCGTCGCCGTTCACCACCGTGACCGTACCGGCGCCACGATTGCTGACATAGGCCAGGCCGGAGGCAGCATCGAAGGCGACGTTCAGCGCGCCGGCGCCGACCGGCACGTCATGCAGCACCTTGCCGGAAGCCACATCGACGATCAGCAGGTTGTCGGTGCCCTGCGAGGCCACGTACAGGCGGTTGCGTGCTGCGTCGAAGGCCACGCCAGAGGCGCTGATCGAATTGCCCAGGTCGATGACCTTGTCGACCTTGCCGCTGGCGACATCGATCACCGCCGCTTCCGGCGTGCCGATGCTGACGGTGAACAGCTTGCCGCCCTTCTCGTCCAGCACCAGGCTCATCGGGGTGAACTTGCCATCATCCACGCCGGACTCCAGCGTCACCTGCGGCAGTTCCTTGAACGTCTTCGCATCGAACACCGACAGGTGGTCCTCACCCGTGGCCGAAGCGAACACCTTGCCGTGGGTGCCGTCGACCACCACGTCGCGCGCATGCGGCACGGTGTCGACGGGGAACTGGTGGACCAGCGAGAGGTCCTTCTGGCGGTAGACCGCAATCGAGTTCTGCCGGGTATTGGTGACCCAGACATTGCCATTGGCGTCATCCACGCCCACACCGTAGACCGCATAGACCGCGCCGTTGGTGCTGCCCGGCACCTGCGCCGGGGTGATCGCCTTGATCACCTTCAGCGACTTCGGATCCAGCTTCAGCAACTGCGACTGGGTCACCGGCGGACGGCCCACCGCCGAGGTGACGAACACCGCGTTGCTGGCGGCGCTGTAAGCGGACTGATACAGCCCCGGCACCAGCTTGTTGGACTGGGTGGCGAACTGCGCCTGGCCGGACAGCGGCAGCTGCGGCGACACGCGCAGCTTCAGCACCGTGGCCGCAGCCGGCTGGCTCGCGCACCACCACTGGGTGGGTGCCCGGCACCGCATCGGCCGGAATGCTCAGCTGGGTCTTGAAGTTGCCGTCGGCATCGACCACCAGCGGCTGCGTGTTGAGCACGCTGTCGCCACGCAGCAGGCTGACCTTCTGGCCCGGCACGAAGCCACGACCAACCACATCGGCAGTGCTGCCGGGAACCACGTTCTCACCGCGCGAGACGACCTCACCCTTGAAAGTGGCGTTGGCCGGCTGATCGAACACCGGCTGGGCGGTGGCGGTCACCGCCAGCAGCAGACCGGCGGCGAGAGAGGTGAGACGGAAAGACGGACGGAACGACATGGCAGGCTCCTTGCACACGTAGGCCGCGCCACGTGGCGCGGGATTCATCGGTTGCCTGGGCCGCTGCACATCGGCAGCCTCGCCTGGGTAGTGGGGTCGCACGGCATCGCGTGCGAAGGGATTCACTCGGCGGCGCTGTCACCGCCATTGGGCACGCCATCGCCGGCGCTGCGGTCAGTCACGCCGTACAGCTCATGCAGCGCAGCGTGGAACGATGCCGGCAGCATCGGGCCGTGGCCGAGGCCATCGAACTCGCGGTACTGCACGCTCAGGCCCGGCACCTTGCCCAGCCGCTCGGACAACTGCATCGCCGCATCCGGGGTGGCGCCACTGATCCGGCGCAGGTGCGCAACCACGCGCGGGTTGCTCATATCGCGCTTGCCGCGATCACCGACGCGCTCGGCGCCGCCCAGCATCAGCCAGAGCTTGGCCGGCTGGCCGTGCACGTTCTGCACGAACTGCTGCTCCGGATCACCCAGCGCCGCGCCCTGGCTCCACCACAGCGACGGGCTGGCCGCCAGATAGGACTGGAACGCAGCCGGACGCGTGTACAGCGCATTGAGTACGAACAACCCACCCAGCGAATGCCCCCACAGCGCCTGCTGCCGCGTATCGATGCGTGCGCGACGCTCGACTTCCGGCTTGATGCGGCGCTCGATCACATCCAGGAAAGCCGCAGCGCCGCCGCCGACGGCCTGGGTCGTGCCGCTCCCGTCGTCGGCACGGTCGATCCACGCGGTGTAGTCGCGGGTACGCGCCCTGGAATCGATGCGCAGGTCGTTGTCGTAGCCGATCAGCACCAGTACCGGCGGTGCCTTGCGCGCAGCAAGCTCGGCCAGCAGCGGCTGGTCCAGCACCATGGCCACGGCATTGCCATCCAGCGCGTACAGCACCGGGGATGGGGTCTTGCCGGCCCTGGCCGGAATCGCCAGGTTCACCCGCCAACGGCGCTGCTGGTCCGGGCTGTCCACCACGAAACGTTCAAAGCGATAGCTGGCCGCCGGCTCGTCCAGCACGGTGTGGCCGATCTTCTGCAGCGGATTGCGCTGCTGCGCATGGGCGTAAGGAGTGGCCAGGAGCAGACCCATCATCATGGCAGCCAGGCCGCGGGCCAATGGGCCACGGCGCGAAGGCAGGACGAAAAGCTTCATCAGTGGCGGCAGGAGCGGCCAAGGCCGCCGGTTCTCAGGGGACCGCAGTCTACCTTAAACGCGAATGATTATCACATCGATCAAACGTCACGCTGTGTATCACGCGCGCGATGCATTCATTTTCCCGGTTGCGCCGGAAACACCGGATCCACTATTTTGCCGGGCAGCGGGGCGCAGGAGCGCCCTTCCCTCGCAGGGCTGCGGATGGATGGGCAATCGAGTCGCCGGCCGCGCCCTGTCCTTTGCCAAACCCATCCACGCATGGCGTGGATCTACTGACCACCATCCACGGGAATGAATCCCGTGACTGCGAGAACACCTTGAAGCGCACCGCCTTGATCGCCCTTTCCCTCGGCCTGCTTGCACCGCTGGCCGCCCATGCCGCACAGGATCTGCCAACGCTCTACCAGGCCTTTGAAGAGGCCGGCAATTCGTCACTGGGCATGGAAGAACTCAACCAGACGGTGACATTCACTGCCGTTGCCCTGGGCGTCTCCAGCAACCTGGCGGGCGAGCCGCTGATCGAGGCCGGCGACGACCAGGGCAATGTCCTGGCCCGGCTGACCAGCGACGACGAGCACCAGGCGGCCAAGCTGGGCGCGCTGGAAGAAGGCGCGACTTTCACCGCAAGCTGCACGCTGCAGTTCAGCTCGGGAACGGACTACCTTTCCTTCGGCGACTGCAGCATCAAGTAAGAAAGAAGCCGGCGAAACGCCGGCTTCGTTTTCCCGCCCTGTAGAAGTCGAGCCATGCTCGACTCACGCAGTCTCACGGCCCCGCAGGCGCCGGGCCGTAGACGTTCTCCTGCGGTGTACCTGGCAGCAGCGCGAACACGAAGATCACCAGGCCACCGAACGGAACGAAGGCCAGCAGGTACATCCAGCCCGACTGGTTGCAGTCGTGCAGTCGGCGCACGGTGACGGCGATGACCGGCACGAACGTGGCCAGCCAGAACACGACGAACAGGATGATCGACGCGATGCCCAGCACGTCGGACTGCATCACCAGCCCGGCGATGAGCGGCACCATCAGCACGGCGGAGACGATCAACAGGAACAGCTGGAACATCCAGTACTCGCGACGGTTGGCACGACCCTCGAACTGGGCATAACGCTTCAACGGCAGAATCATTTCCTGCACGGCATCAATCCTTGAAAAAGCAGCCGCGCAGTGTGCCAAAGGAGCGCCCGCAGGACAATGTGGTGACGAACCACACTCGACTGCCATTACCCCTGTAGCGCCGAGCCATGCCCGGCTGCTGTTTCCGCAGGTGCTGCTGGGTCGGTCCAGAGCGGAGTCGAGCATCGCTCGATGCTACATAAGCCAGCTCAACGGCCCTTCGCGGCCCTCGCCGCCTCACGTTCGGCGCGCAGCCGATCAAGCTTTTCCTTCAGCTTGATCTCCAGGCCCCGCGGCACCGGGTTGTAGTACACCCGTTCGCCCATCGCATCCGGGAAACCGGTCTGGTCCAGCGCGATGCCCCCCTCGGCATCGTGGTCGTACTGGTATTCGGCGCCGTAGCCCAGCTCCTTCATCAGCTTGGTTGGCGCATTGCGCAGATGCAACGGCACCTCTTCGGTACCGCTCTGGCGCACGTCGGCCTTGGCCTGGTTGAACGCGGCATAGCCCGCGTTCGACTTGGCGGTGCTGGCCAGGTACAGCACCAGCTGGGCGAACGCGAGCTCGCCTTCCGGGCTGCCGAGCCGCTCGTAGATGTCCCAGGCTTCCAGCGCCATGCTCTGCGCGCGCGGATCGGCCAGGCCGATGTCCTCGATCGCCATGCGGGTCAGTCGACGTGCCAGGTAGGATGGATCGCAACCGCCATCGAGCATGCGGGTCAGCCAGTACAGCGCGGCATCCGGATTGGAACTGCGTACCGACTTGTGCAGCGCTGAGATCTGGTCGTAGAACTGCTCGCCGCCCTTGTCGAAGCGGCGGGTACGATCGGCCAGCACCTGGGTCAGGGTCTGCGGGGTGATGCGACCCCCTTCCCCACCCGCCAGTTCGGCGGCGATTTCAAGAAGGGTCAGTGCGCGGCGCACGTCACCATCAGCGGCAGTGGCGATTTCCAGCAGCAGCTCGGGCGCAACCTCGATACCCTCCTCGCCCAGGCCGCGTTCGCGGTCGCCCAGCGCGCGTTCCAGCGCCTCGACGATATCGGTTGGCGATACCGCTTCCAGCACATGTACGCGGCAACGCGACAGCAGCGCCGAGTTCAGCTCGAACGACGGATTCTCGGTGGTGGCACCGACGAACAGGATCGTGCCGCGCTCGATGTGCGGCAGGAAGGCATCCTGCTGCGCCTTGTTGAAGCGATGCACCTCGTCCACGAACAGCACGGTGCGCCTGCCCTCGGCGAACCGTTGCGCAGCCTCGGCCAGCACCTGGCGCACTTCCGGCAAGCCGGACAGCACGGCGGAGATGGCACGGAACTCGGCATCGGAGTACTCGGCCAGCAGCAGTGACAGCGTGGTCTTGCCGCAGCCCGGCGGGCCCCACAGGATCATCGAATGCACGCGCCCGGATTCGACCGCGCGACGCAGCGCGCTGTCCGGCGCCAGCAGGCGCTTTTGCCCGACCATTTCGTCGAGGATGCGCGGGCGCATGCGCTCGGCCAGCGGGCGCAGATGTTCCCGATCAACGCTCAGCAGATCGGGGCCGGGGAAGGAAGTTGAACGATGTCTTGCCACCCGCACATTGTACCGCGACAAGGTGACGACGATTCCGGTAGTGCCGGCCGCTGGCCGGCAGATCAAAATTGCGTCAACCAAGGTTGACACCCACCAAGGCGGTGCCGGTTGACACCCACCGGAGCAGGTGGCGCCGGGTCATGCCCGGCATCCTCGGTCAATTACCGATGACGTCCGTGCCCTTCGGCGGGGTGAAGCTGAAGGTGCCGGCAGCAAAGCCTGGATTGCGCTTCCAGCCACTGAAGCTGATCACGGTGCGCTGTCCGACCGCGTCGGTGATCTCCATCTTGGCCAGGCCCTGGGCATTGAAGCCCAGCGCGGCGTACTGGAAGCTGGCTTCGGTCTCGCGCTTCGGCGACAGCGACAGCCACTGCAGGCCATCACGCTGCGCAGCCTCTTCACTGACGTCGTACTGCTGTTCCAGCAGCGCCGGGTTGATCAGCGCAGTCAGCGGGCTGTTCTGCTCTTCCTTGCCCTGCTCGCGCACGGTGACCTGCTCCAGGTCCGGCTCGTACATCCAGACCTTCCTGCCGTCAGCCACGATCAGCTGTTCGTGCGGGCGCACGTATTCCCAGCGGAACAGGCGCGGCGCCGACAGGGCCACGCGGCCACTGGTCGATTCCTTCACCTTGCCGCGGCTGTCGAACACCTGCTGGCTGAACTGGCCATCCAGGCCCTTCAGGCCACTGGTGAAAGTCTTCAGGTCATCGCGGGCACCGGCCCAGGCACTGCCGGCAGCGGCACAGGCGACGGCCAGGGTAGTCGTGGCAAGGAAACGGCGGAAGCGGAAGTTCATGCGGAAATCCTGTGGGCGCGGGCGCCAGGAAAGGTGGTTGCCAGTGTGCCCGGGGGAAGATGAATGGGCGATCAGGGCGACATTATGCCGCCCTGAACGTCCATCGGCGATTCAGCCGTCAGATGCCGGCAGCTTGCCGTACAGCACCTGGCCGCGGAAGCCGCGACGCACTTCGCGGTACAGCGCGCGGAACGCCGGATAGTCCTGCGGCTGGCACAGCGCCTCGGGGCCACGCACCGCGTTCTGCTGCAAGCGGTGGTGCACGATCACCTCCTGGCCCTCGCGGCTCCAGTCCACCCGGTATTCGCCAGCGGCATTGGTAAAGCGCTGGCTGGCCGGAATGGCGATGATCGGCGCATTGGCCGGGAACTGCAGGCGATAGGTTTCCTCGCGCAGGCTGGCATTGCAGTAGAAAGGCGTCTCGTTGGCCGGCGCCGAGGCGGTGGCGTACAAGCCACGCACCGACTCGCCACCCGGCGGGTCCGGCACGGCCATGCCGCCGGCCACGCTGAAGTCGGCGTAGTCCTCGGCCTGGAAGGCCATGCGGTAGCCGAACGGCCGGGTCAGGTCGACCGGTACGCCCTGGATCTGCAGCTGCCCTCGCCCATCGAATCCTGAGGCGGCCATGATCTGCTCCTCAGCGCGCGCACGGTTCTGCGCGTTGAGCTGTGAGAACTGCGCGCGCATGCCGATCTCGGCGTTCTCGCCCAGCTTCGGGATCGTCTCGCCGCGCAGGTTGCCGTTGGCGTCGAAGGTGAAACGCACTTCCATCGAGGTGGCGTTACGCTCCGGCGTGTTGGCCGGGGTACGCGCCAGCGTGGCGTCGCGGGTGCGCATCACCGGCGCACCCAGGTCACCTTCCGGCAGCTGGCCGAAGCGCGCCCACGCGGTGGTCGAATCGAGGTACAGATCGAATTCGGGGATGTAGGTGATGGCGTGGTTGAAGCGGCCCAGCACCGGAATCCTCGGCAGCGTCGGGCCGCCCCCCGCACCGATCAACACCGGCGAGCTGGCGATACCCTTGGCCGCCAGCAGCGCCTCGAGGATCGTCACGTGGTCCTTGCAGTCACCATAGTGATTGTCGAGGATGCTCTGCGCGCTGTTCGGCTCCAGGCCACCGTTGCCCAGGTACACCGCCACATAGCGGATGTTCTGCGCGACCCAGCGATACAGCGCATCAGCCTGTTCGCGGCGGTCGCTGATGCCGGCGGTGATCTCATCAGCGAGCGCCTGCAGCGCCGGGGTCACCTGGGCCGCCGGGCCCGCCTTGAGCTGGTAGGCGCGCCCCATCTGCGACCAGTCACGATACGTGCTGGCCATGATGTTCGGGCCGAACTCCCAGCCCGCCGCCGACCAGTTCTGCGCCGGCATCGCCTCGCGGCGCTGGTAGCGCCAGCGCCATTGCGCCTGGCCATTCTTCACTGTCGGCCGGTCACTGCCCTGCACGCCGCGGCTGTCGACGAACATCGGCAGGTTGGCCGGCGCACTCAGGGTGACCTCGGCGTCCTCGTACTCGGTGAACACGTTGAAGGTCTCCCACAGGCCGAAATAGCCCGGGAAGTACGGCGTGGCCTGGGTGCGGCGCACCTGGTAGTACAGGCGCGTGCCCGGGGCCAGGTTCGGGAACACGATCACCCGCACCTTGCGGTCGGCATACATCGCCGCCGAAGCGCTGGAGTAGCTCTCCTGCGTGTAGATGCGGTCGGCCGGAACGTCGCGGCGCTGGCCGTCGGCAGTGATGGTGTAGGCGCCAAGCACTTCCAGCGTTTCCATCTTCTCGCTGTAGCTCAGCCGCACCTGGCTGAACTGCTCGACGGAGGCCTTGGTCTTGAGCAGGACTTCGTAGGTTTCGGTCTGCACATTGCCCGCATCCGGCCGCACCTGGTAGTCGGCGCGGTAACGGACAATGCTGAAATTATTGCTGGCTTCGGTATCGCCGCTGGTGGATGGCGGCGCCGTGGCGGGCGCGGAGGTGGCGGTTTCTGCCAGTGCCGGGCCGGCAGCCATCAGGGCAGCCAGCGCCAGCGCCAGCGCGCTTGGTACGGGGTGAAGCATGCGTCGGTTCCTTGGACGTCGTGGGGGATACGTCGGGTCTTACTTCGGCGGCGGCGGTGCCAGCACCGTGCGGTCGCCGTTGTGCTCGGGCGGGCTGACCACGCCGGCCGCTTCCATGGCCTCGATCAGTCGCGCTGCACGGTTGTAGCCGATCTTCAGCCGGCGCTGCACGCCGGAAATCGAGGCACGGCGGGTCTCGGTGACCACCCGCAGCGCTTCGTCATACAGCGGGTCGGACTCGTCGCCGGCCGCACTGGTCTCGGGCAGGCCAGTGGCGCCGACGACCACGCCGTCGCCCATCGTCTGCACTTCGTCCAGCACGCCGTCGACATAGTCGGCCGGGCCCATCGCCTTGAGGTGCTCGACCACGCGATGTACTTCGTCGTCGGACACGAACGCACCATGCACGCGCTCGGGCAGCGCGGTGCCCGGCGGCAGGTACAGCATGTCGCCGTGGCCCAGCAGGGTCTCCGCGCCAGACTGGTCGAGAATGGTGCGCGAGTCGATCTTGGAGCTGACCTGGAAGGCGATGCGGGTCGGGATGTTGGCCTTGATCAGGCCGGTGATCACATCCACCGACGGGCGCTGCGTGGCCAGGATCAGGTGGATGCCAGCCGCACGCGCCTTCTGTGCCAGGCGCGCGATCAGCTCTTCCACCTTCTTGCCGACGATCATCATCATGTCGGCGAATTCGTCGATGAAGATGACGATGAACGGCAGCGTTTCCAGCGGACGCGGCGCCTCGCCCAGCTCCGGGTTCGGCTTGAACAGCGGATCCATCAGCGGCTGGCCGGCGTCCTGGGCTTCCTTCACCTTCTTGTTGAAGCCGGCCAGGTTGCGCACGCCCACCGCGCTCATCAGCTTGTAGCGGCGCTCCATCTCGGCCACGCACCAGCGCAGGCCGTTGGCGGCCTCCTTCATGTCGGTGACCACCGGCGCCAGCAGGTGCGGAATGCCCTGGTAGACGCTCAGCTCGAGCATCTTCGGGTCGATCATCAGCATCCGCAGGTCTTTCGGCGAGGCCTTGAACAACAGGCTCAGCACCATCGCGTTGACCGCCACCGACTTGCCCGAACCGGTCGTACCGGCCACCAGCAGGTGCGGCATGCGCGCCAGGTCGGCCACGGTCGGGCGGCCGGCGATGTCCTTGCCCAGCGCCAGGGTCAGCACGCTGGCCGATTTGTCATATTCCTTCGAGCGCAGCAGCTCGGACAGGAAGATCATCTCGCGGGTGACGTTGGGAATTTCCAGGCCGATCACCGACTTGCCCGGGATGACGTCGACCACGCGCACCGACTTCACCGACAGGCCGCGCGCGATGTCCTTGTCCAGCGAACTGATCTGGCTGACCTTGATGCCCGGTGCCGGCTCGATCTCGAAGCGGGTGATGACCGGGCCTGGGTTGGCGCCGACCACCTGCGCATCGATGCGGAAGTCCTTCAGCTTGAACTCGATCTGCCGCGACAGCGTTTCCAGCGTTTCTTCGTCGTAGCCCTTCGGCTGTGGCTTGGGATCATCCAGCAGCGCCAGCGGCGGCAGGTCGGAACCATCGCCGTTGACGCCACGGAACATCGGAATCTGGGTATCGCGCTTGGCACGATCACTCTTCTCGATCACCGGCTCCGGGCGCGGCTCGATCTTCACCGGCTCGCGCTTGGCGCGCACCTCGGCGTCGGCCTTGCGCACTTCCTGGCGCTCCTCGCGCATCACCCGGGTCTGCTTCCACTCGCTGACTTCTTCCTTCTTGCGTTCCAGCAACGGTGCCAGCGACATCACGCCACGGCCGATCTTCTCCATCACCGTGAACCAGGACAGCCCGGTGGCCAGGGTGATCGAGGCCAGCAGCAATACCAGCACGAACAGGTTCGCCCCCAGCGCGCCGAAGCCCACCGTGAGCGAATTGCCCACCAGCTTGCCGAGAATGCCGCCGGCACTGGCGACATCGCCACTGAACAGGCGCACGTGCAGGAAGCCGGTGCCGGCGATCAGGAAACCGACCAGACCGACCAGGCGCAGCGCCGGGTCCAGATCGTTCTCGCCCTTGCTCTCGCGCTTGAGGCCGAACATGGCGATCCACGCCAGTGCGCCGAGCACCACCGGCAACAGGAAAGCGATGTAGCCGAACAGCTGCAGCAGCACGTCGGCAATCCAGGCCCCGGCGCGGCCGCCGAGGTTATGCACCGGCGCGACCACGCTGCCGGTATGCGACCAGCCCGGATCCGTGGCTGAATAGGTGAACAGACTGGCCGCCAGGTACAGCAGGGCCGGCGCGATGGCGATCAGGCCCAGATCGCGCCAGAGGCGCTGGCGGCGTGGATTGTCGGTCGTCGCCGCCGCGGCCGTGCGACGTGACGCCTTGCTGTCGTCCGACTTGGAGCGTTCAGGGACCTGCTTCGCCACCTTAGACCATACCTTTGGAATGCGCTGTTAGTGATTGATAATAAATGAGACGGCGTCAGTTTTCAGTTATGCGACGTCCGGCAAGGCAATCCGAGGCCCGGAACCACCGCTGGATGACGGCGTTCTGTTCATCGGCTTGAATCGCCCTGCCCCAGCCGCCACTCTATGAGCAGCCATGGATGCTGCGCAAACATCGCCAGCGCCTTGTCCCATCTACCTTTTCGCGAGTTTACATGAGCACCAGCCTGCCCTCCCGCCACCAGCGCCTCGTCATCCTCGGTTCCGGCCCGGCCGGTTGGACCGCCGCCGTCTACGCCGCCCGTGCCAACCTGAAGCCGGTCGTCATCACCGGCCTGCAGCAGGGTGGCCAGCTGATGACCACCACCGAGGTGGACAACTGGCCGGGTGACGCCCACGGCCTGATGGGCCCGGACCTGATGGCGCGCATGCAGGCGCACGCCGAGCGCTTCGAGACCGAGGTCATCTTCGACCATATCCACACCGCCGACCTGTCGCAGCGCCCGTTCAAGCTGATCGGCGACAGTCACGAGTACACCTGCGACGCGCTGATCATCGCCACTGGCGCCACCGCCAAATACCTGGGCATCCCGACCGAAGAGACCTTCAAGGGCCGCGGCGTCTCCGCCTGCGCCACCTGTGACGGCTTCTTCTACCGCGACCAGGACGTGGTCGTGGTCGGCGGCGGCAACACCGCCGTCGAAGAGGCGCTGTACCTGTCCAACATCGCCCGCAAGGTCTACCTGGTCCACCGCCGCGACACCCTGAAGGCGGAGAAGATCATGCAGGACAAGCTGTTCAGGAAGGTCGCCGAAGGCAAGATCGAGACCGTCTGGCACCACCAGGTGGAGGAAGTGCTGGGCAACGATGCCGGCGTGACCGGCGTTCGCGTGAAGTCCACCCTGGACGGCAGCACCCGCGACATCGACGCACACGGTTTCTTCGTGGCCATCGGCCACCATCCGAACACGACCCTGTTCGACGGCCAGCTGGCGATGAACAACGGCTACCTGGAAATCCGCTCGGGCCTGGGCGGCAACGCCACCCAGACCTCGGTGGAAGGCGTGTTCGCCGCCGGCGACGTAGCCGACCAGCACTACCGCCAGGCGATCACCTCGGCCGGCTTCGGCTGCATGGCCGCACTGGACGCCGAGCGCTACCTGGACGCGCAGGGGAAGGCCAGCTGAGAAGCGAACCTGCTTCTGTAGAGTCGAGCCATGCTCGACTAAGGAAAACGGGCGCGCAAGCGCCCGTTTTCGCAACCCCACTACCCGCTCCAGGCACCACTCAGGCCCGGACACAGGACTGGGTGAACGCCACCGGCGCCGCGACGACATCGTCCGCATCGCGCATCAGGACATTCCAGCGGACTGAGCCGGGCTCCGTGGATGAGCAGCTCACTCCGAACTTCACCGGCGCATCCGGATCCTCAAAGCGGCCCTTCCACGGCGTGCAGTATCCGGGCCGATCACAATCTGCCACGACCACTTCAAGCTCCAGGGGGTACTGGGGATTGCCCGCGAAAGCCACTGTCAGCTCGCGCATCGCCTGCAGCGGAACCTCGACATCGGGGATAGGGTGGAGCATCAAAGGCTCACAAGCCTTGCCCTGTGCCCACAGGCGATAGCCCTTCTCGACGCCTTTCATGGAGGCGGTGCGGAAGACGGGATCCTGGAGGGCCTTGGCATCATCCGGATTGGTATGAAAGGCCGTCTCAACAATGATTGACGGCATCTTTGCCTCACGATTCTCCCCTTTGTTTTCAGCGTGGGGAGCTGGGGCTACCGCAAAATCGGCATACACCGGAACCGAGTGAATCAGCTCCTTCATAGAGCACAGGACGCTCTGTGCAAGGGCAGCATCCATCGGCCTACCAGGTTGCACGATCACACGAGTACCGCGCGCGGCCCCCGTGGGTTCTCCATTGCTGTGCAGATGAATCGGCACCTAAGCGCCGTGATGGTTTGCAAGAAGCGGCCGACTATTGATGTCTTCGCGCTCCTCCCGATCCCAAAGCGTACTGCCTGCGTACGTATTCCATATCTTTGTCTCGGCCGGATACTGCTCCGCAATTGCGTAGCGCGCAGCTATGGTCCACCACTCCTCACCACTCGGCGGATGAGTCGTCCCCGTGATCTGAACGCGCGGACGGACGACAGGCATTTGGCTCCTTTGCTCGATCATCGCCTTCAGGTCTGCGGCGTACGACGGAGTCAACAGCCCCTCGGAGACGCCATTCCATTCATCCCTTGAGGTCACCCACCGGTTGTCCTTGTAGCTGTAGAAATACCCATGCCCGGCTGCGACAAACGCCATCCCGGACCCAGGCGTTCCACGCGTCCGCCGCAGCGCTTCCCCCGCTTCCCGCGCCGCATCGTCCGCAGCCTTTATCTCAGGAAAGTAGTATTCGATCTCTTTCCCGTCATACAGAAAAACGACACGACTGAACGGAGCCGCCTGCTCGGCCCAATGCAGTAGTCCAAAACTGATCTCGCTTCGCTGATCCTCGAACGACGGCCCGTAATCGGCAGGAAGGAAGACCCGATCCAGCGCCACGGTCACTACACCGTTGGCGATATCTGCTGATACCTCAACCCGGCGACTGCGCGCCTGGCCATCCACAAGACGAACGCGCTCCAGAATGTCGCGTGCCTTCTGGGTCAAGAGGATGTCGAGCCCAGTGTCCTGCTCCACCGCACGAGGAGCGTCAACGGCCTGCGCGGGGCTGATCAACAGTCCGCCGCCCACAAGAGACAGCAGAACAGAAAGGGATCCAAGGCGAAGCTTCTGGTTCATTTTGGCTACTCCATGCAAAGAGTGAATGCACCGCTCCAGCGGCGCAGCTCACTCTGTCCTTTCGAATTCAGGCATTCCGCAACCCAGCGCACACGGATGGAGAATTCAAATTTTCCTCACCTCCAACCGAAACAAACCAACCCAGCCCCGCCAACACCATTCGTGATCCACCTGGCCTATCCTTGCCAACCATGCCCTCCCCCCGCTTCCTCGACTCCCTGCAGTCCATTCCCGCCACGGACTGGGACGCCCTGCACGACGGCCAGAACCCGTTCGTCAGCCACGCCTTCCTCTCAGGCCTGGAACAGCACGGCTGCCTGCGCGAGGACTGGGGCTGGCAGCCCCGGCACTGCACGCTGTGGGAGGGCGAGCGCCTGATCGGCGCCATTCCGGGCTACCTGAAGACCAACTCCCACGGCGAATTCGTGTTCGACCATGCCTGGGCCAACGCCTATGCCCGCCATGGCCGCGACTACTACCCGAAGTGGCTGGGCGCGGTGCCGTACTCGCCGGTCACCGGGCCGCGCCTGCTGGCCCGTCACGATTCAGATCGCACCGCGTTGCTTTCGGTGTTGCGTGATGCACTGCCAGCACTGGAGGTGTCATCGGCCCATATCAATTTCCACACCGCAGCGGACGAGGCGCTGTTCGGCGATGACTGGCTGCTGCGCGAGGACGTGCAGTTCCAGTGGCAGAACCCGGGTGACTGGGCGACATTCGACCAGTTCCTCGGCGCGATGAACCACAAGCACCGCAAGAACATCCGCCAGGAACGGGCCAAGGTCACCCGCCAGGGCATCACGTTCCGCGTGGTGCATGGCGACGAGGCCAGCCGCGCCGACCTGCAGGCGATGTATCGCTTCTACCTGCAGACCTTCCTTGAGTACGGCAATGCCCCGGCGCTGACCGAGGCTTTCCTGCGCCATCTGGCCATTTCATTGGGACGTGGGCTGGTGCTGTTCCTGGCCGAGCAGGAAGGCCAGCCAATCGCCGGCGCACTTTGCCTGCGCGGTGGTGACACGCTGTACGGTCGCTACTGGGGTGGCGCCACATTGCCCGGCCTGCATTTCGAAGCCTGCTACTACCAGGGCATCGAATACTGCCTGCGCGAAGGGCTGAGCCGTTTCGAGCCGGGCGCACAGGGCGAGCACAAACTGGCGCGAGGCTTCCTGCCGACGCTGGTACGCAGCCGGCACTGGGTGGCCGACGCGGATTTCGCCGAGGCGCTGCAGGAGTGGTGCCGGCAGGAGCGGCGCGATGTGCGGCGGTACCGGCAGGAGCTGTTGGGGCACAGCCCATTTCGCGCGGACGGGTGACCAGCCAACCAGCGTTGGCATCTACCACGGCATTCGCGCGGGGCCGCGACGACTACAATGCCGGCATGACCCGCCAGCTGCCCTGGCGCCTGGCCGATGCGCCGGACGCTCCCTTCCCTCCTGCCGAGACCGCCCTGCGCCAGCCCGACGGCCTGCTCGCGGTGGGTGGTGACCTGCATCCAGCGCGTCTGCTCAACGCCTACGCAGGCGGCATCTTTCCGTGGTTCAGCCAGGGCGAGCCGATCCTGTGGTGGTCGCCTGATCCGCGCATGGTGTTCCGCACCGACGGCGTGCACCTGTCCAGCCGCTTCCGCCGCCAGCTGCGCAGCAGTACATGGGAGGTCAGCGCGGACACCGCCTTCAGCCAGGTGATGCGCGCCTGTGCGGCGGCACCTCGGCCCGGCCAGGACGGCACCTGGATCAGCCCGGCCATGGTCGAGGCCTACAGCCAGTTGCACGACCTCGGCTTCGCCCATTCCTTCGAAGTCTGGGACCGTCAGTCGCTGGTCGGCGGCATCTACGGGGTGGCCATCGGGTCAATGTTCTTCGGCGAGAGCATGTTCAGTGGCGCCAGCGGTGGTTCCAAGATCGCGCTGGCGGCACTGGCGTCCACGCTTCACGGCTGGGGTTGGGAGCTGATCGACGCCCAGGTGGAAAATCCGCACCTGCTGCGGATGGGCGCCGAACACCTGCCGCGCGCGGAATTCCTGCAGCACGTGCGCCAGGCCGTGCGCCGTGACAGCCGTGAAGGCTCGTGGACACAGGCCGTCGGACGCTTGCCAGCCCAGCATTTGGCCGGCGGTTAACACAAACTTTGCAAGCTGGGCCGGTCACGCGTAAAATACCGCGCCTTAGGCCCAGCGTGGCCGTTTTCTGAACCGCACAGGACTACATGTCGAAAGACGATTCCATCGAGTTCGAGGGCACCGTCAGCGAGACGCTGCCGAACACCACTTTCCGCGTTCGTCTGGAAAATGGGCACGAAATCATCGCCCACATCTCCGGCCGCATGCGCAAGAACTACATCCGCATCCTCACCGGTGACCGGGTCAAGGTTGAAATGACCCCGTACGACCTGACCAAGGGTCGTATCACCTACCGCATGAAGTAAGCGGTCGGCGCGCTGCGCCATTTCGACAAGGCCAGCCCTGGTTGCTGGCCTTTTGTCATGCCTGCAATCCGGCCCTGCCGGAGGTCATCGTGACCGAACTCACCGTGACGTCGGTCAGCCCTGCTTGCGGCAGATTCGCATCTGCATCCGTGGCGGCATCGTGGGACCCGATCCAGTCCGGATCGCCATCCCCCTGCCCCGCCATGAACATGCTCCCGCTGACCGCTCTGCTCGTCGCCCTTGCCGTGTCCGCCAGCGCAGCGCCCGTGCACGCCGCCGACACTCTTTCCACCTCCAGTGACTGCGTCCAGCTGGGCAGCGACCAGCAACTGGTGCGCGCCGGCGCCTCGCGCAACATCCTGCTGCGCAATGGCCAGGACCACTACGTCGTGCATTTCCAGGACGACTGCTCGGCGGCAGGCTACTCGCGGAAACTGAGCTTCGCTACGGACGGCCAGCAGGGTCTGCTGTGCGCTGCCGGCCGCAGCCAGCTGAACACCGATTCCAGCCGCTGCATCGTGTCGCAGATCGAACCAGTTGACGAGGCCACCTTCAAGAAGAAAGCCCGCCAGCGCAGCCGCTGACGTCGCGTACAACAAGGGCGGCCGAAGCCGCCCTTGTCATTTCAGGTCCGCCGAAACCGGCCGGGGGTCAGTTCATTCCACCGTGACCGGCAGCAGGCGCTCCGGTTCGGCCTGGGTTTCGACCACCAGTTCGTCGTCGCGCACATCGATGCTCACCTTGCCGCCGTTGACCAGCTTGCCGAACAGCAGCTCGTCGGCCAGCGGACGCTTGATCCTGTCCTGGATCACGCGGGCCATCGGACGCGCACCCATCAGCGGGTCGAAGCCGTGGTGGGCCAGCCAGTCGCGCGCGGTCGGCGTGGCCGACAGGCTGACGTGCTTGTCCTGCAGCAGCATCTCCAGCTCGATCAGGAACTTGTCGACTACGCGCAGGATGTGCTCGAAGCCCAGCGCCTGGAACTGCACCACCGCGTCGAGGCGGTTGCGGAATTCCGGGGTGAAGCTGCGGCGGATGGTCTCCATCGCGTCGGTGGCGTGGTCCTGCTTGGTGAAGCCGATAGAGCGCCGCGAGGCCTGCGCCGCACCTGCATTGGTGGTCATCACCAGCACCACGTTCTTGAAGTTGGCCTCGCGACCGTTGGTATCGGTCAGCACGCCGCGATCCATCACCTGCAACAGGATGTTGAAGATGTCCGGGTGCGCCTTCTCGATTTCGTCCAGCAGCAGCACGCAGTGCGGCGTCTTGACGATCTTCTCGGTCAGCAGGCCGCCCTGATCGAAGCCGACGTAGCCTGGAGGGGCACCGATCAGGCGGCTGATCGAATGCGGCTCCATGTATTCGGACATGTCGAAGCGGACCAGCTCGATGCCCAGCTGCAGCGCCAGCTGCTTGGTCACCTCGGTCTTGCCGACACCGGTCGGGCCGGCGAACAGGAAGTTGCCGATCGGCTTTTCCGGATTGCCCAGGCCCGAACGGGCCAGCTTGATTGCCGAGGACAGCGTCTCGATGGCCGGGTCCTGTCCGAAGATCACCATCTTGAGGTTGCGCTCCAGGTGCTGCAGCACGTCCTTGTCGGTGGCACTGACCTGCTTGGTCGGGATCCGCGCCATCTTGGCCACGATCGCCTCCACTTCCTCGACGTCGATCAGCTCCTTGCGCTGCCCTTCCGGCAGCAGGCGCTGGCGGGCACCGGCCTCGTCGATCACGTCGATGGCCTTGTCCGGCAGCAGGCGGTCGCCGATGTGCTTCACCGACAGGTCAACCGCCGCCTGCAGCGCCTCGTCGGAGTAGGTCACGCCGTGGTGCAGCTCGTACTTGGACTTCAGGCCCTGCAGGATCTCGTAGGTCTCGCCAACGGTCGGCTCGACGATGTCGATCTTCTGGAAGCGGCGGGCCAGTGCCCGGTCCTTCTCGAAGATGCCGCGGTATTCCTGGAAAGTGGTCGAACCGATGCAGCGCAGCTCGCCGGAGGCCAGGGCCGGCTTGATCAGGTTGGACGCATCCATGGTGCCGCCCGACGCCGAGCCGGCGCCGATGATGGTGTGGATCTCGTCGATGAACAGCACTGCGTTGGGCACCTTCTTCAGCGCGGTCAACACACCCTTCAGGCGCTTCTCGAAGTCGCCACGGTACTTGGTGCCGGCCACCAGCGCGCCCAGGTCGAGCGAATAGATCACCGCGTCGGCAAGCACGTCGGGCACCGAGCCCTCGACGATGCGGCGGGCCAGGCCCTCGGCGATGGCGGTCTTGCCCACGCCGGCCTCGCCCACGTACAGCGGATTGTTCTTGCGGCGACGGCACAGGACCTGGATGGTGCGCTCGATCTCGTCACCACGACCGACCAGGGGATCGATGCGGCCGGACCGGGCCTGTTCGTTGAGGTTGCTGGCGAACTCGGTCAGGGCATCAGCCTTCGGCTCACCCTCCCCGCCTTCCATGCGGCCCTCGCCGTCGGAGGAGGAGGACGGCTGCTCGCCTTCCTCGCCCAGCTTGGCGATGCCGTGGGACAGGTAATTGACCACATCCAGCCGGGTCACATCCTGCTGGTTGAGGTAGTAGACGGCGTGGGAGTCCTTCTCGCCGAAGATGGCGACCAGCACGTTGGCGCCGGTGACCTCCTTCTTGCCCGAGGACTGCACGTGGTACACGGCCCGCTGCAGCACGCGCTGGAAGCCCAGGGTCGGCTGGGTATCGCGACCGTCATCTTCGGCCAGGCGCGACACTGAGGCCTCGATGGCCTGCTCCAGCTCCTGGCGCAGGCGTTCGGCGTCGGCACCACAGGCTTTCAGGACGGCCTGGGCGGACGGATTGTCGAGCAGTGCCAACAGCAGGTGTTCGACCGTCATGAACTCATGCCGGGCCTCACGGGCGCGCTTGTAGCACTGGCCGATGGTGTGTTCGAGGTCTTTGCTGAACATGGATTACTCCGGCGGCAGATGGGAACAATATGCGGCCTGACTACGCGATTTCCATCACCCTAGCGGATTGCTGCGTTCAGATGGCGTTAGCACTGCAGAACGCTTGATCTTCGTTCACTCCAGAAGACCTCAACCGGCATGAGCGAACCCTACCTGAGCCGCTGGCGATTGCGGCGTGATGGCCCGGCCATCGAAACGGCCCATGCCCGGCTCTGGCCGGTGCTGACCGCTGCCGGCACGCCGGCGATGCTGAAGATCAGCAGCGAAACCGAGGAACAGAACAGCCACCGCCTCCTGCGCTGGTGGGACGGCGACGGCGCTGCCCGCCTGCTGGCCCACGCCGGGCCGGCGATCCTGATCGAGCGAGCGTGCCGGCGGCGACTCGCTGCGGCAACGCTCGATCGAGGGCGACGATGAGGCCTGCACCATGATCCTGTGCCAGGTCCTGCAACGGCTGCACCGGCCACGGAGCGCGCCGCCAGCGGAACTGGTCTGCCTGCGTACATGGTTCGCCGATCTGCTGCAGCCAAGGGCTGCGCTGCCGCCACTGCTGGAACAGTGCAGATCACTGGCGGAGGGGTTGCTGCAGGAAGAGCGCGAGGTCCGGCCCCTGCATGGCGACCTGCACCACGACAACGTGCTCGATTTCGGCGCGCGCGGCTGGCTGGCGATCGACCCGAAGCGGTTGCTGGGCGACCGTGCGTTCGACTACACGACGATGTTCAGCAATCCGGATCTCTGTGGCCCGGGCATCCACGTGGCCACGCGGCCGGAGCGGTTTGCTGCCCGGCTGGAACAGGTCAGCGCACTGGCCGGCCTGGAGCGCACGCGCCTGCTGCGCTGGATCGCGGCCAGTGCGGGGCTGTCGGCGGTATGGTTCAGGGATGATGGCGACCCTGCCGAGGTCGACGAGGCCGTGGCACGGTTGGCGCTGGAGGCGCTGGCGGCGGGGTGATCTCGACCTGTAGCCGAGCCCATGCTCGACTGTGCTTCCGGGAATGCGGAACATCTGCACGAAAAGCAGCCGAGCGAAGGCTCGGCTCTACAGGCCTCTGCTTCGGTAGGTGCCCGCCTTGGTGGGCACACTGGGTCCGGGATCGTTGTGCCCGGACGAGAATCACCAGCCAGTCAGGCCTTTTCCATCGTGCACAGCAGCGGATGCTGGTTCATCCGCGAGTACTCGTTGACCTGGGCAACCTTGGTCTCCGCCACTTCACGGGTGAAGACACCGCAGACGCCGCGGCCGCGGGTGTGGACGTGCAGCATCACCTGGGTGGCCTTGTCCAGGTCCATGCTGAAGAACTGCTGCAGCACATCCACCACGAAATCCATCGGGGTGTAGTCGTCGTTGAGCAGCATCACCTGGTAGAACGGCGGCGGCGCCACTTCCGGGCGCGCGGGCTCTACGGCAACGCCGTGCTCGTGCTGGGAATCGGGGGAGGACTCATGGGGCATCCATCCATTATAGGGGCTCGGGCAGGCCTGCGTCGGCCCGCCGCAGATTGGACGGCACGCACGCCCACCGTCACAATTGCATCCTCTCCCAACACTGTTTCACAGGATCTTCATGAAAAGGACCCTTCTTCCCGCCCTGCTGATCGCGCTGGCCGCTGCCGGCTCTGCCACTGCCGCAACCAGTGCCGACAAGTCCGTGGCGCGCCATCTGGACAAGCTGGGCTATACCTACGAAGTCGACGAGGATGGCGACTACCGCATGGTCTTCGACGTCGAGGGTGACCGCACCCAGATGGTCTACGTGCGCTCGGCGGTGGAGGATTTCGGCAGCCACAACATCCGTGAGATCTGGTCGCCGGCCTACAACGCCAAGACCAAGCAGTTCCCGGTGGCCGTGGCCAACCGCCTGCTGGAGGATTCGCAGGACGCCAAGATGGGGGGCTGGGTAAAGCAGGACACCACCGCCATGTTCGTGGTGAAGATCGACGCCGATGCCACCCCGGACCAGCTCAGCGACGCCATCGATGCGGCCATCCGCACCGCCGACGCGATGGAGCTGGAGCTGACCAAGAAGGACGAGTTCTGAGTTGAACGCCACGCCGGACCCGCGCTGGGCACCGCACGCCACCGTCGCCACGGTAGTGGTTGACGGCGGCCGCGTGCTGCTGGTCGAAGAGACCATTGAAGGCCGCCAGGTGCTGAACCAGCCGGCCGGCCACCTCGAGCCAGGCGAAAGCCTGGCCGAGGCAGCCCTGCGCGAGACCCGGGAGGAAACCGGCTGGACCGTGCAGCTGACCCATTTCATCGGCTGCTACCAGTGGACTGCCGGCGACGGCACCGCCTTCCTGCGCTTCTGCTACGCAGCATACCCGGTCTCGCACGACCCGGCCCAACCGCTGGACACCGGCATCGACCGCGCGCTGTGGCTGACCCCGGCCGAGCTGCAGGCCGCCGGTGAGCGCCAGCGCAGCCCGCTGGTCTGGCAGGTGGTGGCGGATTACCTGGGTGGCCAGCGCCACCCGCTTTCGCTGGTCCGGGAGGTCGCATGAGCACGCCGCGCGTGATGGTGGGCGTCTCTGGTGGTGTCGACTCTTCGGTCGCCGCCTGGCGCCTGGTCCAGCAGGGCGAGGCCGTGGCCGGCCTGTTCATGCAGAACTGGGCCGACGACGGCAGCGGTGACTGCCGTGCCGAGGATGACCGCCGCGATGCGGTCGCCGTATGCGGCCTGCTCGGTATCCCGTTCCACTTCCGGGACTTTTCCAGCGAGTACTGGCAGGGCGTGTTCGAGCACTTCCTGGCCGAATACGCCGCAGGCCGCACGCCGAACCCGGACGTGCTGTGCAACCGCGAGGTGAAGTTCAAGCATTTCCTGGATGCCGCCCGCGAGTTGGGCGCCGAGCGCATCGCCACCGGCCACTACGCACGGGTGACCCAGCGCGGCCACCAGTGGCTGCTGCTGCGCGGTGCCGACCGCTCCAAGGACCAGAGCTACTTCCTGCACCAGCTGGGCCAGGAGCAGCTGGCGGCCACCCTGTTCCCGATCGGCGACCTGGAGAAGACCGACCTGCGCCGGATTGCGCGCGACGTCGGCCTGCCGACCCATGCCAAGAAGGACTCCACCGGCATCTGCTTCATCGGCGAGCGGGATTTCCGCGAGTTCCTCGGCCGCTACCTGCCGGCCAGGCCCGGCCAGATCCTCGACCCGGCCGACGGCAGCGTGATCGCCGAACATCCGGGCGTGTTCTATTTCACCCTGGGCCAGCGCGAGGGCCTGAACATCGGCGGCGTACGCGGCCGCCCGGCCGCACCGTGGTACGTGGTCGGCAAGGATGTGGCCAGCAACGTGCTGTACGTCGACCAGGACCGCGACAGCCCATGGATGCTGTCCGAGCGCCTGCGATCGGAGCCGGCGCATTGGATCTCGGGCTCGCCACCCGCGCGACGCTTCGAATGCACCGCCCAGACCCGCTACCGCCAGCCCGATGAGCCGTGTACGGTCGACGTGCTGGACGATGGCAGCGTGCTGGTCACCTTCGCGCGCCCGCAGCGTGCCGTTACCCCCGGTCAATCGCTGGTGCTGTATGACGGTGATGTGTGCCTGGGTGGCGCGGTGATCGCCGCCACCGATGCGCCGCTGGAACAGCGCCTGCGCACCACCCCCTCCCCTTTTGAGGTAATCGCTGCATGAGTTTCACTGTCGACGACCGCGTCCTGGCCTTGGCCGGCATTGCCCAGGCCCTGCAGCAGGTACGCCGCATCGCCGATACCGGCCATTCCGACGCCGCCGCCGTGCGCACCGCCGTGGACAGCGTGTTCCGTGTCGATGCGTCCTCGCCGCAGGCGGTGTTCGGTGACCGCCATGCACTGAAGGCCGGGCTGCGCCTGCTGCACAACTATTTCCGCAACCAGGGCCAGGATCCGATCCTGCCGAAACTGGCGCTGTCGGTGCTGCAGTTGGAGCGCCGCTTTGTTCAGGATGGCGCCACCGTGAACAAGGTTGCTTCGGGCATCGAGCGTGCCCAGCGCCAGGCCACCGAACTGGGCGACAGCGGCCACCCGGATGTGCTGGCCAGCCTGGGAAGCCTGTACGCGGACACCATCAGCCACCTCAAGCCGCGGGTGATGGTGCAGGGCAACCCGCACTACCTGGGCCAGGCCGGCGTGGTGGCCGAGATCCGTGCCCTGCTGTTGGCCGCGGTGCGCTCGGCAGTGCTGTGGCGCCAGCTGGGCGGCAGCTACTGGGACTTCCTGTTCGGCCGCAAGGCGATGATCGAGGCCGTGGACCGGCAGCTGGCGTAAGGCTGTGGGGTCAGAGCCCTTTTCCATGAAAAGGGATCCGACCCCGCCGCTGCCTACCCAGGGGTCGGATCCCTTTCCGGCACGGAAAGGGCTCTGACCCCGAAGCCGCCAAGCGCCGGAAAACCGGCGCATTCAGAATTCACTTCCAAGCACATCGACGTTAAAGAGAAAGGGGGTACGGCCGATACATCCTCCGTGCACCTCCCGAGAACGTCCATGTACTCACGCATTTTCATCCGTCTGGCCGCCCCCCTGGCTCTGACCCTGCTGCTCCCCTTCGCCATCGGTTTCGAATGGCCGGCCGCCCTGCGCTGGGCGATCCTGACCACGATGACGCTGAGCTGGCTCGGCTTTGCGTGGTGGACCACCCGCGCCCAGGCGCATCGTTCCCCGGAACATGCCCGTGTCCTGCGTGAGCAGGACCAGCTGCTGACCGAACTGCGCAACTTCGTCGGCAACGAAATCGACGGTTCGCGTGGTGAAGTGGAACGCGCCCGCGACCTGATCCGCCAGGCGGTCTCCAGCCTGGGCGGCAGCTTCGATGCGATGAACCGCAAGTCGCGCCAGCAGAGCCAGGCGCTGTCGCGCATCGTCGACCGCGCCGGCGATGAAGGCAATGCCGGCCTCGACGTTGCCCGTTTCGCCCAGCACGCCAGCCACCGCATGGAACAGCTGGTGGAAGCGCTGGAACAGGTGAGCGGCCAGAGCAGCACCACCGTGCAGCACATCGACCAGATGGCACAGCACCTGGATGGCATCTTCGCGCTGCTGGAAGACGTCAAGTCGATCGCCGACCAGACCAACCTGCTGGCGCTGAACGCCGCCATCGAAGCCGCGCGTGCCGGTGAAGCCGGCCGAGGCTTCGCGGTGGTCGCCGACGAAGTGCGCAACCTGTCCGAGCGCTCGACCACCTTCAACGAGCAGATCCGCAAGCTGGCGCACAGCTCCAAGGACGCCATCGCCAAGGTGCGCGAGACGGTCTCGCACATGGCCTCGCGTGACATGGACCGCTCCCGCGAAGCACGCCAGGAAGCGGCGGCAATGCTCGACAATGTCGCGCAGATCAATGCCTCGCTCGGCGACGGCATGCGCGAAGTCTCCGAGTGCGCACGTGCGATCGATGGCAGCGTGGCCGAAGCCGTGCGCGCCCTGCAGTTCGAAGACATCGCCACCCAGGCGCTGGGCGGCGTGCACACCCACCTGGACCGCCTGACCGCGATCAACCGTGAAGCGGTGGCCCTGCAGGAACTGCTGCACCGCAATGGCGGCGTGTTCGACGAAGAGATCGCCACGGCCCTGCAGCGCACCGGCAACCGCCTGCGCGAACTGCGCAGCGAATGGGAACGCCCGCCGCACAAGCCGGTTGCCCAGCAGAGCATGGGTGCCGGCACGGTAGAGCTGTTCTGATCCTGATGTCCGCTGCCCTCGCCGGCAGCCCGCAAGGCCCCGGTTCGTCCGGGGCCTTTGCCTGTAACCCGCCGCTGGATGCATCCTGTACGCGCACCATGCCCCTGATCTGCGCCCTGCCCTCCCTCACCGACACCGAGCGCCCGCGCAACGCGAGCGTGCGTGAGCAGCTGCAAAAGCTGGAAGAGGTCGCCCGCGAGGAAATCTGCGAGCTGCAGCAGCTGGCGGACGCGCGCCCGGCGCCATCGCCGGCGGACGACGAGCTGTTGGGGCTGGCGTGGGACCTGGGGTTGGATGGCGAAGCCCTGAAGTAGATCCACGCCATGCGTGGATGGCCGCCGCGATATCTGCACCTCTGCTTTGCCTGTCGCCTTTTAGGATTTGTTGCATAGCCTGAGGAAGGGGACGAGGACACACTGCCCACTCCCCCTGTCTCTCTGGCCTCCGCATGACGTTCAATCTGGAAGAAGCCCGCGAGGCTTTTGAGCAATTCCTTATGCTGATGGACGGCCAGATAGAATGGCTGGTCGCGCAGGCTCAAACGCATGGCATTGAACTGGATGGCAGCCCCGAAAGCCTCGACAGGCTGGAACGCCTCCATGACTTGATGGCAGCCACGCTATCTGAGGACGAGCGGGACTCTCTGAGGGTCGTGTTCGCCCGATATCTAGGGGAGACCGTCAGGCTGCTGCACGGCGGGAAGTGGGCCCTGCCACTTGATGACCCTAAGGACATCCACTTCAACAGGCCCGTCATCATGGGGCACTCACGCTACCCCCTGTGTGAATTCAGTCCCATCCATGCGATTCGCGCCTACTCGCTTCGCCGCCGCCCGGGGCTGATCAGAAGCATCGTAGCCAGCAGCGTTGATCCGCAGATCCTGGACCTAAGCGATCTCGCCGAAGAAGATTGACCCAAGTCGATCCCGAGAAACGCATGAGCTACTGCACGGACTCGCCCCCCGCGGGGCCGGCCACGGCTGCCTATGACATGATTGCCCGGTCCCGTCCATGGAAGACCGATGGCCATCGCCCTGATCGCAGTACTCCTGATCGAAACGGTCCTTCTGATGGCCTGGGTGGCCGGCTATTTCAGCTGGGGCATCGCCCTGTTCAACGAACGCATCGCGGCGTCACCGGCCATGCAGGCCCGCCTCTCGCTGGGCAGCCTGGAGCGTGACCTGCCGCAGGACAAGTGGCTGCGACTGGCCTTCCATGCGCTGCCCGATGGCAGCATGGCGTTCCGCGAGAGCTTCGCGCCGAGCTTCGGCCTGCGCTACTTCCCGGTGATGCGTGGACGCGTCGTGCTCAACGCACGGCGGCACGAGGTACGGGTGATCGGCCTGTGCAGCTGGTTCGTGGCGATGCTGTCGCTGCTGCTGTTGCCGCTGGTGGCGATGCGCCCGATGGTGGCGCCGATGCTGCTGGTACTGCCACTGTTTCTGGCCAGCTATCTGGTGCAGAAGCGGCGCTATGCGGCCATTGTCGAGGCGCTGCGCATGCAGTTGAAGGCGGAGTTTCCGAAATAGATCCACGCCACGCGTGGAGGGTCGCATGTGCAGGCATTGGTGCCGACCAAGATCCATGCCCACGAGGGTGGGGTTACGCCGAGCGCAGGCATTCGTGCCGACCAAGGTCGGCACCTACCAGCGTCGGGTGGTCAGCGCACCAGCACTGCTTCGCTACTGGCGTCGGTGCGTATCGGTAACGGACGCTGCTGGCGCAGCCACTGCGCCAGGTCGCGCGGGCTGAGCGGGCGCGAGTACAGGTAGCCTTGGATTTCGTCGCAGCCCTGGCGGCGCAGCATGTCTTCTTCCTGGTGCGTTTCCACGCCCTCGGCCACCACCTTCATGCCCAACGCATGGCCCAGGTGCACGATGGCCTGGGTCACTTCGGCCGTGCCCGAATCATGCAGCATGCCCTGCACGAAGCTGCGGTCGATCTTCAGGCGACCCACCGGGAAGCGGTTGAGGTAGTTGAGGTTGGAGAAGCCGGTACCGAAGTCGTCCACCGCCAGCGGCACGCCGTGCCGTTCGAGCACGTCGAAGCAGTGGCGCAGGATGTCGGTGTCACGGATCAGCGCCGATTCGGTCAGCTCCAGCTCCAGCCGCTGCGGCGGCCAGCCGTGGGCATGGCAGATCTCGATCACACGTTCGGCGAAGCCACGGTCGCGCAGCTGCACCGCCGATACGTTGACCGCGATGCGGTCGAAGTGCAGTCCAGCCCGGTCCCAGGCGGTTGCCTGACGGCAGGCTTCGTTCAGTACCCAGTCGCCGATGCGTACGATCTCGCCGCATTTCTCGGCGATGGGAATGAACTCGGCCGGGCTGCAATAGCCGATGCCGGGGCGATGCCAGCGCAGCAGTGCTTCGATTGCCGGCGGCTCGCCCTGGTGGGCATGCAGCAGCGGCTGATAGGCCAGGCTGAACTCCTCGCGCTCGATCGCACCGTGCAGCGCGTGCTCAAGCTCCAGCCTGCGCTGGATGCGGGCCAAGGCGTCCTGGCTGTAGTACTGGTAGGTGTTGCGCCCGGCTTCCTTGGCCGCATACATCGCGGCGTCGGCCGCGCGCAGCAGTGAATCGAAATCGGTCTGCGCATCGCCCAGCATCGCGATGCCGACACTGGCACCGACCTTCAGCGTGGTCTCGCCACGGCGCAGCGGCTCGGCCAGCGAGGCGATCAGCTTGCGGGCGACATGTCCCGCATCCTCGGGCTCAGCCAGGTCGCGCAGTACGACGATGAACTCGTCGCCGCTGAAACGGCCAAACAGATCATTGTTGCGCAGGTTCTGGTGCAGGCGGGTGGCGGCAGCCTTCAGCAGCGCATCACCCGTGGCGTGGCCGAAGCTGTCGTTGATGGTCTTGAAGCCGTCCAGGTCGATGAACAGCATCGCCAACGAGGTGCCGCGATCACGAGCCTCCTCGATGGCCTCGGCGGTCTGTTCGCCGAGCAGCACGCGATTGGGCAGGCCGGTCAGCAGGTCGTAGTGGGCCAGCAGTTCAATGCGCTCGTTGGCCTCGCGCTCGCGGGTGATATCACGGAAAAGCACCACGAAGCGCGGCGGCAGTCCGTCACGACGATCCAGCTCGATCAGCACCTGCACCCAGACGCGCAGGCCGGACTGGCGGTAGAAGCACAGGTCCAGCTGCTCGGGCAGGCCGCCGTTGGCGATACGGGCGAGCGCCGCCTCGAACGCGTTGCGCGAGTCCTCCGTGTACAGCGCCAGCGCCTGGTCGAGGGTGATCGGTTCCTTGCGCAGGCCATGGATGCGGTAGCACTCCTCGGTCCATTGCATGCTGCGGGTCTGCACTTCGATCTCGCAGCCGGCGATGCGGCCCAGCGCGGAGACCCGGTTCAGCAGTTCGGTGCGCCAGCGGATCAACGCATCGGTCTGGTGCTGTTCGGTGATGTTCTGCACCTGGCCGAGCAGGCGCTTGGGCTGCCCGTCCATGTCCAGCAGCGGCTGCATCCACAGCCGCAGGTGCTGCGAAGGCTCATGGCCGCGGGTCAGCTCCAGCTCGAGGTTGGCGCCACGACCATCGCGCCACAACCGCCGCCATGCCGCGCGCAGCGCGCCGCGGGAGCGTGGATGCAGCTGCTTCAGCCACCGCCGCTGGCCCGGAACGGCGCCCTGCTCCAGTGCCAGCAGCGAACGCAGTTCCGGCGACCACCAGAAATGCCCGCTGTTGGGATCAAACGACCAGCTGCCCATGCTGGCGATGCGCTGGGCCTCGCTCAGGTGCAGCTGCTGTTCCTGCAGCAGCGATTCGAGCTGCTTTTGCTGCTCGATATCGGTATGCGTGCCGACCATGCGCAGGGGCTGGCCATCGGCGGTGCGAGCGACCACGCGGCCACGATCGAGCACCCAACGCCACTGGCCATCGGCCTGGCGGAAACGGAACTGTGCGCTGTACTGCTCGCTGTGCCCGCGCAGGTGCTCGTCGAGCGCGGCGCGCACCTGGGCGATGTCCTCGCCGTGCACGCGAGACAGGAATTCAGTGGCGGTCTCGTCACCCAGCGCCGGCGTGCGCGCCACCCGGTCACTGGGGATGTCCCAGTCCCACAGGCTATGGCCGGCGCTGTCCAGTGCCAGCTCCCAGCGCCCACCCCCATCGACCGGCACCGGCTCGGGAATGCTCAGAGTGAACGCCAGCAGGTTGCCGGCACCGTCATGCACGGCGCGCAGGTGGCCGTCGTAGTGGCCGCGCGGGCCGCCTGGCAGCGTGCAGGGCACGATGCCGCCATCGGCGGCCATCAGGCGTAGATCTTCCAGCATTGGCGCATAGGCAGCCACGGTGGCCGGCAGGCCATGCTCGCGCGCGGCCGGATTGGCCGCCAGCGGGCGCCCGGTACGGTCGACGATGACCAGCGCCGACGCAAGCGGGTGCTGCAGCAGGCTGGCGATGATCCCTTGGTCCACGCGATCTTGCTCCGGATGACTCGCCCGTCAGCGGGGCACGCAGTGGTTAACGGCGCCTGCGGCGGATAATTGAGTGGTGACGGCACGCTGCGGGGTAAGATGACCGGCGCCCCTTTCACCCACCCCGTCCATGCCCGCAGAACCGACCGGCAACGCCCCAGTTCCCGACCCGCGGATGGCGCAGGCGCTGAGCCGTGACCGGCGACGGGTGGTGTTGAGCTACCTGGTAATGGCGCTGGCCTGGATGATCTCCACCGACAGCGTGGTGCAGGCGCTGGTGCCCGATCCGCAGCAGGCGGCCCTGTGGCAGGGCCTTAAGGGCTCGTTCTTCGCCCTGGCCAGCGCGGGCCTGCTGTACCTGCTGCTGCGCCCGCTGGCCGAGCACGTGCTGCATACCCACGCCCGCCAGCAGGCCTCGGAGCTGCGCCTGCGGCAGATGTTCGAGGGCAACCCCGGCCCGATCCTCGTCTATGACCTGGACACATTGGCGATCCTCGACGCCAACCCAGCCGCCTGCACCGCTTTCGGCTGGGAGCGCGATGAGCTGCTGGAACAGACCATCGACGCCTTGTGGCCACCCGGCCAGGGCCAGGCGCTGCAGGCCAAGCTGGAGGCGATCCGCGAGGCGCCCGACGAGCTGTGCATCCTGCGCGCGCAGCTGCAGCTGCGCGATGGCGCGCTGCGGCAGATGGAACTGCGCTCCAACGCGATCAGTTACGACGGTCACAATGCGCGCCTGCTGATCGCCATCGATCGCACTGCCGAGGACCTGGCCCAGCTGCGTCGCGACCAGGCGCTGGCACGGGTGGAAGAAGCCCACGAACTGGCCCGCATCGGCGCCTGGGAGCTGGACCCGTCCACCGGGCTGGGCCGCTATTCCAACCAGGTCTATCGCCTGCTCGGCCGCCGCCCGCCCGAAGCCCGCCGCTGGCACCGCTTCGACGAACTGCTGGTGCCGGCCGACCCGGCCACCGCCACCCAGACCGAGCAGCTGCTGGCCGAGCTGTGCTCCGGCGAGCCGGTACAGGTGGACGTGCTGCTGCCGCTGCTGTCGATGGACGGGCGCGCGCTGATGGTGCACCTGCGCGCCGCCAGTGGTCTCGATGAGGCTGGCCGCAACCGCGTGCTGGGCACGCTGCAGGACGTGACCGAACGCGAGCAGTCGCGGCGACTGCTGCGCGAGCGCGAGGAGCAGTTCCGCGAGCTGGTGCGGGTACTGCCCGACGGCGTGGTGATCCTCTCCGACGAACATGTGTTGTACGCCAACGCCTGGGCCGCCGGCCTGTTCGGCTACGGCAGCCATACCCTGCTGGGCGAGCCCTTGTCGGCGCTGGTCGCTGCCGCAGACCTGCCGCGGGTGCGCAGCCAGCTGCGTGCCGGCCAGCCGCACCTGGGACCGGGCCACAGCAGCGTGGTGGCCATGCAGCGCGGCGACGGCCGCAGCTTCCATGCCGGCCTGGCGGTGGGCGACGTGCGCTACGGTGGCCGCGACTGCAAGCTGCTGATCGTGCGCGATCTCAGTGATTCCGAACGCATCCGCAGCGCGCTGGAAACCAGCAACCGCGAACTGCAGGCGATGGCCGGGCGGCTGTTCTCGCTGCAGGAAGACGAGCGTCGTGCGATTTCGCGCGACCTGCACGATGACATCGGCCAGGCCATCACCGCGATCAAGCTGTCGGCGCACGCGGCGCTGGAAGAGGACGATCCGCAGCGGCGTGGGCAGGATCTGGCGCAGATCGTCAGCCTGGCCGACACCACCGTGGCCAAACTGCGCGACATCTCCACCCTGCTGCGCCCCCCGCAGCTGGATGCACTGGGCCTGGAGGCAGCGCTCAGCTGGCAGGCGCGGGTTCTGTTCCGCTCCTCGCCGGTGGAGCTGCGGGCCGAGATCGAGCCGTTGCCGCATCGCCCCGACAACAGCATCGAACAGGCCTGCTTCCGCATCGCACAGGAAAGCCTGACCAATGCGCTGCGCCATGCGCGCGCCAGCCAGGTCCTGCTGCAGCTGCGCGATGTCGGCCAGCGCGGCCTGCATCTGCAGATCCGCGATGACGGCGAAGGCTTCGATCCGGACGGCCCGCGCGGCCTGGGCCTGATCGTGATGCGCGAGCGCGCACAGAGCGTCGGTGGCCACGTGCGGATTGAATCCGCGCATGGCGAAGGCACCTTGGTCGATGTCCACCTCCCCTACCAGGCGGCCAGCAGGGCTGCCGTCGATTCACCGGAATACTGAGCCTATGTGGAATCCCAACCTGCCCCCGGTCAGCATCGATGATGCCCCCGACCGCCTTGGCGCCGGCAACCCCGAGCTGCAGGCGATGGTTGCCGAGGCGGCCTCCGGCGGTATCGCGCTGATGCTGATGCACGTGGACATCGACCACTTCGCATCGGTCAACGAGAACATGAGTGCCGAAGTGGGCGATCAGGCGCTGGTGCTGGTGGCACAGCGCCTGCAGTCTTACCTGCGCGGGCGCGGCAAGCTGTGGCGGCATGGCAGCGACGAGTTCCTGATCGCGGTGCCGCGCACCGCCGATCTGCCGCTGCCGGAGGATTTCGCCGAGGAGATCCGCCAGCAGATGGAGCTGCCGCTGTCGGTGCTGCCGTACACGTTGTTCATGACCGGCAAGCTGGGCGTGAGCCTGTGCCCGGAACATGCCAGCAGCACCTCGCGCCTGCTCGACCATGCCGAGGATGCGCTGTACCAGGCCGCCCGCGAAGGCGGCAATGCCGTGCGCATCCATGCGGTGGACACCCCGCCGAGTGCGCACAGCGAGAGCATCATCGCGCGCCAGATCGTCGATGCCATTCCCAATGGCGAGCTGAAGCTGCGCTACCAGCCGCTGGTAAGCGCGCGCGACGGCCACGTGGTGGGCATGGAAGCGCTGCTGCGTTGGCAGTCGCCGACCCTGGGCATGCTGGTGCCGGAGCGCTTCATGCGCACCGCCGAACGCCTGGGCATCATCGTGCAGATCGGCACCTGGGTGCTGGAAGGCGCCTTGAAGCAGGCGCGGCTGTGGCGCGACCAGGGCTTCGATGACTTCACCATCGCAGTGAACGTGTCCACCCTGCAGCTGCTGCGGCCGAATTTCTTCGCCGAAGTGATGTCACTGCTGCAGGCGGCGGGCGTACCGGCGCACATGCTGACGCTGGAGATCAATGAGAGTGCGCTGACCAACAACGTCAATTTCGTCCACGAAACGCTGGCCAACCTGCGCAACGAAGGCATCAGCCTGAGCCTGGACAACTTCGGTACCGGCGACTCCAGCCTCAGCGCGCTGGTGCGCTACCCGGTGGACAAGCTGAAGATCGACCGCAGTTTCATCAAGAGCGCGCCGGCCGGCAATCGTGAAGCGGCCATCGCCCGCGCGATCATCGCCATGGGCCACCAGCTGGGCATGACCGTGATTGCCAACGGCGTGGAATCGCAGGCGCAGCTGGGCTTCCTGCGCCGCAACGACTGCGACGTGTTCCAGGGCTACCTGTTCGGCGAACCGATGTCGGCCGATGCCGCCGGCATGACCCTGCGCCGCCGCTACCTGCGCCCGGAAGCCTTCGCTGAGACACGTCCGGACCGGACGCTGCTGCTGCTGGATGATGAGGAAAACGTGCTGCGCTCACTGGTGCGCCTGTTCCGCCGCGACGGCTACCGCATCCTGGCCGCCGGCAACGTGCGCGATGCGTTCGACCTGCTGGCGATCAACGACGTGCAGGTGATCCTGTCCGACCAGCGAATGAGCGACATGAGCGGCACCGAGTTCCTGGGCCGGGTGAAGATGCTGTACCCGGATACGATCCGCCTGGTGCTGTCGGGCTACACCGATCTGAACACGGTGACCGATGCGATCAACCGCGGCGCGATCTATCGCTTCCTGACCAAGCCGTGGAACGACGACGAGCTGCGCAAGCACATCCACCAGGCGTTCCGCACGTACGAGGAACAGCGCCGCAGCAATGCCGGCCCGGCGCCGGTGGAGAGCGGAGATGGCGGCGAGGATCGCCCATTGCGGTAACCCTCCCCTCTGGTAGAGCCGGCCGCTGGCCGGCGGCTCTGGATATCGGGTTCAATGAGGTTGCCGGCCAGCGGCCGGCACTGCCAGAAGCGGTCAGCGCGGCTGCTTGACCGGCAGCACCACGCGGAAGCGCGAGCCCACGCCGGGCGTGCTGTCCAGGTCGATGCGGCCGTGGTGCTTGTTGATGATGCTGTAGGAGATCGACAGGCCCAGGCCGGTGCCACTGCCAACCGGCTTGGTGGTGAAGAACGGATCGAAGATGCGCTGGCGCAGTTCCGGCGAGATGCCACCGCCGGTATCTTCGAACTCGACCCAAACGTGATCGCCATCAACGCCGGTACGCACCGTGATCGTGCCGCGCTCGGCGATGGCATGGCCGGCGTTGAGCAGCAGGTTCATGTAGACCTGGTTCAACTCCGATGGCAGGCACTCCACCAGGGGCAACTGGCCGAACTCGCGCACCAGGGTGACCTTGTACTTGAGTTCGTTCCAGATGATGTTGATGGTCGATTCCAGGCCCGCGTGCAGGTCGACCAGCTTCCACGACTCGTCGCGGCCGGAATACGAGAAATCCTTCAGGTCGCGCACGATGCGGGTGACCCGCTCGATGCCTTCGCGCGATTCCGCCATCAGCTGCGGCAGGTCGCGGCTGATGAAATCGATATCCAGACGGTCACGGATATCATCGATTTCCGGAATCAGCGCTTTCGGGTCCGGCGCGCGCAGGGCGCGCTCGTAGGCTTCGATCACGGTGAACAGGCTGCGCAGGTATTCCTGCAGGCTGCCCAGGTTGGAGTGCACGTAACCGATCGGGTTGTTGATCTCGTGCGCGACGCCGGCGGCCAGCTGGCCGATCGACGCCATCTTCTCCGACTGCAGCAGCTTTTCCTGGGTGCCATTGAGGCGCAGGTAGGCCTGGCGCAGTTCGGCATGGCGCTGCTGCAGCTCGCGTTCGTAGTCTTCCTGCCCTTCGATGTGGCGAAACAGGGCGAGGAAATGCCCCTGGCCGACCGGACCATGGTGGTACAGATGGGCGATGACCACGCCCTCGCCCAGCGGCAGGCTGCCATTCCAGTGACCATGCTGGCGAGCCTGCTCCAGCGCATCGGGCGGCAGCAGTTCGCGCAGGCGCTGCGGCGGCGGCAACCCGCCGTCCTCGCCACCGGCCAGCAGGTTCTGTGCGGCCGGATTGGCCAGGGCCACCCGCCCGTCATCGGTGAACAGCAGCAGGCCTTCGCGCAGGCGCTCAAGCAGGGCCTGCAGCACCGGCTGCGGCGGAAGGGGGGCGGTAACCAGGGCGTTGGCAGCGGACACGGCGACTCGGGACGTTCGAACAGGCGCCCAATATACGCGGTCATGCAGCGGGCTTCAGCCCGCCGGGAGGGGTTATGCGACCGCCGTCGCCTCAGGCGACGGCGAGGGGCCGGCCGATGCTGACCGTGTGCGACTGGCCCTTGGCATCGTAGGCCGAGGCGTCTTCGGTGCGGCCGAGCTGGCGCAGCGCCCAGTTCACCTCGCGGCGGCGGCGCGACAGCAGCACGCCGTTGGCCCGGTTGCGCTCGGCCAGTTCCTGCAGCTGTTCGCCCTCGCCCACCGGTGGCGCGCCTTCCAGCGCACGCAACGCTTCCAGCTTGGCGCCGGTAGCCCGGATCAGGGCGTGCACGTCGTGCTCGACCAGGGCCTGGCGTTCAACGTCCAGGGCCTGGGCGAGACGCTGCAGCGGCTCGCTCATCGCCGCAGTCATCCGTGCAGCTGCTGGTCCAGATCGAGCATGCGCGATGCGATCGCGTCCGGATTGATCTTGTAGGTGCCGTTCTGCAGCGACTCGCGCACGGCGGCCACGCGCTGGGCGTCGATCGCCGGGGCGGTGGTCAGCTCGCGCTCGATGGCCTGCAGATTGGTGGCCTCACCGGTCAGGCGCAGGCTGTCGGCCGCCTCGACCGGGCGCGCCGCCGCATCGGTGCTGACACCGGGCTTGTTGGCCGGGGTCGTCACGCTGCGCAGTGCCTGGGGGACCTGCAGGTTGCCGTCGATTTTCTGGCTCATGGGGTGTCCTGGAGTTGCCGTTCACAAGGGATAACGGCCGCAGGGCCGTGATCTTTAGGGATATTTTGCGGTAATTCAACGCGCCACGATTACGTCACCTGCGGCATCGACCGTGCCTTGCACGATCCGCCGCGAGGACAGGTTCTCGACCGAGACCCGTTCGTTCTCACCGGCATCACCCATCGCACGGCCGGCAATGCGGACCTCGACCGAGCCGCGACGCGACACCAGGGCCACATTGTCTCCTCGCTTGATGAGACGCTGCACCACCAGATCGTTGTTCGACAGCAGGGCTCCGGCCTGCAACGGACGGCGGGCGACGCGGCCGATCGCTGCATTGGGATCGGACAGCACCGCGCCGGCAATCCGGGCAGCGTCACGCTGGGCAGTGGTGATATCGGCGGCAGTGAGGGTTTCTCCAGTGCCGATCCCGCGGTTGAGCACCAGTACGGTCTGGTTGCGCCGCACCTTTACCGGCACGAACAGGCGCCAGCCGCCCGCGTCCGGACAGCTGACTTCCACCGTGGTGTTGGCGGTGGGCTGCACCTCTAGCGCCCCCCCGCACTTCGGCAGGCGCAGCGCATCGGCCACCTGGGCCTCGCCCTCGCTGCCCGCCGGCAGCGTCGACAAGGCCGCCGCGCGGATGCTTGTCACCGGCTGCCAGTCGGCGGCAGCCGCCCACGGCGAGGCCACGGCCAGCGCGATGGCGAATAGAGATGTGACCCGGCACATGGCGCCTCCTTCAATCGGCAAGAGCTGGCCCAGGTGCGTGCAAGGGGTGTGCCAGAGGGGCACTTGTAGAGTCAGGCCATGCTCGACCGCTTTGCGCCCAATAGCCAGCCGAGCATCGCTCGAGGCTACAAGAGCCTCGGTCGAACATGGCGCGACACCACAATTGCGGTGTGGAGCGCGCAGTGGCAGAGCGCCCTCAAGTTTGGCACCCAACGCGCCGATACAGCAGCCATGTCCCATGACCTGCTCAACCGGATCGACCAGCGGACCCGCCTGGCCGGCCACAACCGCCTGGCGCTGCTGCTGTTCCGTCTCGGCGGACGTCAGCTTTTTGGCGTCAATGTCTTCAAGGTGCAGGAAGTCCTGCGGCGCCCGGAGCTGTTCCAGGTACCCGGCCTGCCCAGCCAGTTCGCCGGCGTGGCCGACGTGCGCGGCCGCTCGGTGCCGGTGCTGGACCTGGGCCTGGCCATCGGCCACCCCGAACGTGAGCCCGATGCCGATACCTCGCCGGGTTACCTGGTCGTCACCGAATTCAACCGCTCGATCCAGGGGTTCCTGGTCAGCGGCGTCGAACGCATCGTCAACATCGCGGTAGAAGACATCCACCCGCCGCCGGAGCTTGGCGCCGAGTCGAGCTACCTGACCGCGGTAACCCGCTTCCAGGGTGAGCTGATCCAGGTGATCGACGTTGAAAGCGTGCTGGCCGATATCGCCCAGGTCCGCGGTGACGCCGTACTCGATCCGGCGATGGCAATGCCCGCCGATGGCCCCCAGCTGCAGGTGCTGGTGGTGGACGACTCGCGCGTGGCCCGCCAGCAGATCCGCAGCGTGCTGGATCAGCTGGGCGTGGGTGCCACCCTGCTTTCCGATGGCAAGCAGGCTCTCGACCACCTCTTGCAGATCCAAGCCTCGGGCGAAAACCCCGCCGAACGCTATGCCATGGTCATCTCCGACATCGAGATGCCGGCCATGGACGGGTACACGCTGACGACGGAAATCCGGCGCCATCCGGGCCTGGCCGGCCTCTACGTGCTGCTGCACACCTCGCTGTCGGGTGTCTTCAACAACGCCATGGTCGAGCGTGTCGGCGCCAACGCCTTCGTCGCCAAGTACTCGCCGCATGAGCTGGCTGACTTCGTGCTGGACCGCCTGCGCAAGGTGGCGATGGCGGCCTGACGGCCACTGATCCGGTAGTGCCGGCCGCTGGCCGGCAACCGCAGATCCATCGGGGAGCCGGCCAGCGGCCGGCACTACCCTCTCGAATTTGGCACACCCCTTGCAGCTTCCCGGGCAACGTTCCCGTGGGAGTGCACCGTGCGCAACCTGATTACCGACTACCTGGGCGTCCACGCCCAGGCCATGCCGTTGCGCGAACAGCGGATGAAGCTGATCGCCAGCAACCTCGGCAATGCCGACACGCCCGGCTACAAGGCCCAGGACCTGGACTTCGATGCCGCCCTGCGCCATGCCCAGGGGCAGGATGCCAACGGCCTGATGGCCACCACCCATGAGCAGCACTACGAAATCAGTAGTGGCCTGAACCCGTTCCAGATCGCGCGCGAGGGCGTGCAGCCCAGCCTGGACGGCAACACCGTCGATCCCGATGCCGAGCGTGCCGCCTATGGCCGAGCCGCGCTCGAGTACCGCGCCTCGCTCAGCTTCGTCGAGAGCAAGGTGCGTTCCATGCTGACCGCGATCACGGGGCAATAAGCCATGAGCAACCTGCCGATCTTCGATATCGCCGGCTCCGCGCTGCAGGCGCAGTCGGTGCGCATGAGCACCATCGCCTCCAATCTCTCCAATGCCGACACCGTCGCCGGTTCTGCCGACGCCGTGTACAAGCCGCTGGAGCCGATCTTCCAGGCCGTCACCAGCAAGAACGATCCCAACATCACCTCGGTGAAGGTGAAGGAGATCACCCAGAGCGAGGCGGCGCCGATCAAGCGCTACGAGCCGGGCCACCCGCTGGCAGACGCCGATGGCTACATCTACCAGCCCGACGTCGATCCGGTGGCGCAGATGGTCAACCTGATCTCGACCTCGCGCAATTACCAGGCCGGCGTGGAGATGTTGACCACCGCCAAAGAACTGGCCCTGGCCACCTTGACCATGGGCCGCTGAGGCCCGCAGCACCGGATACCGCCATGACCACCGCCGTCAACAATCAGACCAGCCAGGACGTCTATTCCGCGCTGGGCCTGAACGCCCCCAACAGCAACGCCACGAAAAAGAAGAACACGCTCGACCAGGCCGACTTCCTGCGCCTGATGACCGAGCAGCTGCAGCACCAGGATCCGCTGAAGCCGATGGACAACACGCAGATGGTCGCGCAGATGGCGCAGATGTCCACCGTGCAGGGCATCACCGATCTGAACAAGACGGTGAAGGGCTTCCAGGAATCGATGGCCAGCGACCAGGTGCTGCGTGGCGCGGCGCTGGTCGGCCACCAGGTGCTGGTGCCATCGGAAAAGCTGGTGCTGGAGAAGGAAGGCAGCGTCGAGGGCACGGTGGCCGCGCCGTCGGCCGGCATCATCACCGTGGATATCACCGATGCCACCGGCGCCAAGGTCACCTCGCTGAGCGTGGAAGCCAAGGCAGCAGGCGAAACCGCCTTCCAGTGGGACGGCAAGGACGCCAACGGCAAGCGCATGGAACCGGGCAAGTATTCCATCGTTGCCAACCATGTCGATACCGCCGGCAAGAGCACCAAGCTGTCCACCTATGTGCAGGCGCCGGTGGAAAGCGTGACCGTCGGATCCGACGGCCTGTACCTGAACCTCAAGGGCCTGGGCACGGCCCCGATCGACTACGTGCTCCGCGTCAGCTGAGCCGCACATCCCGCATCAACCAGGAGCATCCCATGGGCTTCAATGTCTCGCTGTCCGGCATCAATGCCGCCAACACCGACCTGAGCGTCACCGCCAACAACGTCGCCAACGTCAACACCACCGGCTTCAAGCAGTCGCGCGCCGAGTTCGCCGATCTGTTCGCCTCCACCAGCTACGGCCTGTCGAAGAACCAGACCGGCTCGGGCGTGCGCGTCTCCAACGTCGCCCAGCAGTTCATCCAGGGCCACAACGAGCAGACCGGGCGCAGCCTGGACATGGCCATTTCCGGTGAGGGCTTCTTCACCATGAACATGAACGGTTCGCGTGTGTACTCGCGTGCCGGCAACTTCCAGACCGATTCGGCCGGCTACGTGGTCAATCCGCAGGGCGCGCGCCTGCAGGTGTTCGCGCCGAATGCCGATGGCACCAACTTCGACGCCGGCCGCCTGGTCGACCTGCAGTTGCTGACCACCGACAGCCCGCCGAAGCAGACCAGCGAAGTGAAGGTGGGCTTCACCCTGCCGGCCAACGCCAAGCAGCCGACCGTGGCCACGTTCGACCCGACCGACTCCAACAGCTACAACCACTCCAGCGGCGGCATCACCGTGTACGACTCGCTGGGCGTGAGCCACATCCAGGTCTCGTACTTCGTGAAGGGCGCCAACCCCAACGAATGGACCGTGCACAACTATGTCGATGGCCAGCCCGCTGGCACCCCGACCGCAGTCACCTTCGACAACAGCGGCAAGCTGACCGCCCCGGCCAACGGCAAGGTTGGCCTCGGCACCTTCACCCCGACCACGGGCGCTGGCCAGCTCAACATGACGCTGGACATCAGCGGTTCGACCCAGTACGGCGAGAAGTTCGCCCTGCGCAACACCCAGCAGGACGGCTATGCCGCCGGCAAGCTCAACGAGATCACTGTGTCCGAGTCGGGCGTGGTCTATGCGCGCTACTCCAACGGCGACGACAAACCGCTGGGCCAGGTCGCACTGACCACCTTCAACAACACCCAGGGACTGGAATCGAAGGGCAACAACCTGTGGGTGGAGACCTTCGAGTCAGGCACGCCGCGCACCGGAATGCCGGACACCTCCAATCTCGGCAAGATCCAGGCCGGCTCGCTGGAAGCGTCCACCGTCGATCTCACCGAGCAGCTGGTCAACATGATCACCGCGCAGCGCAACTTCCAGGCCAACGCGCAGATGATCACCACGCAGGACCAGATCACCCAGACCGTCATCAACATCCGTTGATGAGCTGCTGACCCTGTCACGGAACTCCCCGCATGGATAAAGCCCTTTACGTGGCGATGACCGGTGCCCGCGCCTCCCTGCAGGCGCAGGGAACGCTCAGCCACAACCTCGCCAACTCGGACACTCCTGGCTTCAAGGAAGCGCTGGCCAACACCGAAGCCTTCCCGATCAAGGGTCCGGGCTTTGCCTCGCGGGTAGATGCGCTGCACGTCGACGCCGGCTTCAACCGCCGGCCCGGCGCGCAGCACATCACCGGCAAACCGCTGGACCTTGCACTGCAGAGCGGCACCTGGCTGGCGGTGCAGGCGAGCGATGGCAGCGAAGCGTATACGCGTGGCGCAGCCCTGTCGGTGACGCCGAACGGCCAGCTGGTGACCTCCAGCGGCCGCACGGTGCTGGATGACAACAACAACCCGATCGCCATTCCGCCCTACCAGGCGATGGAGATCGGCGCCGACGGCACGATCTCGATCATCCCGCAGGGCGAAGGCCCGCAGACGATGGCGCAGATCGGCCGGATCAAGGTGGTGCAGGCGCCGGACGAGCGCCTCGAGCGCGGCCTGGATGGCCTGTTCCGCAACACCGACCCGCGCCAGCCGTTCGCACCGGCACAGGGCACCGCCGTGCACAGCGGGCAACTGGAGGGCAGCAACGTCGATGCCGCCGGTGCGCTGGTGCAGATGATCCAGCTGCAGCGCCAGTACGAAATGCAGGTTCAGGTGATCAAGCACGGCGACGACAACGCGCGCAGCGCCAACAGCCTGCTCCGCCTGGGCAGCTGACGGATTTCCGGCGCCGCCCGGGCGCGGCGCTGGCACACCGCTTGCACACCCGCTACCAAGGGCCGCATTGCGCGGCCGGCTTCACCCAGACAGGACTCCGAAGATGAACCAGGCATTGTGGATCGCGAAAACCGGACTGGATGCGCAGCAGATGCGCATGTCGGTGGTTTCCAACAACCTCGCCAACACCAACACCACCGGCTTCAAGCAGGACCGCGCCAGCTTCGAGGACCTGCTGTACCAGCAGGTGCGGCAGCCGGGCGGCTCTTCGTCGGCGCAGACGCAGCTGCCGACCGGCCTGCAGCTGGGTACCGGCGTGCGCGTGGTCGCCACCGCCAAGAACTTCGAGCAGGGTGGACAGCAGCAGACCGGCCGCGCACTGGACGTGATGGTCAACGGACGCGGCTTCTTCGAAGTGCAGATGCCCGACGGCAGCTCGGCCTACACCCGTGATGGCTCGTTCAAGATCAACCAGGACAGCGAGCTGGTCACCAACAGCGGCTACCCGGTGCAGCCGGGCATCCAGATTCCCGAGGGCGCGCAGTCGGTCACCATCGGCAGCGACGGCACCATCAGCGTGAAGATGGCCGACAACGCCGCGTCGGTGGAAGTCGGTGCGCTGACCCTGACCGACTTCGTCAATCCGGCCGGCCTGCAGGCGCGCGGCGAGAACCTGTTCCTGGAAACCACGGCCTCGGGCCCGGCACAGAACGGCAATCCCGGCCTGAACGGTCTCGGCACCGTGGTGCAGGGTGCGCTGGAAGGCAGCAACGTCAATGTGGTGGAAGAGCTGGTGTCGATGATCGAAACCCAGCGCGCCTACGAAATGAATGCCAAGGCGATCTCCACCACCGACTCGATGCTCGGCTATCTCAACAACAAGATCTGACCGGCCCAACCGGGAAACCGCCATGTCGCCCATTTCCAACCTCGCCCGTACTGCCCTCGCCTGCACCGTGGTCGCCCTGCTCGGTGGCTGCGTGATCGCGGGCGACGTGCGCCCCTATCCGGCGATGGGACCGATCCAGCCGATCATGCCGCCGCAGGCCGCGCCCACCGCCGGTGCGATCTACGCCGCTGGCCCGACCCTGCAGCTGTATTCGGACCGCCGCGCACGCGATGTCGGCGACCTGCTGACGATCACCCTGCTGGAAAACACCACCGCGCAGACCAGCGCCAACACAGCCACCAACAAGGAATCCAACCTGAGCCTGGGCACGCCGTCCATCCTTGGTGCGCCGGTCACCCTGGGCGGCAAGGACATCCTCAGTGCCACCGCCAAGGGCGCGCGTGACTTCACCGGCAAGGGCAACAGCGCGCAGAGCAACCGCCTGCAGGGCAGCGTCACGGTCACGGTGATCCAGCGCCTGCCCAACGGCAACCTGGTGGTGCAGGGGCAGAAGAACCTGCGGCTGAACCAGGGCGATGAACTGGTGCAGGTGCAGGGCATCGTGCGCCCGGGCGACATCAGCCAGGACAACACCATTCCCTCCAGCCGCGTGGCCGAGGCCCGCATCGTCTACGGCGGCCGCGGACCGGTCGCGCAGTCCAACGCGATGGGCTGGCTGAGCCGCTTCTTCAATTCCGGCCTGACGCCGTTCTGAGTATGGCCATGAAACTCTTCTCCTCTTCTTCCTGGCAGCGACGCATGGCGTCGCTCTACTGTGGCGTGTTCATGGTCTTCGCGGTGGCCGCCCCGGCCAGCGCCGAGCGCATCAAGGACCTCGCCCAGGTCGGCGGCGTGCGCGGCAATGCGCTGGTGGGCTATGGCCTGGTGGTCGGCCTGGATGGCAGCGGCGACCGTACCAGCCAGGCGCCCTTTACCGTGCAGAGCCTGAAAAACCTGCTCGGCGAGCTGGGCGTGAACGTGCCGCCGAACGTCAACCCGCAGCTGAAGAACGTGGCCGCCGTGGCGATCCACGCCGAGCTGCCGCCGTTCGCCAAGCCCGGCCAGCCGATCGACATCACGGTGTCTTCGATCGGCAACGCGGTGTCGCTGCGCGGCGGTTCGCTGCTGATGGCCCCGCTGCGCGGCGCCGATGGCCAGATCTATGCCATCGCCCAGGGCAATCTGATCGTGGGTGGCTTTGGCGCGCAGGGCAAGGACGGTTCCCGTGTCTCGGTGAACGTGCCCAGCGTCGGCCGTATTCCCAACGGCGCCACCGTGGAGCGTGCCCTGCCCGATCCGCTGGCCAACGGCGGCGACATCACCCTGAACCTGCACAACAATGATTTCACCACGGTCTCGCGCATGGTCGCCGCGCTCAACAACGCGTTCGGCGAAGGTGCGGCACGCGCGATCGATGGCGTGACCGTCGCCGTCACCGCACCGACCGATCCGGGCGCACGCATCGGCCTGCTGGCGCGCATCGAGAACCTTGAACTGACCCCCGGCAGCGCCCCGGCCAAGGTGGTGGTCAATTCGCGCACCGGCACCGTGGTCATCGGCCAGCAGGTGCGGGTCGGCCCTGCGGCGATTTCGCATGGTTCGCTGACGGTGACGATCCAGGAGAACACCAACGTCAGCCAGCCCAATGCGCTGTCGGGCGGCCGTACCGTGGCCAGCCCGCAATCCACCATCACTGCCACCAACGACGGCAGCCGCATGTTCAAGTTCAGCGGCGGCACCACCCTGGACGAGATCGTGCATGCGGTGAACGCCGTGGGTGCGGCACCGGGCGACCTGATCGCGATCCTGGAAGCCCTGAAGCAGGCCGGCGCACTGAGTGCCGAGCTCGAGGTGATCTGACATGCGCATCAATCCCGCATTCGACCTGCACCCGGCGCAGCAGAACGATCCGGCGAAGATCGACAAGGTCGCACGCCAGCTGGAAGGCCAGTTCGCACAGATGCTGGTCAAGAGCATGCGCGATGCGAGCTTCGGCGACTCGCTGTTTCCCGGCGAGAACAAGATGTTCCGCGACATGTACGACCAGAAGATTGCCGAGGCGATGACCCGCGGCAAGGGCCTGGGCCTGTCCGGCATGATCACCCGCCAGCTGTCCGGCCAGGCCGCCGAAGGTCCGGCACTGGATACCCGCGTGGATCCGGCCAAGGCCAGCCGCGCTTACCAGCTCAACGCGCCGGCCAGGCCGGCACCGTCGCTGCCCCTGGAAGATGGCAGCCAGGCCGTGCGCATGCTGCAGCAGATGGCCGCAGGCGCGCAGCACGGTGCGCAGGCCGCGCTGGCACCGATGGAGCAGGCACTGGACCTGATCGCCGGCCGTGAGAGCAGCGGCCTGCACCGCTCGCTGGGCACCGAGGATCCGTACATCGGCAGCCTGCAGGGCGAGGACTGGGCCGCCAACAGCGACCAGTGGACGGCGACGGCCAGCAATCGCGGCACGGCCATGAGCCCGGCCGATGCCCTGGCCACGCGCACCGCCGTCGCCCAGCTCGGCGAGCATACCCCGGAGGGCTTCGTCGCCAGCATCTGGCAGCACGCACAGAGCGCGGCCAGGGAACTGGGCGTGGATGCCCGCGCCCTGGTCGCCCAGGCAGCGCTGGAGACCGGCTGGGGCAAGCGCCACATCAAGCATGCCGATGGCAGCACCTCGCACAACCTGTTCGGCATCAAGGCCACTGGCTGGAACGGCCAGCGCGCCACGGCCGGCACCCATGAATATGTCGATGGCGTGCGCCGCAACGAAACCGCCAGCTTCCGCGCCTACGGTTCAGCGGCCGAGAGCTTTGCCGACTACGTGCGCCTGCTGAAGACAAGCCCGCGCTACCAGCAGGCCCTGCAGGCCGGCACCGACGTGCAGGGCTTCGCCCGTGGCCTCCAGCGCGCCGGTTACGCCACCGATCCGCGCTACGCCGCCAAGATCGCTGCGATCGCCGGCGGCCCGACCATCGAGCGCGCCGTAGCCGCCGTGGCCGACGCCGGCTCGCGCCTTGGCCAGACCTTCGCCAGCACCGCGACCGCGGCGCTGGGTATCACTCGTCGTTGAGGAACACCATGTCCAGCGTACTTTCCACCGGTACCGGTGCCCTGCTCGCCTTCCAGCGAGCGTTGGCGACCACCAGCCACAACGTGGCCAACCTCAATACACCCGGCTACAGCCGGCAGAAGGTCAACTTCGCCACCGCCGATCCACAGAACTATGGCTACGGCACGGTCGGCAACGGCACCCGCATCACTGACATCCGTCGCACGGCCGACCAGCTGGCGATCTCGCGCCTGCTCGACAGCAGCGGTGAGCTGGCGCGCCTGAAGCAGCTTTCGGGCATGGCCGACCGGGTCAACGCGCTGTTCTCCGATGCTGCCACCAACGTGGCTGGCGTCTGGTCGAACTTCTTCGACTCGGTCAGTGGCCTGTCGTCCAACGCGGCCGGCACCGCCGACCGCCAGAACATGCTCGACGGTGGCAAGGCGCTGGCCAACCGCTTCGTGCAGCTCAACACGCACCTGAACAATCTCAACAGCGAGGTCAACAACGGCCTGCTGGCCGGTGCGACCGAGGTCAACCGCCTTGCGCAGGAGATCGCGCAGATCAACGGTGCCATCGGAACCAACATCGCCTCGGCTGCACCGGACCTGCTCGACCGCCGCGACCAGCTGATCACCCAGCTGATCGGCTACACCGGTGGCACCGCGGTGATCCAGGACGGCGGCATCATGAATGTCTACACTGCCGGCGGCAACGCGCTGGTGGTGGGTACCACGGCGACCAAGGTCACCACCGTAGCCGATCCTTACCAGCCCGAGCGCCTGCAGTTGGCACTGGAGACCCAGGGCAACACCATCCGTCTCGACCCGAAAGCGGTCGGTGGCCAGATCGGGGGCCTGCTGGAATTCCGCGACACCGTGCTGACGCCTGCGCAGGCCGAACTGGGCAAGCTGGCGGTGGGCCTGGCCGAGAGCTTCAACCAGGTCCACCACCAGGGTGTGGATCTGTATGGCCAGATGGGCGGGGACTTCTTCAACATCGGCAGCCCACGCGTGACCGGCAACAACAGCAATACCGGAACCGCCAGCCTCAGCGCCACCTATGGCGACCTGGGCAAACTGGACGCGCAGAACGTGGTGCTGCAGTTCGATGGCACCACCTGGAAGGCCAGCCGCGCCGACACCGGCGCCAGCATTCCCCTGACCGGTACCGGCACCGCCGCCGATCCGCTGGTGATCAACGGCGTGAACCTGGTCGTCGGCGGCACCCCGGCGGCCAATGACCGCTTCCTGCTGCAGCCCACCGCCGGCGTGGCCGGCAGCCTGGAGATGGCCATCACCGATCCGTCGCGCATTGCCGCGGCCGCCGCAGTCAAGGGCGCAGCCGCCACCGCCAACACCGGTACCGGCAAGCTGAGCGGCGTCACCGTCACCGATTCGGCCAACGCGAACCTGCGCAATCCGTCGGCGATCGTGTTCACCTCGGCGACCACCTACACCATCGACGGTGGCCCGCCTCAGACCTATACGCCTGGCCAGACCATCAGTGCCAACGGCTGGAGCTTCGTACTGGACGGTGCGCCGAAGGTGGGCGATACCTTCAACATCACCCCGACCCCGGCCGGTTCGTCGGACAACAGCAATGCCTCCAGGCTGGCCAAGGTGGAAAGCACGAAGGCCTTCAACGCCGGAACGGTGACACTGAACGGTGCACTGGGTGGCCTGACCACCCAGGTCGGCGCCGCCGCCCGCTCGGCCGAGTACTCGCTCGATGCGCAGCTGGTGATCAATGACAAGGCACAGGAAGCCCGCGACGAAGTCTCCGGCGTGAATCTGGACGAAGAGGCCGCCGACATGCTGCGCCTGCAGCAGGCCTACCAGGCTGCCTCACAGCTGATTTCCACCGCCGACAGCATGTTCCAGACCATCCTGGGGGCCGTCCGCCGATGAGCAGCCGCATCTCCACCAGCATGATGTTCAACCAGTCGGTGTCGCTGATGATGGCCAAGCAGGCCAAGCTCAGCCACCTGGAGCAGCAGATTGCTACTGGCAGCAAGATCGTCAGCGCCAAGGACGATCCGGTTGCCGCCGGCACTGCAGTCGGCCTTGACCGCAGCCTGGCCGCACTGGACCGCATGAAGCTCAACGCCGGCAATGTGCAGAACCGCCTGGGCGTGCAGGAAAACACCCTGGCGCAGGTCAACGACCTGATGGCGCGCGTCAACGATCTGACCATCCAGGCCAGCAATCCGGCACTGAGCGCGGCCGACAAGAAGACGCTGATCACCGAGTTCAACCAGATCCGCGATGGCCTGCTGTCGCTGGCCAACGCCGACGATGGTACCGGCCGCTACGTGTTCGGTGGCACCAACGACGGTGACCCGCCCTTTGCCAAGATCAACGGCAAGGTCGTCTATCGCGGCGACCAGACCCAGCGCCAGGTTGAAGTCGGCCCCGATACCTATGTGCGCGACGCCCTGCCCGGCAGCGAGATCTTCATGCGTATTCCCACCGGCGACGGCTTCGTTGACGGCAGCGCCGCGGCCGGCAACACCGGCAACGGCGTGCTGACCAACATCACCCGCGACGGCAGCGACAGCTGGAACGGCCAGGGCTTCAGCGTGCGCTTCACCACCGGCACCCAGTACGAGGTGGTGGATGGTGCGGGCAACGTGACCGGCACCGGCACCTACAAGGCTGGCGACGACCTGGAAGTGAACGGTGTACGCCTGCGCATCACGGGTGCACCCGCAGCGGGCGACAGCTTCAGCGTACAGGCCGCCAGCAGCCGCGACATCTTCGCCACCATGGACAACCTGGTCGCCGCGCTGGGTGCCGACACCGGTACCACCGCGCAGATGACTGCGCAGCAGAATCAGTTGCAGAGCGCACTGCGCGACGTGGCGCGCGCCTCGGAGCGGATGATCGATTCGCGCGCTGCGGGAGGCGCGCAGCTGAAGGCGCTGGACAACGCGGCGGACATGCGCGAGGCCAATGGCGTGACCCTGAAAACCACGCTGTCGCAGATGCGCGACCTGGATTACGCCGATGCGCTGAGCCAGTACCAGCTGCAGAGCACCGCACTGCAGGCGGCGCAGACCATCTTCTCGCAGATGCAGTCGATGTCGCTGTTCAACAAGCTGCGCTGACGCCACGCCCGAGTCAGTCCCGAAAGGCCGCGATGCCCTGCATCGCGGCCTTTTTCGTTTGCGCGCCTGCCCGCCGCCACGCGGCCCTCAGGCCATCTCCGGCCGATGTTCCGTGATTGCCCATCAAGCCGGGTCGCACCCCGCCGATACCTTCATCAGCGCTGGTCAGGCCCTGCCCGACCGCCCCTCCCGGGGTCGCTTCCATCCTGGCAACAAGGCTGAAAACCCCGGGAAAACAGCTTCAGGCAACGAATTCCGGCTTCAGCGGAATTCACGGCTAAAGGTTGTTGACAAAGCGCCGTTATTCATTTGGCAACGGCGAAGCACACAGCCACACAAAAAAACAGGCGGCGCTTCGTTTCATTCACCAACGGGTTCCATATAAGAGGAGACGACCCCATGGCACAGGTAATCAACACCAATACGATGTCGCTCAACGCTCAGCGCAACCTGAGCACCAGCGGCAGCTCGCTCGCTACCACCATCCAGCGCCTCTCGTCCGGCCTGCGCATCAACAGCGCGAAGGACGACGCGGCCGGCCTGGCCATCAGCGAGCGCTTCACCACCCAGATCCGCGGTCTGGACGTGGCCATCCGCAACGCCAACGACGGCATCTCGCTGGCCCAGGTCGCCGAGGGTTCGCTGAACGAAGTCGGCAACAACCTGCAGCGCATCCGCGAACTGGGCGTGCAGGCCTCCAACGCCACCAACTCGGCCAGCGACCGCAAGGCCCTGCAGGCGGAAGTGACCCAGCTGGTCTCGGAAATCGATCGTGTGGCCAAGCAGGCCGACTTCAACGGTACCAAGCTGCTGGACGGCAGCTTCACCAGCCAGCTGTTCCAGGTGGGCGCCAACGCCGGCCAGGCCATTGCCATCAACAGCGTGGTCAACGCCAAGGCCGATTCGCTGGGGGCTGCCACCTTCGCCAACGGCTACACCGGCACCGCGCTGGCGGTGGACAAGGCCACGGCCGACACCACCTACTCCGGCCTGCAGGTCTCGGTCACCCCGCCGGGCGGCACCGCCACCACGGTCACCATCAGCGACTTCACCGTGAAGGCCGGCGAGTCGATCACCTCGGCCACCGCTGCGGCGATCAACAACAAGCTGGGTGAAACCGGCGTGGTGGCCTCGGTCAATGCCGGCGTCATCAGCCTGGCTTCGGTCAAGGATGGCCAGACCTTCGCCCTGGGCGTCAGCGCGGCAACCCCGCCGGCCGGCGTCACCGCCGCGACCATCGCCGGCCTGGGCCTGACCGAGACCAGCACCAACGGCGGCACCCTGACCGGTGCAGCGGCCAGCTTCGTCAAGGACCTGAACGTCACCACCGCCGAAGGCGCACAGAAGGCGATGTCGATCGTCGACAAGGCCCTGGAATCGGTCAACAGCGTCCGCGCCGACCTCGGCGCGATCCAGAACCGCTTCACCTCGGTGGTCGCCAACCTGCAGACCTCCTCGGAGAACCTGTCCGCATCGCGCAGCCGCATCCGCGATACCGACTTCGCCAAGGAAACCGCCGAACTGACCCGCACCCAGATCCTGCAGCAGGCCGGTACGGCCATGCTGGCCCAGGCCAACCAGGTACCGCAGAACGTGCTCAGCCTGTTGCAGCGCTGACATGAGCCGCCCCCGGGGCACGTCGGGGGCGTCTGACCCAACTCACGTGCAACCGCTCAAGGACCTCTCCTCATGGCACAAGTCATCAACACCAATACGATGTCGTTGAATGCTCAGCGTAACCTGAGCACCAGCGGCAGCTCGCTGGCTACCACCATCCAGCGCCTGTCCTCCGGTTCGCGCATCAACAGCGCCAAGGACGACGCCGCCGGCCTGGCGATCTCCGAGCGCTTCGGCACGCAGATCCGCGGTACCGACGTCGCCATCCGCAATGCCAACGACGGCATCTCGCTGGCCCAGGTCGCCGAAGGCTCGCTGACCGAGATCGGCAACAACCTGCAGCGCGTCCGCGAGCTGTCGGTGCAGGCCGCCAACGCCACCAACTCGGCCAGCGACCGCAAGGCCCTGCAGGCCGAAGTGACCCAGCTCGTCTCGGAAATCGACCGCGTCGCCAAGCAGTCGGACTTCAACGGCACCAAGCTGCTGGACGGTTCGTTCTCCAGCCAGCTGTTCCAGGTCGGTGCCAACGCCGGCCAGGCCATCGCCATCGACAAGACCATCGATGCCAAGGCCAACGCCCTGGGCGGCGCCAAGTTCGACACCAACTCGCTGGCCCTGGCCGACCCGGGCACCAACGCCGACCTCAAGGTCACTGGCCTGCAGATCAATGGCGTGACCATCGCCGACGTCGATGTCAAGCAGGGTGCCGACGCCGCTGCCACCGGCAAGGCCTCCCGCGAGGCGCTGGTGACTGCCATCAACGCCAAGATCGGTGAGACCGGTGTCTACGCCGAAGTGAACGGCACCGCTGGCGTCACCCTGACCTCGGTCAAGGACAGCGTCAACGCCGATGGCTCGTTCAAGGCCATCACCGCTTCTGTGGGCACCTGGACCGGCGCTACCGCACCGACCTTCACCGCCACCACTGCTGCTGCAGCGCCGGCCGCGAAGTACGCCAGCAACCTGGACGTCAGCACCGTGAAGGGCGCCCAGCAGGCGATGGAAATCGTCGACAAGGCCCTGGGTGCGATCAACAGCACTCGTGCCGACCTGGGCGCCGTGCAGAACCGCTTCACCTCGGTGGTGGCCAACCTGCAGACCTCGTCGGAGAACCTGTCGGCTTCGCGTAGCCGCATCAAGGACACCGACTTCGCCAAGGAAACCGCAGAACTGACCCGCACCCAGATCCTGCAGCAGGCCGGTACGGCCATGCTGGCCCAGGCCAACCAGGTGCCGCAGGGCGTGCTCAGCCTGCTGCGCTGATCCGCTTACTGATCGACCTCCGGGCGCTGCATGACGTCGCGCCCGGATCCTGAAACACGTTCCACCTTCGCCAAAGGAAATGCACCATGGCACAAGTCATCAACACCAACACCATGTCCCTGAATGCTCAGCGCAACCTGAGCACCAGCGGCAGCTCGCTGGCCACCACCATCCAGCGCCTGTCCTCCGGTTCGCGCATCAACAGCGCCAAGGACGACGCCGCCGGCCTGGCGATCTCCGAGCGCTTCGGCACGCAGATCCGCGGTACCGACGTCGCCATCCGCAACGCCAACGACGGTATTTCGCTGGCCCAGGTCGCCGAAGGTTCGCTGACCGAAATCGGCAACAATCTGCAGCGCGTCCGCGAGCTGTCGGTGCAGGCCTCCAACGCCACCAACTCGGCCAGCGACCGCAAGGCGCTGCAGGCCGAAGTGACCCAGTTGGTCTCGGAAATCGACCGCGTCGCCAAGCAGTCGGACTTCAACGGCACCAAGCTGCTGGACGGCACCTTCTCCAGCCAGCTGTTCCAGGTCGGCGCCAATGCCGGCCAGGCCATCGCCATCGACAAGACCATCGATGCCAAGGCCGGCTCGCTGGGCACCTCGACCTTCGCCACTGGCGCGACCGCCGCCCTGGCCGCCAGCACCGACGGCGCACGCTTCTCCGGCACCGTGATGGGCGTGGACATCGGCACGGTTGAAGTCAAGGCCGGCGCCACCACGGCGGATGCCTCCAAGGCCGTCGCCACCGCCATCAACGCCAAGATCGGCGAGGCCGGCATCTACGCCGAAGCCAATGCCGACGGCTCCCTGAAGCTGAGCTCGGTGAAGGAAGGCAAGGCCGTTGCCGCTGCCGATATCGCCCTGATGCGCAGCGACTACGACGCCACCGCCAAGACCTGGGGCACCGCAGCGGCTGCCGGCGCCTACACTGCTGGCACCGACACCTCGGCCAACGTGCAGAAGCTGGACGTGAGCACCGTACTCGGTGCCCAGCAGGCCCTGGAAGTGGTCGACAAGGCCCTGGGTGCGATCAACAGCACCCGCGCCGACCTCGGTGCGATCCAGAACCGCTTCACCTCGGTGGTGGCCAACCTGCAGACCTCGTCGGAAAACCTGTCGGCATCGCGCAGCCGCATCAAGGACACCGACTTCGCCAAGGAAACCGCAGAGCTGACCCGCACCCAGATCCTGCAGCAGGCCGGTACGGCCATGCTGGCCCAGGCCAACCAGGTGCCGCAGGGCGTGCTCAGCCTGCTGCGCTGATCCACGGCAAGAAGGCGCCGCTACCGTCGGGTCGAACCGACGGTAGCGGCAACCGGGAAGCCACGATGCACGAAGGCGCGGGCCATGCCCGGCCCGGGATCAGTCCCGAACCGGCTTGGCATCGCCCGCTCCTGCGGACCTCTCTTTCAGCGCTGTACCTTTGACTGTACGTACCGGGCGGCTTCGTCTCCCCCCGATTGTCAGTAGCCTGATCCCTCCCCTGCATTGGGGGAGGGCTTTTTGCAGACTCCCGGCAGCCCGCGGTGAACCCACCCGCACCCTGCCCCAGCTCTCCTGCAACCCGCGTGCCAGAACCTGCGCCAGGCGAGTGGCACGGCACGTGCATCAACGAAGTCCTCAAGACCCAGCGGCGCAGGCCGCTATTTTCGTTGACGACGGGCCAGCGCACGACGGCCGGGCCCGGATACCAGGAGAAACGACGTGGCAGACTTTGGATACGGTGGCATTGGCTCGGGACTGGATATTTCCAGCATCGTCAACCAGCTGGTCGCAGCTGACCGCAAGCCCGCCGACAATGCGCTGAACCTGCAGCAGTCCAAGGCCAAGATGCAATTGTCGTCGATCGGCACCATCACCTCGGCCTTCGACAAGCTGAAGACGGCGCTGACCGCACTGAAGGCCACCACCGCGTTCGACACGCGCACGGTGACCGCCAGCAAAGGCGGCGACAAGGGCACCGACGAGATCCTGACGGCGTCGGTCGCGCTGTATGACGTTGGCACCACCAAGGCTGCGGCCTCCAACGGCACGCACGTGGTCAATGTCACCTCGCTGGCCACCGCGCACAAACTGATCGCCGATACTTCGGTACCCAAGACCGACACGTTTGCTGCCGGAACCTTGACGCTGACCGTTGGCGTGGGCGACAAGGCCAAGACCATGAACGTGGAGGTGGAGGACGGCGACACGCTGACCACCATCCGCAACAAGATCGATGCGGCCGGCCGCAAGGAAGGCGTGCAGGCCACCCTGATCAGCTCCGGCGACAACCAGTACCTGTCGATCGCACAGGAGAAGACCGGTGCCGCCAACGCGATCAAGCTCGAGTACGCAGGCAGCGACGCCAAGCTGGGGGGGCTGGTCAACAGCCTGAAGCAGAACACCGCCGCCGCCGACGCCGAGCTGACCATCGATGGCGTGAAGGTCGTCAGCGCCAGCAACACCGTGGCCGATGCGGTTCCGGGCCTGACCCTGAACCTGAAGATGCCGGGCACCAGCACGGTGACCATCAGCACCGACACTGCGGCGGCCACCAAGGTGATGCAGGAGTTCGTAACGGCCTACAACGCCGCACTGGCGGCGATCAACACCGAAACCAAGTACGACGCCAAGACCAAGGAAGCCTCCACGCTGACCGGCGATGCGCAGATGCGCGGCGCCACCAGCCAGCTGCGCTCGGTGATGTCGAGCGTGCTCAAGGACCTGGCCGGTGACAAGCTCGATGCCAAGGCGATCGGTCTGGATACCCGCGGCTACCCCAATGCCGACGGCACGCTGATCCTGGACACCACCAAGTTCGCCGCCGCACTGGCCAGCCAGCCGGAGAAGATGCGCCAGGCGATCACCGGTGATTCCGGCGGTGCCGGCAAGCTGTACACGCTGGTCGACGGCTATGTCAGCACCACGGTCGGCAAGGAAGGCGCGTTCGTCGCGCGCACCAAGGGCCTGAACACCACGCTGGACAACATCGACAAGCGCCGCAAGGACCTCGACACGCGGATGAAGAGCGTGGAAGAGCGCTACAAGAAGCAGTTCATCGCGCTGGACAGCCTGATGGGCAAGTTGCAGCAGAGCAACACGGCGCTGCAGCAGCAGCTGGCACAGTTGAACCGCTGACGATGCGTGCGTGGCACTCAAGTTTGCCGCGCAATGCACCGATAACGGACGCAACAGCAATCATCGCCGCGCCGCCGGCACCGATCCCCACGATCACCCGACGGCACCCCGCGCAAGGAGAATCACGAATGTACGGTTCCAGCCGTCAATATGCCGAGCAGTACCGCCAGGTGGGAGTGACCAGTGCGGTCGCCGATGCCGATCCGCACAAGCTGGTGGCGATGCTGCTGGCCGGCGCGCTGGAGCGCGTGCGTCGCGCCCTGGCCAGCCTCGAGCGGGGCGACCAGGCCGGCAAGGGCAAGGCGATCGGCGAAGTCTGCGCGATCGTCGGCCACCTCAACGGCTCGCTGGACCATGAGGCCGGCGGCGAGATCGCCGGCAACCTGTCGGCCCTGTACGATTACGTGCTGCAGCGCCTCACCGAAGCCAACCTGCACAACGACCGCGCCGCGCTGGATGAATCGCTGCAGCTGCTGGGCGAGATCGACAGCGCCTGGAACGCGATCCCGCACGAACAGCGCCGCCCGGCCGCGGTGGCGCCATGAGCCTGCCCGAACTGCACGCGCAGCTGGATGCCTTCGAGAAGGCACTGGGCGATGATGCCCTGGACCAGGCCGACAGCCTGCTCGACGGGCACGACAGCACCCTGCATGCCCTGCTCAGCCAGCCGCTGACCGCTGCGGACCACGGGCCGCTGAGCGCCCTGTTCGAGCGCCAGCAGAGCCTTCTGGGCCTGCTGCGCCAGCGCCGCGATGCAGCGGCCGCACTGATGAATGACGGCCAGCGCTCGCTTCGCGCCGCCCATGCCTACCTGCAGGCAGGATCGCTGGCATGACCCAGCTGCCGGCCACGTCGCTGCACCATCCTGCCGAAAGCGAGCTGTTCGACGAAACGCTCAGCTGCGAGCTGGCCCTGCCGGCCGAGTTCCAGGCGGGCAGCGCGGCCGGACGCACCAGCGGTGCCGAAGGCCTGCTGCGCAGCCTGGCACTGGTCGAAGACAGCCGTGTTGACGAGCACGACGAACGCAACGAGGCCACCCTGCAGCTGCAACGCCTTGAAGCCAAGCTGGACCTGGCGATGGTGCTGCTCGGCCGCTTGGTGCGCCAGCAGGGCCTGGAACTGCCCCTGCGCCCGGTGCGCTGGTCGCGCCGTGGCATCCGCCTGCAGCTGGGCCCGCGCAGCGGTGCCAGCCCCGGCCAGGCCGGCGTGGTGCGCCTGCAGCCCAGCGACTGGCTGCCCGACCACATCGACCTGCCGGTGGAAGTGATCGCCGAGGCAGCCGACGGCGGCGGCGGCCACTTCCTATGGCTGCGCTTCCAGCGCCTGGGCGACGGCCTGGAAATGGCCATGGAGCGGCACCTGTTCCGACTGCACCGCCGCCAGGTGGCCGAGGCACGCCGGGCGCGCTGAAAGCTGCCACCATCACGCTTGGCGGGCAAGCCTCGGCGCGCCCGTTCAGCTAAGTTAAGGTGGACTCCCCTACACGGATCTGTTGCGTGCCTGTGCGAGTTCTCATCGTCGACGATCACACCCTCGTCCGCGCCGGCCTGGCGCGGCTGCTGCAGGGGTTTGCCGACGTGCAGCTCGTCGCCGAGGCCAGCAACGCCGAACAGGCATTGCAGCTGGCCCTGCAGCACGCGCCGGATGTGGTGCTGATGGATCTCTCGTTGCCGGGCCGCACCGGCCTGGAAGCGCTCAGCGACATCCGCCTGCGCGCCCCCGGCACCCGGGTGGTGATGATGACCATGCACGACGATGCCGCGCATGTGCGCGATGCCCTGGATCGTGGCGCGGTCGGGTTCGTGGTGAAGGATGCAGCACCGCAGGAGCTGGAACTGGCGCTGCGCGCCGCGCATGCCGGCCAGGTGTTCCTGAGTCCCCAGATCTCGGCCAAAATGCTGGCCCCCATGCTGGGCCGCGAGAAGCCTACCGGCATTGCCGCGCTGTCGCCGCGCCAGCGCGAGATCCTGCGCCGCATCGGCAAGGGCGAAAGCAACAAGGAAATCGCCGCCGACCTCGGCATCAGCGTGAAGACGGTGGAAACCCACCGCGCACGCATGATGGAGTCATTGGGCTGCCGCCGCGCCAATGACCTGTTGCTGCTGGCCGCGCGCCACCAGCACGAGCTGGAGTAAGCGCCAGTAGCGGGCAAGGCCCTGCACTGACGACGAATTCCCGTCACCCCGACATTCCCTGACAGGAATCCGTACACCGGCCGCCGCGAACCCCGCCGCTTCGGCACGACGAATCAATGACTTGGCGGCCCGCTTCGTCAATATCCCGAGCCAATGTAGGGATAACCCCTACATCCTGTCGGGACAACCACGAACCCCCTCAGGAACCCCCCGATTCCGCCCACGCCGGATCAAAAGCAAGATGCGTTCCACAAAGCGCCGGGGAGCGGCGCCGGGGAACCACGATGAAGGCTGCACTCTCGACCCAGCTGGGCCAACAACTTCACCTCACCCCTCAGCTGCTGCAGTCGATCCGGCTGCTGCAGCTCGATGGCCTGCACCTGGAACAGGAAATCCAGCGCCTGCTGGACTCCAACCCGCTGCTGGAGATCGAAGAGGCCGAAGCGCCTGCCGCTGACGTCACCGAGGCCGCCGCCACCACGCTGGAAACCGCTGCGTTCGACGAGTTGCCGGAGTCTTCGATGTGGGACGTGGCCGGCGCCAGCTGGCAGGACGGCGACGACGATCGCATGGCGCGCATTGCCGCCGGTGAGTCGACCGACCCGCAGCTGCGCGTGCTGCAGCGCCTGGCGCTGGACATGGACGACCGCGAACTGGCGGTGGCCGCGTTCTGGCTCGACCACTGCGATGAGGCCGGCTACCTGCAGGCGCCGCTGGCGCAGCTGCAGCTGCTGGCCAGCGCCCAGTTCGACATCGCCGCCGAAGGCGTCGAGGCCATCCGCCAGCAGCTGCTGCACGGTGAACCCGCTGGCATGGCTGCGCAGGACCTGCGCGAAGGCCTGCAGGCACAGCTGCGCAGCCTGCACGGCGTGGTCCCTGCTCGCCACCTGGCCGCCCGCATCCTCGATGGCGCGCTCGATGCGCTGGCTGCGCACGACTACCCCGCCCTCGCCCGCCAGCACGACGCCGAGATCGACGACGTGCGCGAGGCGGTGCGCCTGATCCTCTCGCTGCAGCCGCGCCCCGGCGACAGCCTGCTGCCCGAACGCAACGCTGTGGTAGTGCCGGACGTCGTCGCCTGGCACGCCGATGGGCAATGGAAGGTGGCACTGAACCCGGCCACCAGCCGCCGCGTCTCGATCAACAGCCAGTACGAACAGGCGCTGGCCGAAACCAGCGAAGCCGCGCCGGCACTGCGCGAGATGCTGCAGGAGGCACGCTGGTTCAGCCGCGGCCTGTCGATGCGCTACGACACCCTGCTGCGCACCGCGCGGGTGATCGTCGAGCGCCAGGCCGCCTTCCTGGTCCGTGGCGAAGAGGCCATGGCCCCGCTGACCCTGAAGGAAGTGGCCGAGGAAATCGGCATGCACGAGTCCACCGTCTCACGCATCACCACCGGCAAGTTCCTGCAGACACCGCGCGGCACCTTCGAACTGAAGCACTTCTTCGCGGTGCGCCTGGAAGGCGCCAGCGTCTCCGGCCAGGCGGTGAAAGCCATGGTCCGCCGCCTGATCGACGCCGAACCCGCCGGCCGTCCGCTGGCCGACGAGGCCATTGCCGGCCTGCTGTCACGCCAGGGGGTGAACATTGCCCGCCGAACCGTCGCAAAATACCGAGAACAACTGGATATCGCCCCGGCCCGCGAACGGCGCCGGCTCAGCGCCAGGCAACCGCAGCTGGCCCGGGTGGGCTGAAAAGGATGTTGGACATGAACAAGCTCACGGTCCTGCTGGTCGATGACCACGAGGGCTTCATCAACGCGGCGATGCGCCATTTCCGCAAGATCGACTGGCTGCAGATCGTCGGCAGTGCCGGCAACGGCCTGGAAGCGATCGAGCGCTCGGAAACGCTGCGCCCGCAGGTGGTGTTGATGGACCTGGCCATGCCGGAGATGGGTGGCCTGCAGGCCACCCGCCTGATCAAGTCGCAGGACGATGCACCGTACATCGTGATCGCCAGCCACTTCGATGACGCCGAGCACCGCGAACACGCGCTGCGTGCCGGTGCCGACAACTTTGTCAGCAAGCTGTCCTACATCCAGGAAGTGATGCCGATCCTGGAAGGCCTCAGGGAGGAACAGTCGTGAGTGAATCGCGCATCCTGGTGCTGGACAACGACGCCGTGCGCGCAGAGCGCACCGTTGCCCTGCTGGAATTCATGGACTTCAACCCGCGCTGGGTATCCGACGCGGCCGACTTCGACCTGGGCCGGCAGCGCCAGAACGACTGGATGGCGGTGATCGTCGGCAGCCTGGACGACAGCCCCGCCAGCACCGCGCTGTACAACTGGCTGGGCGGCAGCAGCCTGCCGCCTCCGGTGCTGCTGGCCGATGGTGATGCTGCAGTGTTTGCCCGGCAGCACGGGCTGCATGAAGCGAACATCTGGCCGCTGGAAACGCCGCTGCGCCACGCACAGATGGAAGCCCTGCTGCGCCGCGCCAGCCTCAAGCGCCTGGATGCCGAGCACCAGGCAGGCGCCGCCCAGGACCAGGGCCCCACCGGCAACGGCCCGGCAGTGACCGCCCTGCGCACCATGATCGAGCAGGTCGCCGCATTCGATACCACCGTGCTCGTGCTGGGCGAATCCGGTACCGGCAAGGAAGTGGTGTCGCGCGCCATCCACCAGCGCTCGCCGCGCCGTGACGGCCCGTTCGTGGCGATCAACTGCGGCGCCATTCCGGCCGACCTGCTGGAAAGCGAACTGTTCGGCCATGAGAAGGGCGCCTTCACCGGCGCGCTGACCGCGCGCAAGGGCCGTTTCGAAATGGCCGAGGGCGGCACCCTGCTGCTCGACGAAATCGGCGACATGAGCCTGCCGATGCAGGTGAAGCTGCTGCGCGTGCTGCAGGAACGCAGCTTCGAGCGCGTCGGTGGCAACCAGACCATCCGCTGCAACGTGCGCGTGGTGGCCGCGACCCACCGCGACCTGGAGACCCGCATCGCCGAGGGCAAGTTCCGCGAGGATCTGTTCTACCGCCTCAACGTGTTCCCGATCGAAGTGCCCGCGCTGCGCGAGCGCCGCGAAGACCTGCCAGCGCTGGTGGAAACCATCGCCGCGCAGCTGGCCCGCACCGGCCGTGGCGAAGTGCGCTTCACCCCGGAAGCGCTGCAGGCCCTTGCCGGCTACGAATGGCCGGGCAACGTGCGCGAGCTGACCAACCTGGTCGAGCGCCTGGCGGTGCTGCATCCGGGTGGTTCGGTGCGCGTGCAGGACCTGCCGGCCCGTTACCGTGGCGATGCGGCACTGGCGGCCGCCACGCCGGCACCGGCACAGCCGGCCGCCAGCGAAGAACGCCTGGACCTGCGCAGCTTCTCCTTCCACACCCCGGGCAGCGGCAACCAGCCGGCGCTGGAGCACGGCATCGCCGTCAATCGCCCGGCGGCACCGGCGGCGCTGCCTGACGAAGGCATGGACCTGCGCAACCACATGGCCAACATCGAACTGGGCCTGATCAACGAAGCACTGGAACGCACCCAGGGCGTTGTCGCCCACGCCGCCCAGCTGCTCGGCCTGCGCCGCACCACCCTGGTGGAAAAGCTGCGCAAGTACGGCATCGAGCGCGAGCAGGCCGAACTGGCCGGCTGAAACGCATTGCCAGCATGAAGGGGGCACGAACGCCTGGGCTTGCCCGGGCGTTGGTGTTTCTGGCGCCTGGGCTCACATCCCTTTGCTGCGGAACGCGATCTGAGCCCATTGCTTTTGCATGTTTTCCTAGAGACAACACGGCCGCAGTGCGGAGCATGGCAAGGACACACCCATGGAGGTTCCACCATGCATCGCCTTGCCCTGCTCGCCAGCCTGCTCTACCCGGCCCTGGTCACTGCCGCCAACTGCACCCTGCCCGCAACGCTGGACCAGCGCCAGTTCATCAACCTCAGCGACCCGCTGTACGCCCCGGACAACCCCAACGCCGGACGCATGGTGCAGCTCAGCTTTGCCGGCAGCCAGTACGTGCTGGACATCCTCGGCACTGACTTGCGCATCGGCGGCAGCTACCGCTACCAGCGCCTGGCCCCGCATATCGCGGAAATCCAGATGACCGAGGCCCACCCGGCCGGTCCCGCCCACTACACCCTGCTGCTGACCTGCCAGAGCGACCGCCAGGGTCGCTTCATCTACACCCAGCACGACGGCCCCATCGCCCCGCGCCAGCGCCAGAATTCCGGCCGCTGGACCCTGCAGCCCTAGGCCAGAAAACCGACGCCGGATAAATGGCGCCACGACCGGGGTCAGAGCCCGTTGCGTTGCAACGGGATCTGACCCCATCCGATTAGTGCCGACCAACGGTCGGCACCCACCATCAGCAGCAGGTTCCAACAGATCGCGGCCAACTGTCGAAGGCGGAGTGGGTCCGGTTGCGGGGGCGTGAGCGCCATGGATGGCGCGACCGAGCCTACAGGGACGTATTCACGGCGTCCCCCGCAACCGGACCCACCCCGCCACCCCACGGATAGCCCGATTTTGACGTTGATGTTGACGTCGCGTCGGCGGGTGCAGGGCGCAGCCCTGCCAGCACACCCACAACCCTCACTTCACTGAATCGAAAACCGGTTTCGGCACGGCACTTGCACTGGTTCCAGCAGACAACCCCATCCCTGTTTCTGGAACCGTTGCAGATGTCCCACTCCGTCACTTCGATCCTTTCGCAGATCCGCTCCTATCAGACCCAGATGGGACAGCCGGCGCTCAACCCGCTGGGCGAAGCGCCGCGCAGCAACGCCCTGCCGGGCACGGTGCTGGACGCGCCGCAGGCCCAGCCGGCCAGCTTCACCGAAACCCTGCGTGGTGCGATTGCCGGCGTCAACGATGCGCAGCAGAAGTCCGGCGCCCTCGCCAAGGCCTTCGAAATGGGCGACCCCAGCGCCGACCTGGCCAAGGTGATGGTCGCCTCGCAGCAGTCCCAGATCGCCTTCCGCGCCACCGTGGAAGTCCGCAACCGTCTCGTCCAGGCCTACCAGGACGTGATGAACATGCCGCTGTAAGGAACATTGACGCATGGCACTGACGCTCTCCAAGGACAGCCTGAACGCCGAGAAGGCCGGGCAATGGTTCGACCGCCTGCAGAGTCTGCAGATCACCCGTCGGCTGGGCCTGATGGCGATGATCGCGGTGGCGGTGGCGGCAGGCCTGTCCGTGTTCTTCTGGTCACAGAAGCCGGGCATGGTCCCGCTGTACACCGGCCTGGACCAGAAGGCGACCGCTGAAGCGACCGACCTGCTGCGCGCGGCACAGATTCCGTTCGCGCTCGATCCGGCCACCGGTGGCATCACCGTGCCGGAAAAGAACCTGCACGACGCCCGCCTGAAACTGGCCGGCTCCGGCCTGACCGACAGCGGCAAGCTCGGCTTCGAGCTGATGGAACGCGATCCGGGCTTCGGCGTCAGCCAGTTCGTGGAAAGCGCGCGCTACCAGCACGCGTTGGAAACAGAGCTGTCGCGCACCATCAACACGCTGCGCCCGGTACGTGATTCACGCGTGCATCTGGCCATTCCCAAGCCCAGCGCCTTCACCCGCCAGCGTGACGTGGCCAGCGCCTCGGTCACCCTGGAACTGCGTGGCGGCCAGCAGCTGGAACGCAGCCAGGTGGATGCCATCGTGCACATGGTTGCGGCCAGCATTCCGGACCTGGCGCCGGAACGGGTGACCGTGGTCGACCAGAGCGGGCGCATGCTCAGCATCACCGACCCGAACAGCGAGGCGGCGGTCAACGCCGCGCAGTTTGAGCAGGTGCGCCGCCAGGAAACCTCGTTCAACCAGCGCATCCGCGAGCTGCTGGAGCCGATGACCGGCCCCGGCCGGGTCAATCCGGAAGTGAGCGTGGACATGGACTTCTCGGTGACCGAGGAAGCCCGTGAGCTCTACAACGGTGAACCGCAGAAGCTGCGCAGCGAGCAGATGAGCGAGAACACCACCAGCACGCCGGGTCCGCAGGGCGTGCCGGGTGCCACCAGCAACAGCCCGCCGGGCCAGCAGGCCGCGCCGGCCGCCGCGCAGGCCCCGACCGAAAGCAGCAAGAACGCCACCCGCAACTACGAGCTGGACCGCACCCTGCAGCACACCCGCCAGCCGGCCGGCCGCATCAAGCGCGTGTCGGTGGCGGTGCTGGTGGACAACGTGCCGCGCGCCGGCGCCAACGGCAAGGTCAGCCCGCAGCCGCTGTCGGCCGCGGAACTGACCCGCGTCGAGGCGCTGGTGAAGCAGGCCGTCGGCTTCAACGCCGAGCGTGGCGACACCGTGTCGGTGATGAACGCCCCGTTCGTGCGTGACACCACGCCGGTCGAAGGCCCGGCCTGGTGGGAACTGCCATGGGTGCACGATGCCGGCCGCATGCTCCTCGGCGCGGTGGTGGTGCTGGCGTTGTTGTTCGGCGTACTGCGCCCGGCGCTGCGCGCGATCACCGGCCAGAACAGGAAGGACGACCCGCAGGCACTGGAGCCGCACACCGCGGACGTGCAGCTGGTGGATGACGATGGCATGCCGCTGCCGGCGCTGGGCACCGACCGGGCAAGCCTGGGCGGACCGGATGCGCTCGCACTGCCGGTGGATTCATATGAGGAACGACTGCGGATGGCGCGTGAAGCCGTGAAGACCGACTCCAAGCGCGTGGCCCAGGTGGTCAAGGGCTGGGTGGCCAATGACTGAGGCACAACTGACCGGTGTACAGCGCGCGGCCGTGCTGCTGCTTTCGCTGGGTGAGCTGGATGCGGCCGAAGTGCTGCGCCACATGGAACCCAAGGAGGTGCAGAAGATCGGCATCGCCATGGCCACCATGACCGACATCACCCGCGAGCAGGTGGAGCGAGTGATGGACCAGTTCGGCCAGGAACTGGGCTCGAAGACCTCGCTGGGCGTGGGCTCGGATGACTACATCCGCAACATGCTGGTGCAGGCGCTGGGCAGCGAGAAGGCCGGCAACCTGATCGACCGCATCCTGCTCGGCCGCAACACCACCGGCCTGGACGCGCTGAAGTGGATGGACCCGCGTGCGGTGGCCGACCTGGTGCGCAACGAGCACCCGCAGATCATCGCCATCGTGATGGCGCACCTGGAAACCGACCAGGCTGCCGACGCGCTGAAGCTGCTGCCGGACCGTACCCGCGTGGATGTGCTGCTGCGCATCGCCACCCTCGACGGTATTCCGCCGAACGCGCTCAATGAACTCAACGAGATCATGGAGCGCCAGTTCGCCGGCAACCAGAACCTGAAGTCGTCCAACATCGGCGGCGTGCAGTGCGCAGCCAACATCCTGAACTTCATGGACAGTGGCCAGGACCAGGCGATCCTGGGCGAAATCGCGCGCATCGATGCGCCGTTGAGCAACCGCATCCAGGACCTGATGTTCGTGTTCGACGACCTGGTCGACCTGGACGACCGCGAGATGCAGCTGGTGCTGCGCGAGGTGAGCGGCGAGCGCCTGGGCCTGGCCCTGCGCGGTGCCGACATCAAGGTGCGCGACAAGATCACCCGCAACATGTCGCAGCGCGCGGCCGAAATCCTGCTCGAAGACATGGAGGCCCGCGGTCCGGTGCGCCTGTCCGACGTGGAAGGCGCGCAGCGCGAGATCCTGGCCATCGTCAAGCGCATGGCCGATGAAGGCACCGTCACCATCGGTGGCAGCGCGGAGGCCATGCTGTGAGCAACGTCGTGCGCTGGCTTGCCCCGGACCTGCTGGCCCAGCCCGAACCGGTGCTGGAGCAGGAGGGTGCGTTCGAACTCACCGAGCCGGATCCGGAACACGATCCGGAGCCGCCGCTGCAGCTGCCGACCCTTGAAGAGATCCAGGCAATCCAGGACAGCGCCGAGAAGGAAGGGTTCGAACAGGGCCATGCCGACGGCTACGGCCAGGGCCAGGCCGAAGTACGTCGCCTCGCCGCGCAGATCGAAGGGATCCTGGACAACTTCAGCCGGCCGCTGGTGCGGCTGGAGAACGAAGTGGTCGGTGCACTCGGCGAACTGGCGGTTCGCATCGCCGGCGCACTGGTCGGCCGCGCCTACGAAGCCGAGCCGGCACTGCTGGCGCAGCTGGTCGGCGAAGCGATCGACGCCGTGGGCGGCAGCACCCGCGAGGTGGAAGTGCGGCTGCATCCGGATGACATCGCTGCCCTCGCCCCGCTGTTGAATCTTTCGCCGACGCAGCGCCTGGTACCGGATACCAGCCTCAGCCGTGGCGACCTGCGCGTGCACGCCGAAGCCGTGCGCGTCGACGGCACCCTGGAAGCCCGCCTGCGCGGTGCGCTGGATGCAGTGATCCGCCAGACCGGAGCGACGGCATGAGTGCCGGACCACAAACCACTCCGCCGCCGGCCGACTGGGCCGTGGCCCGCAACCTGCGCCTGGCCCGGCGCCTGGATGGCCTGCGCGTGGACACCGCGCATGGTCGTGGCCTGATCCGCGAGGGCGTGTTGCGCCGTGCGGTCGGGCTGACCCTGGAAGCGGTCGGCTGCGAAGCGCCGCTGGGTGCCAGCTGCAAGGTGGAAGTGGTCGATGGTGGCTGGGTCGACGCCGAAGTGGTCGGCTTCGCCGGCGAACGCACCTACCTGATGCCCAGCGCCGAACTGCATGGCCTGCTGCCCAACGCCCGGGTGGTGCCATCGGCGCGCCGGGGCGGCGTGGAAGTGGGCGAAGGCCTGCTCGGCCGCGTCATCGACAGCGACGGCGTGCCGCTGGATGGCAAGGGCCCGATCCGCGCCGAAGGCCATGTTGGCATGGCCGGCGTGTCGATCAATCCGCTGGCGCGTGAACCGATCACCCAGCCGCTGGACGTGGGCGTGCGCGCGATCAACGCGCTGCTGCCGATCGGCCGCGGCCAGCGCGTCGGCCTGTTCGCCGGATCCGGCGTCGGCAAGTCGACGCTGCTGGGCATGATGACCCGCTACACCGCCGCCGACGTGATCGTGGTCGGCCTGATCGGTGAACGCGGCCGCGAAGTGCGCGATTTCGTCGAGACCACGCTGGGCGAGGAAGGCCTGCGCCGCGCCGTGGTGGTCGCCAGCCCTGCCGACCGGCCGCCGCTGGCGCGCCTGCATGGTGCCTACCGCGCCACCGCCATTGCCGAGTGGTTCCGCGACCAGGGCCTGAACGTGCTGCTGCTGATGGACTCGCTGACCCGCTTCGCCCAGGCGCAGCGCGAGATCGGCCTGTCGGTCGGCGAACCGCCGACCACCCGCGGCTATCCGCCGTCGGTGTTCGCCAAGCTGCCGGCACTGGTCGAACGCGCCGGCAATGGCGCCAAGGGCCGTGGCTCGATCACCGCGTTCTACACGGTGCTGACCGAAGGCGATGATCCGCAGGATCCGATCGCCGATGCCGCGCGCGCAATCCTCGACGGCCACATCCTGCTCTCGCGCCGCGTGGCCGACAGCGGCTTGTACCCGGCCATCGACGTCGAGTCGTCGGTCAGCCGCGTGGTCACGGAAATCGCCGACGAACCGTGGCGCCTGCGCATCCGCAAGTTGAAGCGACTGGTCTCGGCCTACTCGGCCAACCGGGACCTGATCGCGATCGGTGCTTACCAGCGCGGCAACGACGCGGCCACCGACGAAGCCCTGGAACGCTGGCCGGAAATCATGGAGTTCCTCGGCCAGGACGTTGCCAAGGCCGCAGATCTCCCGCACAGCCAGGCGGCGCTGCAGCGCCTGGTGGAACAAGAGAGTTAAGCCATGAACCAGTCCAAGCGCATCGATCCCCTGCTCAAGCGAGCCCAGGAACATGAGGACGCAGTCGCCCGCGACCTGGCCGAACGCCAGCGCGTGCTCGACACCCATCTGTCGCGACTGGACGAACTGCGCCGCTATGCCGAGGAGTACGCCAACGCACAGATGGCGGCGACCAGCCCGGCACAGTTGCTCAACCGCCGCGCCTTCCTCGATCGACTGGACAGCGCGGTCGAGCAGCAGCAGGCCACGGTCAATGGCAACCGCGAGAAAGTGGAGGCCGAGCGCGCGCGCCTGATCCTGGCCAGCCGTGACAAGGCGGTGCTGGAGCAGCTGGCCGCCAGCTACCGGGCGCAGGAAAAGGTGGTGACCGACCGCCGCGACCAGCGCGAGATGGACGACATTGGTGCACGGCGTGCACGCCTGGTGCAGGCCGAAGACCAGGACGGCGCCGAGCAGGGAGGCCGCTCGTGATGCCCGCCCCGCTCGCCAGCAGCGCCAACACGGCCACGCCCGCCACCAGCAACAGTGCCGCACGCGCCTCGCGCAGCGAAGGCGGAAAGGACTTCAGCCAGCTGCTGCAGGGCGGTGCGCCCTGCGCGCCCGCGTCTGCGGGAAACGCCACGACGCCGACGCCATCCACGCCGAGCCCGCCATCGACTGCCGACAGCAATGGCCAGGCACCGGATGAACGCAATGCGGGCGCCGAAGCGGCAACTGCTGAAACGCCGTCGCTGCCACCCGTTGCCGTGACCCCAGCGGGACCCGGCACCGAGAAGGACAAGCCCGCCGCGACCGAGGACGCCCCGTGGCCACCGCCCGGCCTGGCCGGCCTGGTGCTGGCGATGCCGATGCCTGCCGATCCGGCCGCTGCTCTGCCGACCACCGCTGCACCGGCGCTGGCCAGCGACGGTAGCGCGCTGCCTGCTGCTGCCCCCGCCACGAACCCGACACTGCCTGTAGACGCGCCGGCGACGGCCACCACAACCCCAGTGGCGGCTGACGCCAAACCGGCGGCGGCCAGTGCGGACGATGCGGCGCTGCCACTGCCGGAGATGATCCTGCCCGGCAAGCGCAGCGAGCGCGGCGAAGGCAGTGACGTGGCCGCCGTTGGCGACCGCGCCAGCACACCCCTGCTGCACGCCCCGGCAGCAGCCGCCGTACAGGACCTCAAGGCGGCGCTCGCCGCCGGCAATGCGATCTTCAATGGCGAGCCGACGCCGAAACCCGTGCTGGGTGACGATGGCTTCGACCAGGCCATCGGCGCACGCCTGGGTTGGCTGGCCGACCAGAAGATCGGCCACGCCCACATCCGCCTGAGCCCGGACGACATGGGCCCGGTCGACGTGCGCCTGCAGTTGAACGGCGACAAGGTGCATGCCAGCTTCAGCAGCCCGCACGTGGACGTGCGGCAAGCGCTGGAAAGCAGCCTGCCGCGCCTGCGCGAGCTGCTGGGCGAACAGGGCTTCCAGCTGGCCCACGCCGATGTCGGCCACCAGTCACCGGGTGGTGACGGCAATGCGCCGGGCCAGCCCGGTGGCAGCGGCATCATCGGCGACGGAGAACCGACGCCGGGCGAGGCCAGCGTGTCGTCGGCGCAGTTGATCCGCCAGCGCGGACTGCTGGACGCCTACGCCTGACAGGCGTGCCGACCAAGGTTGGCACCTACCGGCACAGGTATCCGACGGAATTCCGTCGCATCCCGCTGCCCGGCCTTCGGCACGCCCCTTGCATATCCCGGTGAAGCAACCCTCAGGAGCTTCACCCGTGGCCGCAGCCGCCGACAAAACCAAGAAGACCGCAGAGAAGGACAAGGCCGCCAAGCCGCGTAGTCCGATCCTGATCACCGCGCTGGTGGCCGTATTGGCCGCCGCTGCTGCCGGTGGCGGCGTGTGGTTCTTCACCCAGTCCAAGCACGAAGAGAAGACCGCACAGGCGCCGAAGAAGAGCGCGACTCCAGCCCCGGCCCAGTACTTCGCACTGGATCCGGCCTTCGTGGTCAACCTCAATGGCCCGGTCGACGGCCCACGTTACCTGCAGCTGGAGGTTCAGCTGATGACCCGCGACCCGGCCGCGCTGGAAGCGATCAAGACCCACGCCCCGGCCATCCGTGCGCGCCTGCTGATGCTGTTCTCGCAGGTCAGCCCGGACCAGATCGCCGATGTCGCCGGCAAGCAGAAGCTGCAGGCCGCCTCATTGGCCGAGGTGCAGAAGGTGCTCAAGGCCGAGACCGGCAGCAACGGCGCCGACGATCTGCTGTTCACCAGCTTCGTGACCCAGTAAGGGCCCACCGATGAATGATCTGCTGTCCCAGGACGAGATCGATGCCCTGCTCCACGGCGTGGACAGTGGCGCGGTCGAGACCGATGCGGAACCCCCGTCAGGCGAAGCGCGCTCGTACGACTTCGCCAGCCAGGACCGCATCATCCGTGGTCGCATGCCGACCCTGGAAATGGTCCATGAGCGCTTCGCGCGCCTGTGGCGGATCGGCCTGTTCAACCTGATCCGCCGCTCGGCCGAACTGTCGGTGCGCGGCATCGAGCTGATCAAGTTCAACGACTACATGCACTCGCTGTATGTACCGACCAACCTGAACCTGATCCGCTTCAAGCCGCTGCGCGGCACCGGCCTGATCGTGTTCGAGCCGACCCTGGTGTTCGCCATCGTCGACAATTTCTTCGGTGGCGACGGGCGCTACCCCACCCGCATCGAGGGCCGCGAGTTCACAGCTACTGAAATGCGGGTGATCCACCTGCTGCTGAAGCAGACCTTCGCCGATCTGCGCGAAGCGTGGGCACCGGTGATGGATGTCGACTTCGAGTACATCAACTCGGAGATCAACCCGCATTTCGCCAACATCGTGACCCCGCGCGAGTACGTGGTCGTGTGCCGCCTGCACGTCGAGCTCGACGGTGGCGGCGGCGACATCCACGTCACCCTGCCCTACTCGATGCTGGAACCGATCCGCGAACTGCTCGACGCCGGCATCCAGAGCGACCGCAACGACCGCGACGAGAGCTGGGGCAAGACCCTGCGTGAGCAGCTCAACGTCGCCGAAGTCACCCTGTCCAGCGTGCTGGCCAGCAAGCGCATGACCCTGCGCGACCTGACCCAGTTGAAGGTCGGCGACATCCTGCCGATCGAGCTGAGCCCGCAGGTGCCGCTGTGCGTGGAGAACATCCCCGTGTTCACCGGCGAGTTCGGCATCGCCAACGGCATGAACGCCGTGAAGATCACCGCTACCCATCCGCCGGGCACCCGCCCGCGCGTACCCGTCATCCAGGAAGACCCGCAATGAACGATATCGACGCCCTCGAACCGACCCCGGCCCAGTTCAGCAGCCTGCAGGCCGATGAGGCGAATGGTCCGGACCTGAACCTGGACGTGATCCTCGATGTGCCGGTGACCCTGTCACTGGAAGTCGGTCGTGCCCGCCTGCCGATCCGCAACCTGCTGCAGCTCAACCAGGGGTCGGTGGTGGAACTGGAGCGCGGTGCTGGCGAATCGCTGGACGTGTTCGTCAACGGCACCCTGATCGCCCACGGCGAAGTAGTAGTGATCAATGACCGCTTCGGCGTGCGCCTGACCGACGTGGTCAGCCCCAGCGAGCGTATCCGGAGACTGCGTTGAGCCTGCTGGCCTCCACCCTGCTGGCGGTCGGCAAGGCCGCCGCGCCGGTCGGCCCGCAGGTCGGCCAGCATGCGGCCGCCGCACCCAGCCTGTTCGGTGCGGTGCTGGCGCTGCTGGCGGTACTGGCACTGGTGATCGGCCTGGGCTGGCTGCTCAAGCGCATGCCCGGCAGCGGCTTCCGCCCGGCCGAAGGCATGAAGGTGGTGGCCAGCCTGAGTGTCGGTGCCAAGGAACGCGTGGTGGTGGTGGAGGTCAACGGCCAGCAGCTGCTGCTGGGCGTCACCGCCGGCGGCATCAACACCCTGCACACCCTGCCCGAACCGCTGCCGCCACCGGCGCCGGTGCGCGTGCCGGACTTCAAGAATCTGCCGAATTTCGCCCAGCTGCTGCAGCAGCGGCTGCGCAAGGATCCCTGACATGCGTGTCCCCCGTACCCGTCCCGCCACCCTGATGCCGTGGCTGCTGTTGCTTGCCCTGTGCCTGTTGCCGGCACTGGCGTTCGCCGCGCCCGGCGCTCCGGCCACCCCGCTGCCGGACGTCAACGTCGGCAAGATCGGCGGCCAGCCGGTCAGCCTGCCGCTGCAGACCCTGCTGCTGATGACCGCGATCACCCTGATCCCGTCGATGCTGCTGGTGCTGACCTCGTTCACCCGCATCATCATCGTGCTGGGCCTGCTGCGCCAGGCGCTGGGCACCGGCCAGACGCCGTCCAACCAGGTGCTGCTGGGCCTGGCCCTGTTCCTCACCGCAATGGTGATGATGCCGACCTGGGACAAGGCGTGGAGCACGGGCATGGCGCCCTACCTCAACGGCGACATCGACTTCCAGACCGCATGGACGCTGACCACGCAGCCACTGCGCGGCTTCATGCTGGCGCAGATCCGCGAGACCGACCTGATGACCTTTGCCGGCATCGCCGGGCATGGCACCTACGCCAGCCCCGACGCGATCCCGTTCCCGGTGCTGGTCGCTTCGTTCGTCACCAGTGAACTGAAGACCGCCTTCGAGATCGGATTCCTGATCTTCATCCCGTTCGTGATCATCGACCTGGTCGTTGCCAGCGTGCTGATGTCGATGGGCATGATGATGCTGTCGCCGATGCTGGTCTCGGCGCCCTTCAAGATCCTGCTGTTCGTGCTGGTCGATGGCTGGGTGCTGACCGTGGGTACGTTGGCGGCGAGCTTCAATCCGGCCTGATATCCCCCGTAACGCGCAATCGAGCAGGGCTCGACTCTACATGAGCAGATGGAACCCGAATGTCTCCCGAACTTGCCCTGACTGAACTGCGTGGCGGCCTGATCACCGTATTGTGGGTGGCCGGCCCGCTGCTGCTCACCGTACTGGTGGTGGGCGTGGTGGTCGGTGTCGTGCAGGCCGCGACCCAGCTCAACGAACCGACCATCGCCTTCGTCGCCAAGGCGGCAGCGCTGACCGCAGTGCTGTTCGCGCTGGGCAGCCTGCTGATCGGCCACCTGGTTGAATTCACCACGCTGCTGTTCCAGCGCATCCCACACCTGATCGGCTAGGGCACGCGCTTCGATGGACGCCGCGACACAGATGGCGGCCGACGGCCTGCAGGCCTTCGGCATGATCGGCACGGTGCTGTGGACCATGCTGCGCATCGGCGCAGTGGTCATGGCCATGCCCATGGTCGGCACGCGTGCGGTGCCATCGCGGGTGCGCGTGGTGCTGGCCGGCACCCTGGCCATCGCACTGGCCCCGCTGCTCCCCCCGGTACCGGACTGGACCGGCTTCGACGCGGCTACGGTGCTGACCATTGCCCGTGAACTGGCCATTGGCGTATCCATCGGCTTCATGCTGCGGTTGGTGTTCGAAGCCGGCGCGATGGCCGGCGAACTGATCGCGCAGGGCACCGGCCTGGCCTTCGCGCAGATGAGCGATCCGCTGCGCGGTGGTACCTCCGGCGTGATCGGACAGTGGTTCTACCTGCTGTTCGGGCTGCTGTTCTTCACCGCCAACGGCCACCTGGCGTTGATCTCGCTGCTGGTGGACAGCTATCGCGCGCTGCCGATTGGCGCCCCGCTGCCGGATCCCCATGCCTTCTTCAGCATCGCCCCGACCTTCCTGCTGACCGTGCTGCGCGGCGCGCTGAGCCTGGCCATCCCGCTGACCGTGGCGATGTTGGCGGTGAATCTGGCCTTCGGTGTCCTGGCGCGTGCCGCGCCTGCGCTGAACCCGATCCAGCTGGGCCTGCCGGTTTCGCTGCTGCTGGGCCTGTTCCTCCTGGCGCTGCTGGCCGGGGAAATGGGGCCGCCGGTACAGCGCCTGTTCGACGCCGCCTTCCAGGCCGCGGACGCGGTCACACGCTGACCCGGTCGTCACGTTCTACTGCTTGCCATGCATTTGTTTCTGTAGAGCCGAGCCCATGCTCGGCTGCCTTCGGCAGGAGTGGCAGCCGAGCATGGGCTCGGCTCTACAGGGGCGCAATTTCACGGATTGCCGCTTGAAGTCCCCCCGGGTCTGCGCGTTAGAGTGAATGCGCGGCAACCGGGGGGATGCCGCACCTGGCCGACGCCCGTTCGCGTTGGCCTGCCTCATGCATGCCCCACCGTGGTTTCCGTCGACAGGCAGGTCCGGGAGACTGACGAATGCTGGTAGGCACGTACAACCCGTGGCTGGTGGCGATCTCACTGCTGGTCGCCGTGATGGCGTCGTACACAGCGCTGGCCATGGCCGGGCGCACGGTCACCGCCCCGGGCCGGGCAGCCGCCTGGTGGTGGCGCCTGGGGGGCGGATTCGCCATGGGCCTGGGCATCTGGTCGATGCACTTCATCGGCATGCTGGCGTTCGATCTGCCCATTGCACTGGGCTACGACCTGCCCATCACCCTGCTCTCGCTGGCCCTGGCGATCGCCTCGTCGGTGTTCGCACTGTGGCTGGTCTCGCTGCGCACCTTGCCCCATCCGCGATTGGCCGGCGGTGCCCTGCTGATGGGCACCGGCATTGCCGGCATGCACTACGTCGGCATGGCAGCGATGCGCATGCAGCCCGGGATCGACTACGACCCGGGCTGGCTGCTGCTCTCCCTGGTGGTGGCGGTGGCCGCGTCGTGGACCGCGCTCTACGTTGCGTTCCGCCTGCGCGCGCAGCGCACCCGCGTCGGTGACCGGTTGGCAGCCGCGGGCCTGCTCGGCCTGGCCATCGTCGGCATGCACTACACCGGCATGGCCGCCGCGCGTTTCCCGGAAGGCAGCATCTGCGGCGCGGCGGTCGGCGATGGCCTGCAGAGCGAGTGGCTGGCGATGCTGGTGGTGGTGCTGACGGTTGCGATCCTGGCGGTGGTGCTGGTGGTCTCGTGGCTGGACCAGCGGGTGGAGGCGCAGCTGCTGCGGCTGCGCAACTCGATGCTGAGCACCTCGTTGACCGATGCCCAGCAGGAACTGACCCAGGCCGCGCTGCACGACCCGCTGACCCGCCTGCCGAACCGCCTGCTGCTGCAGCGGCGCATCGTGCAGGCGCTGGCAGAAGCCGAACAGGGCGGCAGCCGATTTGCGGTAATGTTCATGGACCTGGACGGATTCAAGCAGGTCAATGATGCCTACGGCCATCAGGCCGGCGACGCACTGCTGGTGGCGGTGGCCGAGCGTACCCGCCAGCTGCTCCGGCCCAACGATATGCTGGCCCGTCTGGGCGGCGACGAATTCGTGCTGGTGGTGCGCATCGAGCACGACGAGGACCTGCCCACCCTCGCCCGGCGCATCCTGCAGGCGGTGGGCAGCGGCCCGTTGCTGCCGGACAACGAACTGCAGGTGACTGCCAGCATCGGCGTGGCGATCTGCCCCGACCACGCTGCCAGCGAGCGCCAGTTGATGGCCTTCGCCGACGCGGCGATGTACCAGGCCAAGGAATCCGGACGCAACGCCTTCGTGCTGTTCGCCGACTGGATGAACGACAGTGCCGAGCAGCAGTTCCGGCTGCTGGCCGACCTGCGCCGTGCGATCGGCAGCGAGCAGCTGTTCCTGCACTATCAGCCGAAGATCCGCGTGGCCACGCAGAAGGTGGCCGGTGCCGAAGCGCTGATCCGCTGGAAGCACCCGGAGCACGGGCTGATCCCACCGGACCGCTTCATCCGCCTGGCCGAACGCAGCGGCGCGATCAACGAGATCGGTCGCTGGGCACTGGACCAGGCCTGCCAGCAACTGCGGCGCTGGCGCGACGCCGGGCATGAAGGCTGGTCGATGTCGGTGAACCTGTCGCCGGTGCAGTTCAGTTCGCCACACCTGCTGCAGGATGTGCGTGAAGTGATCGAACGCCATGGCATTGCCCCGCGCCACCTGGTGCTGGAGATCACCGAAAGCACGGTCATGCGCGATACCGATACCAGCCTTCGCCTGCTGCAGGCCCTGTCGGCGCTGGGCGTGGGCATCTCCATCGATGATTTCGGAACCGGCTATTCCAGCCTGCTGTACCTGAAGCGGCTGCCGGCCACCGAGATCAAGATCGACCATGCGTTCGTGCGCGACCTGGAACACAGTGCAGAGGACGTGGTGATCGTCTCGGCGATCGTGGCGCTGGGCCATGCGCTGGACATGGACATCGTCGCCGAAGGCGTGGAAACCACCGCCCAGCGCGCCTACCTGGAGCGCCTGGGCTGCGACTACCTGCAGGGCTACCTGCTCGGCCGCCCGGTCGACGCGGCGCGCTTCATGCAGCTGCACGACCTGCCGCGGCCGCGGATCGAGCTGAGCACCGGCTTCAAAGCGCCCGAAGGTGGGGGACGCTGAATCCACCTGGCGATGCAACAGGTGATGGCCTGCTGAGATGCGCTCGGCGCACCGACCTGATGGTCGGAGGGTGCGTTGGTTGTCTGCAAGAGTTCTGGACTCTTCTGCAGGAATACGAAATTCACGGTAACGTCGACGTTGCCATTTGCGTCATCCCTGGAGCGGCCAGGTCGAACGCTGACGTGCCGGCAAGCCATCCAGCTTCATCTTGGGGATGCTTCCTCCTGCCAGTCACCCGATGCTCAACGAACCCTGGCCTCCCATGCCGTTGTCGCGAGCAAGATCGTCCGCTTCAGCAGGGAGGGGTAATCCTCGAGTTGTCGGAGACGGCAAACGCGACTGACTGCAACCGCTGGCAAAGTGTTGAAAGCAGGGCCATGAACTCAGAATTGGCTGCCTCAGACCATGCTCGACCGAATCGAAGAGTAAGGTGTATGGAGCTCACCGGGTCTCCGTTCAGAGCGGACTCGAGCGAGTAGCGCTCACCATCCGAGAATGCACCTTGGACACATCCGGGGAACACCAACTCCAATGATGCGATTATGGCCTGGGGACATCCGATGTCCTGCACAGCCTCGACATTGGAGAGGTCTTCTTCACCGAGGTCTTCCAGCTTCAAAACGACTATGTCAAAGCTCATTGCTGCGATATCCCATCCTGCAACCCATTCAGCACCGCCCTTCTCTCTGCGTGTCTTGGCATCATGCCTCATGTAGCTGCTAGCTGCCCCCTGTACAGCAGCAGTTGAACGATCTTCCTCGCCCTCTGGATGCGATAGCGCGGCAGCGCATACAGCACTGCGAACGCCAGAATGAGCAGGAGCAGACACACAGTGCTGCCGTTCGCGGCTGACGGACAGCGGCACGGTTCTTGCACGCCCTCCGGCAACCCCTGCCGCAGTGCCCGTGATGTCCGAGAACGAATCCGCCGGCGAAAAGACCGAACAACCGACCGAAAAACGCCTGCGCGACGCCCGTGAACAGGGCAACCTGCCGCGCTCGCGCGAACTCGGCACCGCCGCCGTGTTCGGCGCCGGCGTGCTGGCGGTGATGGCCATGAGCGGCTCGATCGGACGCGGCGCCAGCGCCTGGATGAAGCAGGCGCTCAGCCCCGAGCAGAGCCTGCGGCAGAACCCGAAAGAACTGTTCGGCCACTTCGGTGATCTGCTGCTGCAGTTCATGCTGGTGATCGCACCGCTGGTGCTGGTCTGCCTGCTGGCCAGCTTCGTCGCCCCGCTGGTGATGGGCGGCCTGCGCTGGTCGCAGAAGGCGTTGCTGCCAGACATCAACCGCATGAACCCGATGAGCGGGTTCAAGCGCCTGTATGGCCCGGAAGCCATCGCCGAGTTCACCAAATCGCTGCTGCGCGTGGCCTTCGTCGGCGTCGCCGCCGGGCTGGTGGTCTGGACCGGCTTTGACACCCTGCGCGGCCTGATCCACCACCCGCTGGAGACGGCCATCACCGACGGCCTCGGCTTCACCCTGCGCCTGCTGCTGGCCACCGCCGGCGCGATGCTGGTGCTGGCCGCCATCGATGCGCCGTACCAGCGCTGGAACTGGATGCGCAAGCTGAAGATGACCCGTGAAGAGCTGCGCCGGGAAATGAAGGAAAGCGAAGGCAGCCCCGAGGTGAAGGGCCGCATCCGCCAGCTGCAGCAGCAGATGGCCAACCGCCGGATGATGGAAGCGGTACCCACTGCCGACGTGGTGGTGGTCAATCCCACCCATTACGCGGTGGCCCTGAAGTACGAGGGCGGCGCTATGAACGCCCCCACCGTGGTCGCGCTGGGCGTGGACGAGACCGCCCTGCGCATCCGTGAAGTGGCCGACGGCAACAAGGTCGCGATCGTCTCTGCCCCGCCTTTGGCACGCGCCTTGTATCGGGAAGGCCAACTCGGAAAGGAAATCCCCGTGAGACTGTATTCGGCCGTCGCCCAGGTTCTGTCCTACGTCTACCAGCTGCGCGCCTGGCGCACTGGCCCGATGCCGGACGCCCCGCACATCCAGGTGGATGAATTCGGCAAGGGAGGCCGCCCGTGAGCGCCCAGCCCGCCACCGGATTCAACACCCGCCGTGCCCTGGAAATGATCCGCCAGGGCCTTGGCGCGCCGCTGATCGTGCTGGCCCTGCTGGCCATGGTCGTGGTGCCGCTGGCCGCGCCGGTGCTCGATGCGCTGTTCACCTTCAACATCGCCATCTCGCTGATGGTGCTGCTGGCGGTGGTCTACGTGAAGCGCCCGCTGGATTTCACCATCTTCCCGATCGTGCTGTTGATCACGACCATGCTGCGGCTGGCGCTGAACGTGGCCTCCACCCGCGTGATCCTGCTCAACGGCCAGAACGGCCACGACGCTGCGGGCAAGGTCATCGCCGCCTTCGGTGAATTCGTGATCGGCGGCAACTATGCGGTCGGCATCGTGGTGTTCGCGATCCTGACCATCATCAATTTCGTGGTCATCACCAAGGGCGCCGGCCGCGTCTCGGAAGTGACCGCGCGCTTCATCCTGGACGCGATGCCCGGCAAGCAGATGGCGATCGACGCCGACCTCAACGCCGGTTTGCTGACGCGCGAGGAAGCCAAGCTGCGCCGCGAGGAAGTCCGCGAGGAAGCCGACTTCTACGGTGCAATGGACGGTGCCAGCAAGTTCATCCGCGGCGACGCCATCGCCGGCATCCTGATCCTGTTCATCAACATGCTCGGCGGCCTGGCCGTGGGCGTGCTGCAGCATGGCATGCCGTTCGGTGACGCCGCTGCCACCTACACCCTGCTCTCCATCGGTGACGGCCTGGTGGCGCAGCTGCCGGCACTGCTGGTGTCCAGCGCGGTGGCGATGCTGGTCACCCGCGCCTCGCGCTCGCAGGACATGGCCCAGGCCATGACCGGGCAGGTGTTCGGCCAGTACCGCGCGCTGGCGATCACCGCCGGCATCATCGGCGTCGTTGGCCTGGTGCCGGGCATGCCCAACGTCGCTTTCCTGACGCTGGCCGCGATCCTGGGCTTCATCGCCTGGAAGGTCTACCGCAAGGGCAAGACCGCCGCCACCGATCCGGCAGCGGGAGGCAATGACGCCGCCGCGCTCAATGCGCTGGGCCGCCCCGCCGCGCCGGCACCGACCGCCGAACTGAGCTGGGACGAGCTGCGCCCGGTCGATCCGCTGGGCCTTGAGGTCGGCTACCGGCTGATCCCGCTGGTGGACAGCAACCAGGGCGGCGAACTGATGGCGCGCATCAAGGGCGTGCGCCGCAAGCTGACCCAGGATGTCGGCTTCCTGATTCCCTCGGTGCACATCCGCGACAACCTGGAACTGCCGGCCAACGGCTACCGCGTGCTGGTGCATGGCGTGCCGGTGGCCACCGCCGAGATCCACCCCGACCGCGAGCTGGCCCTGGATCCGGGCAGCGCGCTGGGCGCACTGGAGGGCATTGCCGGCAAGGATCCCGCGTTCGGCCTGGATGCCACCTGGATCCAGCCGCACCAGCGCGCCCAGGCCGAAACGCTGGGCTACACGGTGGTCGACCCGGCCACCGTGGTCGCCACCCATCTGTCGCACCTGATCCGCGAACACGCACCCGAGCTGCTCGGCCATGAGGAAGTGCAGCACCTGCTGGCCAACCTGGCCAAGAGCGCACCCAAGCTCGTCGAAGATCTGACGCCGAAGGCGCTGCCGCTGTCGGCGGTGGTGCGCGTGCTGCAGAACCTGCTGGTCGAGCGCATTCCGATCCGCCAGCTGCGCAAGATCGCCGAGGCACTGGTCGAACATGCGCCCAGCAGCCAGGACCCGGCCGTGCTGACCGCCGCGGTGCGCACCGCACTGGGCCGCTTCATCGTGCAGGAGATCGCCGGAATGTCGGCGGAGCTGCCGGTGTTCACCCTCAACCCGCAATTGGAACGTGTCTTGCAGGAGTCCACGCAGGGCAACGGCGCCGCGCTGGAACCCGGACTCGCTGAGCGACTGCACCAGAGCCTGGCCGAATGTGTCAGCAAGCAGGAAGCCCGCAACGAGCCCGCGGTCGTGCTGGTACCTGGCCCGGTGCGCGCCGCGCTGGCCCGCCTGGTCCGCCACAGCGTTCCGTCGCTGTCGGTCCTGGCCTACAGCGAAGTGCCGGAGGACAAGCGCCTGAAGCTGGTCGGAACGATCAGCTGACGCCGCCCGCCGATGCGCCAGAAAACAGACACCACTTTCGAACCAACGCAACAGACAGACACCAAGGGGAACCCGCACCGTGCAGACCACCGACCACCCGAGTTCCCCGACCGCCACCCCGCCGTCTTCGCCTCGTGACCACAGCATGAAAATCAAACGATTCGTCGCCGCCGACATGCGCTCGGCCATGAACCTGGTGCGCAAGGAGCATGGTCCTGACGCCGTGATCCTGTCCAACCGCCGGATCGAGGAAGGCATCGAGATCGTCGCCGCCGCCAACTACGACGAGAGCGCGGTGCAGCGTGCGCTGGAAGCCTCGCGCCGCGACGTCGCACCGCCGCCGGCACCCAAGCCGCGCACCGCCGCCGACGCGGTGATCGCCGCCGTCACCCGCCGCCGCAGCAGCACCCCGGCACCGGAACCGGTTGCCGCCACAACCTCGGCGGTGGCCGCCCTCGCCCGTGCAGCAGTGGGCGCTACCGGCCGCACCCTCGATAGCGCCGACGAGATCGTGCCAACCCGCGGCAGCACCGGCTTCGCCGCCACCCTGGCACGCGCCGCCGTCAATGAACCGGCACTGCCGGACCAGATCTTCGCCCCGTTCGCCGAGGCCATCGTTGCTCCGGCGCCGGCACCGGCCCTCGTCGCGCCGGCCAACCGCGCCCGTTTCCAGATCGATCCGCCGCACGAGGCGCATCACGAAAGCGTGGCGCCGGCGGTGCAGCCGCCACCGCTGCCGACCGCAGCCCTGTCCGAAACGCAGCCGGAGGTCGCCGTCAGCGAACCGGCGTTGGCCGATGCCACCGTCGAAGCCGCGCCGACGCCGACGCTCGCCCCAGCCCCGGTCCTGACCGTGGTCGCCCAGGACGACGCCGAGATCCGCCAGCTGCGCCAGGAAGTGGCCGGCATGCGCCAGGTCATCGAGCGCGAAATGAACCGCTTCACCGACGAGCGCCTGCGCGGCTGCCCGGTGCGCGCCACCGCGCTGGACCTGATGGACGAGTACGGCTTCGATGCTGGCCTGGCCCGCGACGTCGCCATGCAGATTCCGCTGGAGACCGAGGCGCACCGAGGCCGCGGCCTGATGCTGGGGCTGATCTCGCGCAAGCTGCCGATCGCCCCGGTCGACCCGCTGGAGGAAGGCGGCGTGATCGCGCTGGTGGGCCCGACCGGCGCCGGCAAGACCACCACCATCGCCAAGCTGGCCTCGCGGTTCGCCGAGAAGCACGCGCCGCGTGACGTGGCTCTGGTCACCACCGACACCACCCGCATCGGCGCCCGCGAGCAGCTGTATGGCTACGGCCGGCAGCTCGGCATCGCCGTGCACGAGGCCAACAGCGGCACCGACCTGGACCAGCTGCTGGAACGCCTGAAGGACTACAAGCTGGTACTGATCGACACCGCCGGACTGGGCCCGCGCGACCGCGCGCTGGCCGCGCAGCTGCAGTGGCTGCGCGCCGCGCGCCAGGTGCGCACCCTGCTGGTGCTGCCGGCCAACACCAGCTTCGGCGACATGGACGAGGTGGTCCGCCGCTTCGGTGCCGCCAACCTGCAGGGCCTGGTGCTGAGCAAGCTGGACGAAACCGGCCGCTTCGGCAACGCCCTGTCGGTGGCCGTGGACCACGCCCTGCCGATCACCTGGGTGACCGACGGCCAGGACGTTCCGGACGACCTGCACCGGGCCAGTGCGGCCAATCTCGTACTTCGCCTTGAAGATTTGCGCCGAGCGGCCGATATGCCCTGCAACCCGGAGTTGAACCATGCCGTCGCGTGAGTACGCCAAGCTGACCAAGACCTTCCCGCTGTCGGCCACCCGCAGCGAGCCGCTCGGCCCTGTGCGCACCATCGCCGTGACCGGCGGCAAGGGCGGCGTGGGCAAGACCAACGTGTCGGCCAACCTGGCCGTGGCGCTGGCCGGCATGGGCAAGCGCACGCTGCTGCTGGACGCCGACCTCGGCCTGGCCAACATCGACGTGATCCTGGGCTTGAACCCCACCTATACGCTGGCCGACCTGGTTGCCGGCCGCTGCTCGCTGGACGACGTCATCGTCGAAGGCCCGAACGGCGTGCTGGTGGTCCCGGCCGCGTCCGGCCGCCGGCACATGGCCGAGCTGGCCCCGGCCGAGCACGTCGGCCTGGTCAACGTGTTCTCCGAGCTGGAACGCGAGCTGGACATCATGGTGGTGGACACCGCCGCGGGCATCACCGACGGCGTGCTGACCTTCTGCCAGGCCGCGCAGGACACCGTGGTGGTGGTCTGTGACGAGCCGGCGTCGATCACCGACGCCTACGCGCTGATCAAGGTGCTCTCGCGCGAACGTGGCGTGGACCGCGTCCAGGTGGTGGCCAACATGGTGCGCGACCCCAACGAGGGCCGCGTACTGTACGAGAAGCTGACCCGCGTCTGCGAGAAGTTCCTCGCCGATGTCTCGCTGAACTATCTGGGCTGCGTGCCGCAGGATGACTGGCTGCGCCTGTCGGTGCAGCGCCAGCAGCCGGTGGTGAAGGCCTACCCGTCCAGCCCGTCCGCACTGGCCATCACCGAGATCGCGCGCCGCACGGCCCGCTGGCAGGCGCCCACCGAACCACGCGGCGGCGTCGAGTTCTTCCTCGAACGCATCCTCAAGCAGCGCGGGGTGGCGGCATGAAAGGCGCGGCCCAGTACAGGGAAGTCCAGCGCTCGGCGGCCAACGACGTCATCGCCCAGCACTCGGACCTGGTGCGGCGCATCGCCCACCATCTGGCCGCGCGCCTGCCGGCCAGCGTCGAAGTCGACGACCTGATCCAGGCGGGCATGATGGGCCTGATCGAGGCTTCGCGCAGCTACGACGCCGACCAGGGCGCCTCGTTCGAGACCTATGCCTCGATCCGTATCCGTGGCTCGATGATCGACGAGATCCGCCGTGGCGACTGGGTGCCGCGCTCGGTGCACCGCCGTGCACGCGATGCTGCGGCCACCATCCGCCGCCTGGAACAGAGCAGCGGCCGAGCCGCCAGCGCCACCGAAGTGGCCGCCGCGATGGAGATGCCACTGCCCGAGTACCTGCGCCTGATGGAAGACGCCGCGCGTGGCCAGGTGCTGAGCCTGGAGTCGCGCATCGAGGACCAGGGCGAGCTGGACACGGTCGCCCAGGGTGGCCCGACCCCGCAGCAGGTACTGGAGCGCAGCGAGTTCGGCCGCGAGCTGGGCAAGGCCATCGGCCATCTGCCCGAGCGCGAACAGCTGGTGCTCTCGCTCTACTACGAGCAGGAACTCAACCTGAAGGAGATCGGCGCGGTGCTCGGCGTGAGCGAGTCGCGGGTCTGCCAGATCCACGGCCAGGCCGTGCTGCGCCTGCGCGGCCGGCTGAAGGTATTCGAGGCCGTCGACGCCGGCCTCGAAGAATGAACATCCCCGAGGCAGCTGCCCCCGGCCGCCCGGAATGAACAACAAAGGAACTCTGCTTTGAACAAGAACATGCGCATCCTGATCGTGGACGACTTCTCGACCATGCGTCGCATCGTCAAGAACCTGCTGGGCGATCTGGGCTTCACCAACACCGCCGAAGCCGAGGACGGGCATGCCGCGCTGTCGCTGCTGCAGAGCCAGCCGTTCGATTTCGTGGTCACCGACTGGAACATGCCGGTCATGACCGGCATCGAGCTGCTCAAGGCGATCCGTGCCGACGCCAAGCTGAAGACCCTGCCGGTGCTGATGGTCACCGCCGAAGCCAAGCGCGAGCAGATCATCGAAGCGGCCCAGAACGGGGTGAACGGCTACATCATCAAGCCGTTCACCGCGCAGACGCTGGAAGAGAAGCTCGGCAAGATCTTCGAACGCCTGGCGGCCAGCGCCTGATGGACACCACGGTCGACAAGAATGCCCTCGCCCTGCGCCTGCAGGAAGCACTGGACGCACTGGAGTCCGGTGACGAAACCGCCTGGCGGCAACGCATCGACGGACTGGTCGCGCTGCGCACGCAGCCGATGATGAGCGGCCTCTCGCGGCTGGCCCGCGAGCTCGGGCAGGCCCTGGGTGAACTGCCGACCGTGCCCAGCGAGGCCGGCGAACTGGACGATGCCTGCGCACGCCTGGACCACGTGGTGGCGATGACCGAACAGGCGACGCACCGCACCCTGGACCTGGCCGAGGAATGCCGCAGCCTGACCGAACAGCTGCGCGCCGAAGGCCTGCAGCCGGGCCAGGATGCACAGCTCGAGCGCATCCGCCACAACCTCACCGAGATCGCCCTGACCCAGAGCTACCAGGACCTGACGGGGCAGATCATCCGTCGCGTGGTCGGCATCGTCCGCCGTGTGCATGAGGGCTTCGGCGCGCTCGGCCTGCCGCCGGAACAGCATCGCACCGATCCGGAACTGGCCGGGCCGGCACTGAAGGGACTGGACCGCCACGCGGTCTCGCAGAACGACGCCGACGACCTGCTGTCGGACCTGGGGCTGTAAGCATGAGCGCGGTATCCGACGACATCACTGCCGATTTCATCATCGAGGCGCAGGAAATCCTGGATCGCCTGGGCGAACAGCTGGTGTCGCTGGAGCAGGCACCACAGGACACCGAGCAACTCAACGCGGTGTTCCGGGGCTACCACACGCTCAAGGGCGGCGCCGGCTTCCTCGGCGTCACCGCCATGGTCGAGTTGTGCCACGCCGCCGAAGAAGCGCTGGGCATCGCGCGCGCGGGCCAGGCCGTGCTGCAGGCCCATCACTTCGATGCCGCCCAGCAATCGCTGGACTACCTGCAAGCGATGCTGGATGCAGTTTCCTCCGGCACCGAGCCGGGCTATGCGCCGCCGGAGCTGATCGCCCAGTTCGACATGCATGGCGGTGCCGTGGCTGCACCCGCCGCCGCAGCAGCTCCCGCTGCGGGTGGCAGCGACCTGATCACCGACGACGAGTTCGAGGCCCTGCTCGACCAGCTGCACGGCGGCAACGCACCGACTGCGGTGGCGCCGGCAAGGAAGGCCGACGACGGCCTGATCAGCGAAGACGAGTTCGAAGCCCTGCTCGACCAGCTGCACGGTGGCGCCGCACCCGGCGCCAAGCCCATCGCTGCGGCAGCGCCCGCACCGATCGCGGCACCACGCCCACTGGCCGCACCGGCCGCACCGGCACCTGCAGCGGCGACCAAGCCGGCCGCCAAGCCGCTGGCCGAGGCCGAACACACCGTGCGCGTGGACACCAAGCGCCTGGACGCGATCGTCAATCTGATCGGCGAACTGGTGCTGTCACGCAACCGGCTCAAGACCCTGCGTGCGCGCCTGCGCGACGAGGAACTGGACCGCGCCGTGTCCACCCTGGACATCGCCACCGCGCGCCTGCAGTCGGCGGTGATGCGTACCCGCATGCAGCCGGTAGGCAAGGTCTTCTCGCGCTTCCCCAAGGTCGCCCGAGACGTTGCCCGCTCGCTGAAGAAGGAAGTGGACCTGGAGCTGATCGGCGCCGAGACCGAGCTCGACCGCAACCTGGTCGAAGCGCTGGCCGACCCGCTGGTGCACCTGGTCCGCAACGCCATCGACCATGGCGTGGAAATGCCCGACCTGCGCGAAGCACAGGGCAAGCCGCGGATGGGCCATGTACGCCTGTCGGCCCAGCAGGAAGGCGACTACGTCAGCATTGAAGTGCAGGACGACGGTGCCGGCATCGATCCGGAGAAGCTGCGCGCGAAGGCACGCGAGAAGGGCCTGATCGATCCGGAGGCCGCCGCCCGCCTGAGCAGCGAGGAGTGCCTGCACCTGGTGTTCCTGCCCGGCTTCTCGACCAAGCAGCAGGTCACGGATATCTCCGGCCGCGGCGTTGGCATGGACGTGGTGCAGTCGCGCATCCGCGAACTGAGTGGCCAGATCCAGATCCAGTCGGAGCTGGGCCGCGGCAGCCGCTTCCTGATCCGCGTGCCGCTCACCCTGGCGATCCTGCCGACCCTGCTGGTGCAGGCCGGCGAAGACGTCTATGCGCTGCCGCTGGCGCGCGTGATGGAAGTGCTGCACGCACCGCGCACCTCGCTGGGCTGGTTCGATGGCCGCGCCGTGCTCGACCGCCGTTCGCACACGCTGCCACTGGTCGATCTGCGCCAGTGGCTGGATGTGACGCCCGCCGCGTCGACCCTGCTGACCATCGTGGTGCTGCAGGCCGGCGAAGCGCGCTTCGGCCTGGTCGTGGACCAGGTCCGTGGGCGCGAGGAAGTGGTCATCAAGCCACTGCCGAAAGCCCTGCGCGGCCTGCGCGGTTACGCCGGTGCAACCCTGATCGGCGATGGTCGCATGGCGCTGATCCTGGATGTGGACGGCCTGCGCAGCCCGCACGACTGACCCGCTTGCTGAACCCGTAAAACCGTGAAGTCGCACCAGTAGCCTGTACCGGTGTCTCAAGTCCCATTCATACAAGCCGATACCGGATCCATGGATAGACTCAGCCTCATTGGACTCTTTCTCGCCCTGGCCTCGCTGGTCGGCGGCAGCATCCTCAAGGGCGCCGGCCTGGCGTCGCTGTGGTCGCCTGCGGCGTTTGTGATCGTCATCGTCGGCACCGTCGCCGCGATCCTGCTGCACACCTCGCCGGCGGTGTTCAAGCACGCGTTCAGCATCGTGCGCTGGGTCGTGCGTCCACCGCACAGCGACCGCCGCGAGCTGATCCAGCAGATCGTCGAGTGGAGCAACATCGCCCGCCGCCAGGGCCTGCTGGGCCTGGAATCGCAGGTGGAAGCACAGCAGGACCCGTTCCTGCGCAAGGGCCTGCAGCTACTGGTGGACGGCGTCGAGCCCGAATCCATGCGGCACATGCTGGAAATCGAACTGGGCAGCCAGGAGCACCAGGACCAGGCCGGCGCCAAGGTGTTCGAGGCGATGGGCATCTATGCACCGACGCTCGGCATCATCGGTGCCGTGCTGGGCCTGATCGCGGTGATGAAGAACCTGGCCGACCCGAGCAAGCTCGGCCACGGCATCGCCGCCGCGTTCACCGCCACCATCTACGGCATCGCTTCGGCCAACCTGCTGTTCCTGCCGATCGCCGCCAAGCTCAAGAGTGTGATCTCGCACAACACGCGCGACCGCGAGATGGTCATCGAAGGCCTGATCTCGATCGCCCAGGGCGAGAACCCGCGCAACATCGAAACCAACCTCTCCGGCTTCCTGCACTGACATGGCCCGCCGCAAGCACCACGAAGAGCACGCCAACCACGAAGCATGGGCGATCCCCTATGCCGACCTGATGACGCTGCTGCTCGCCTTCTTCGTGGTCATGTACGCGATCTCCTCGGTGAACGAGGGCAAGTACCGGATCATGGCCGACGCGCTGACCGATGCCTTCGGTGGCGCACCGCGCACCATCAACCCGGTGCAGGTGGGCAACAAGCAGGTGCAGGGCGGCGGCTGGGACAGCCCCTCGGTGATCAAGTCCGGCACCAAGATCGGTCCCTCCGCGCCGGCGCCCTCGCACGACCCGACCCTGCTGCCGTCGATGGCCTCGCAGATGCGCATGCCGGTGTCGGTGCACAACCAGGAGCAGATCGCCCGTGCCGAGCGCCAGCTCAACACGATTGCCGATCGCCTCACCGCCGCACTGGCGCCGCTGATCGACCGCGGCATGATCAGCGTGCGCCGCACCGAACTGTGGATCGAAGTCGAGATCAACAGCGACATCCTGTTCCCCACCGGCTCGGCCGCGCTTGACGTGCATGCGCGGCAGACCCTGGCCAGCCTGGCCGAGGTGCTGCGCGACGTGCCTAACAGCGTGCGCGTGGAAGGCCACACCGACAACGTGCCGATCGCCACCGCCACTTTCCCGTCGAACTGGGAACTGTCGGCCGGGCGCGCAGCCAGCGTAGTGCACCTGTTCGCCGACCAGGGCGTGCAGCCGTCGCGGCTGGCGATGGTCGGCTATGGCCAGTTCCGCCCGCGCGAAGAGAACGACAGCGCGCAGGGCCGCAACCGCAACCGCCGGGTGATGGTCATCATCCTGGCCGACACGTCGCACTCGGTGGATCCCCTCGGCCAACGCCTGAACGCAGCCACCGGCGCCACCGACAGCACCGTCACCGAACAGGCCGACGCAACTCCGGCCAGCGCCCCCACCTCCCCCATCGCACCGGTGAAGTTGCCGCCGGTGCCGGCTGGCAGCCGCGTCGGCGCCGCCGTTCCCCCGGCAATGAAGGAGTAATCCGATGCGCATCTGGGCAGTCGCCAACCAGAAGGGCGGAGTCGGCAAGACCACCACCACCCTCGCCCTCGGCCGCGGCCTGGCCGCGCTCGGCCATCGCGTGCTGCTGATCGACCTCGATCCGCATGCCTCGCTCAGCCGCGCCTTCGGCGTGCCGGTGGACCCGCCGCCGGCCGGCGTGCTGGAACTGTTCGGCACACCGCCAGCGGACCTGTCCGGCCTGTGCCATGCCAGCAATATCCATGGCCTGGACTACGTCTGCGCACAGTCGGCGCTGGCCACGCTGGAACGCCGCAGCGCCAACCAGCCCGGCCTCGGCCTGGCCCTGCAGAACGCGCTGGCGCGCCATCAGGGCCAGCACGACTACATCCTGCTGGACTGCGCACCCACCCTCGGCCTGCTGATGATCAACGCACTGGCTGCCGCCGATCGCCTGATCATCCCGACCCAGGCCGAGCCCCTGGCCCTGCACGGCCTGGATGGCATGGTCCGCACCGGCGAGATGGTCGAGCGTTCGCGCCGCCGCCTGCTGCCGATCTCGATCCTGCCGACCCTGTTCGACCGACGCACCCGCGCCGGCAACGAGTCGCTGCGCACCATGCAGGACCGCCATGGCAGCCGCGTGTGGGAAGACGCCATTCCGATCGATACCCGCATCAGCAACGCCGCCGGGCTGACCCTGCCGAGCGCCGGCGAGGACTACCCGGGCCGTGGCCTGGCCGCCTACCGGCGCGCCTTGAACTGGATCCTCGGCGAGGATGCCCGCGCCCCGGAGCAGGCCGCATGAACAGCACCGGCATCCTCGACGATTACCTGGACGAACTGCTGGGCGAAGCGATGGTCGCGCCGCCGCCTGCCGTGCTGCCGCACGCAGGCGCCGGGCAAGGCCCGGCGATCGAAGCAGTCGCCGAACGCGAACCGACCTGGGACGACCTGCCGGCCGAAGTGATCTACGAAACCGAAACCATCGCCGCCACGCCGAGCGGGGACAGCGCTGCGCTGGAAGCCGCCTTCGAGAGCGCCGCACCACCCACGCGCGAACCCACCTGGGATGACCTGCCCGCCGAGGTGATCTACGAAACAGAATCCGTCGCCGCCGCGCAAAGCCGGGACGACGCAGCACTGGAAGCGGCCTTCGAGAGCGCTGCCGCTTCCGGTAGCGCTGGGCAGGGTCCGGCGGGAGAAGCGGTTTCCGAACGCGAGCCGACCTGGGATGACCTGCCTGAGGAGGTCATCCACGAAACCGCGCCGGCACCCGCCGTCGTTGCAAACGCCGGTCCGGAACCTACCTGGGACGACCTGCCGGACGAGGTGATCTACGAGACCGATCCGGCCGACAGCCATCGCCTCGCCCACACCGACAGCCCCGGCCTGCAGGCCGCGTTCGAAGCGGCCGCCGGTGGCGAAGACGTAGCCACGCCACCGCCCGCCGTGGTCGCAGCTCCGGTGGCCCCGACGGTTGCACCTGCAGCCCCGGCCCCGGCCGCGCGCACCGCCACTCCGCCGCCGCGCGCCGCCGTCGATGCCCCGGCAGGCAACCGTCCCGGCACCTGGCAGGAGCTGCAGGCGCAGGCCCACCAACCGGCTCGCAGCCCGCATCCGCAGAACCGACGCGCCGGCGAACGCACTTCACGCTGGCTGCGCCTTCGCTGCGGCACCCAGGCCTATGCGCTGGAACTGCTGAAGGTGCAGGAAGTGGTGCTGCCGGTGCCGCTGCTGCCACTGCGTGGCACTGCAGCGGCCATGCTCGGCATCATGAACCTGCGCGGCCAGGTGGTACCGGTGATGGATCTGGGCCTGCACCTTGGCGCCGCGGCCGCCGAAGACGACGCACAGACCCGCATCGTGGTCCTGGAGGAGGACGGCGAAACCATCGGCCTGCGCGTGTCAGCGGTCGAAGATGTCGCCAACCTCACCGATTCGCAGATCGAACCGCCCGATACCGCGCGCATCTGCCAGATCTCAAACGACCTGTTCCGCGGCGTGGCCCGGGTCAGCCAGCGGCCGATGATCCTGCTCGACGCCACCCGGCTGTTGAGCTGAGCCGCCAAGAAAAAGGGGACGGAGGGGATTAAGTCGCGACTGACCCGGCGCTTTGCGCCGAAGGGGTGCCTGTCGGGGACGCAAGGAGTTGATCCGTTGGATCAACACCTTACGTCCCCACTGCGCGGTCGCCGTTGCCGAGGGAGCTGCAGTAGAGCCAGGTCGATTGCGACTTAATTCCCTCCGTCCCCTTTTAAGCAGCGACCGCATCGACGTACCGCGTCGATTCTTCTAAAGAACCCCACCGGGGTGCCGTTATGGATCACGGAACCGTTTGTCCGGAGCAACGATGAGCACTGTCGAACTGGGTGGGGATCTCGGCATCGAGAGCACTACCGAGCTCAAGAACCGCCTCGCCCCACTCGTGGACCAGGCTGGCGAGCTGACCCTGGATGCCAGCCAGGTCGCCCGCATCCACACGGCCGCCGTGCAGGTGCTGTGTGCGTTCGTGCAGGCCCGCCGCGAGGCAGGCCTGGGCACCGGCTTCCACGGTTGCACTGCAACCTTCAGTGACGCCGCGCGCCTGCTGGGCGTCACCCAGGCCCTGGGCCTGGACGTAACCCATGACAACCTGAAATCTGTGGAGAACGCTGCATGAGCGCACGTATCTTGGTGGTGGACGATTCGGCGTCGATGCGCCAGATGGTGTCCTTCGCCCTCACCTCGGCCGGTTTTGCCGTCGAAGAAGCTGAAGACGGCGCGGTCGCGCTCGGTCGTGCCAAGGGCCAGCGCTTCAATGCGGTGGTGACCGACGTCAACATGCCGAACATGGACGGCATCGCGCTGATCCGCGAACTGCGCCAGCTGCCGGACTACAAGTTCACCCCGCTGCTGATGCTGACCACCGAATCGGCCGCCGACAAGAAGTCCGAAGGCAAGGCCGCCGGTGCCACCGGCTGGCTGGTCAAGCCGTTCAATCCCGAACAGCTGGTCGCCACCGTGCAGAAAGTGCTGGGCTGATCGCCCGGCGCCGCTCCCCCTCCTCGCTTCCGGATCACCACTGCCATGAGCATGGACCTGCAACGCTTCCACGCCACCTTCTTCGAGGAGAGCCGCGAAGGCCTCGATGCGATGGAGGCTGGCCTGCTGGCCCTGGAATCGGGGCAGCAGGACGCGGAGATCATCAATTCGGTGTTCCGCGCCGCCCACTCGATCAAGGGCGGCGCCGGCACCTTCGGCTTCGACGCGATCGCCGGCCTGACCCACGTGCTGGAAACGCTGCTCGATGAGCTGCGCGCCGGCAAGCGGGCCCTGGAAGGCCACGCCGTCGACGCCATGCTGTCCTCGGTGGACGTGCTGCGCGCCCTGCTGCGCGAAGCCGAACACGGCCAAGCCGCAGATCCCGCCGCAGTCGCTGCGGTGAAAGCGCGCCTGGAAGCGGTTCTTTCCGGCCAGGCCGCAGCGAGCGCCCCGGCGGCCGCGGCAGCCAAGGTGGACGATACGCCGGAAGCCTGGCAGATCGGCTTCACCCCGGCGCCGTCGCTGTTCATGAGCGGCAACGATCCATTGCGCATCATCCGTGAACTGGAACACCTCGGTTCGCTGCAGGTCGCTGCGCGCATGGAACGCCTGCCGGGCTTCGCCCAGCTTGATCCGCTCGAAGCCCATCTTGCGTGGGATCTGGGCCTGGTCGGCAAGGTGCCGCGCAGCAAGATCGAAGACACCTTCGCCTGGGTGCTGGACGATTGCGAGCTGGACATCCGTCCCGCCGCGCCGCCGAGCCTGGCCACCCAGGCACCGGCCGCTGCGGCTCCCGCTCCGGTCGCAGCGGCACCGTCTGCACCTGCCGCGCCTGCCGCCAGCGGTGGTGCCAGCCAGGAAGCGGAAACCTCGATCCGCGTCAGCGTCGACAAGGTCGATGCGCTGATCAACCTGGTCGGCGAGCTGGTCATCACCCAGGCCATGCTCAAGCAGGTCTCGCATGCGCTGGACCCGGTCCACGCCGAGAGCCTGTTCGCCGGGCTGGACCAGCTTGAACGCAACACCCGCGACCTGCAGGAAGCGGTGATCGGCGTGCGCATGCTGCCGGTCGATGCGGTGTTCCGCCGCTTCCCGCGCCTGGTCCGCGACCTGTCCAGCCGCCTCGGCAAGCAGGTGCGCCTGCGCACCGTCGGCGAAGGCACCGAACTGGACAAGGGCCTGATCGAAAAGATCGCCGATCCGCTGGTGCACCTGGTGCGCAACTCGATCGACCACGGCCTGGAAATGCCCGACGTACGTCGCGGTGCAGGCAAGGATGAGACCGGCACGATCACGCTGGCGGCCTCGCATCAGGGTGGCCATATCGTCATCGAAGTCAGCGACGATGGCCGTGGCCTGGACCGCGCCAAGATCCTCGCCAAGGCCTACGAACGCGGCCTGGCCGTGCCGGACAACCCGACCGATTCGCAGGTCTGGGACCTGATCTTCCAGCCCGGCTTCTCCACCGCCGATGCGGTCACCGACCTGTCCGGGCGTGGCGTCGGCATGGACGTGGTCCGCCGCAACATCCAGGCACTGGGTGGCGAGGTGCAGATCGAAAGCAGCCTCGGTACCGGCACCCGCACGCTGATCCGCCTGCCGCTGACCCTGGCCATCCTCGATGGCATGACTGTGGCCGTGGCCGGCGAAACCCTGATCCTGCCGCTGGCCTACGTGCTTGAGGCATTGCAGCCGCAGCCCGAGGATATCCGCAGCATGGCCGGCGAAGGCCGCGTGCTGCGCGTGCGCGGCGAGTACCTGCCGATCCTGTCGTTGAGCGAGTACTACGGCTACGGCAACCGCGCACCGGGCAGCGAATCGCTGGTGGTGGTGGTGGAAGGCGATGGCCAGAAAATCGCGCTGGAAGTGGACGAACTGGTCGGCCAGCAGCAGGTGGTGGTGAAGAACATCGAGAACAACTACCGCCGTATCGGCGGAGTGTCCGGTGCAACCATCCTTGGCGACGGCCGCGTCGCGTTGATCGTTGACATCGGCGGACTGGTGCGCTCGCTGCGGATACCGCAGGCCGCCTGATCCACGCCGCATGCGGGTCATGGACCGCCGCCCTTCGGGGCGGCGGTTTTTGTTTGTGTGCTCCATTCCAGCCGGGGTCAGATCCCTTTTCAGGGAAAAGGGATCTGACGCCATCCCTTCTGTGAACTCCGTCGAGGCGATGGTTTCGCGCGCAACCACCTCATCCGAGCGCAAGCCCCGCCAGACCAGCACTTTCGTGCCGTCATCCCTACGCAACCGAATGTGATCTGCGTCCATAAAGTCCGCGCGGACGGCGCCGTTATTTCGCCTTGACGGTCGTCACCGAACCCCACCGGGCACCCCCGTTCGCTCTGCAACCACCCCCAAACCGGCGCACAGACGCCGGCACTCTGCCCACCTGGAGCACCCTGCATGAAGTGGTTCCAAGATCTGCCCATCGCCCGCAAGCTGGCCGTGGGGTTCACCCTCACCACCCTGATGACCGTCGTACTGGGTGCCTTTGCCTTGATCCGCCTGTCCGAGGCCAACGCGCAGCTGCGCGACATGGCCGGCAACGATATCCCTTCGGTCCAGCACCTGGGCGAGGCACGTTCGCAGCTGGGCGAGTTCCGCACCTACGAACTGGCCCAGCTGAGCATGCTCGACCAGCCGGAAAAGGTCGCCGACTACAACAAGCGCATGGACGATACCGCCAAGGCCGTGCATGACGAGCTGGCGGCGTACGCGGCGCTGCCGGCGCTGGACAAGGAGCGTGAACTGTATCGCGCAGCCAGCGCACAGCTCGACCGCTACTTCGCCGCCAACAAGGCGATGCGCGACGCCGTGACCGCCGGTAACGGCGTCCTGGCGCGGCAGATCTCCGACGAACAGTCACGCCCGGCGCGCCGCGACCTGTTCGCTGCGATGAAGGCACTGGGAGCCCACATCGCCGGCCAGATGGACCGCAAGATCGCCGACGCCAACGCCACCCACCGCACCAGCATGATTGCCATCATCGGCTGCATCGTGCTGCTGTCGCTGGTCGCTGCCGCGCTGGCCATCGTCATCTCGCGTGCAGTGACCGGCCCACTCGGCAAGGCCGTGCATGCCATCCAGGCCGTTGCCCGCGGTGATCTCAGCGTCAGCACCCAGGCCACCAGCAGTGACGAAGCCGGCAGGATGCTCGCTGCCACCGCCGAGATGACGGCGATGCTACGACGCTTCAGCGAGCAGACACAGCTGATGGCACAGATGCACGCTGGCCCGGACATCAGCCATCGCATCCCGGAAGATTTCCCGGGTGTCTACGGCCAGCTGGCCAACGGCATCAACACGGTGATCTTCGAGCACCTCGATGCGATCGTCGATGCCATTGAAGTACTCAACCAGTACGCCATCGGCAATCTGAGCCCGGATGCACGCCGCCTGCCCGGCAGCCGCGCGATCCTGCACGAATCCATGGACGCGGCCAAGGCCAGCCTGCTGGCCATCAATTCGCAGATCCAGCACCTGGCTGCGGCGGCCGCCGCCGGTGACTTCAGCCAGCGCGGCGACGTACAGCGGTTCCAGCACGACTTCAAGCTGATGATCGAGCACCTCAACACCATGATGCAGGTGGCTGACGGCAACCTCGGCCAGCTCTCGCAGCTGCTGCAGTCGATCGCCACCGGCGACCTGACCGCACGCATGGAAGGCCAGTTCAATGGCGTGTTCGCCCGCATGCGGGATGATGCCAACACCACGGTCGCGCAGCTGACCCAGATCGTCAGCCAGATCCAGGCCAGCGCCTCCAGCATCACCCTGGCCGCCGGCGAGATCGCCTCCGGCAACAGCGACCTGTCGCGCCGGACCGAACAGCAGGCCGCCAACCTGGAGGAAACCGCGGCCTCGATGGAGGAACTGACCTCCACCGTGCGCCAGAACGCCGAACACGCCCGCCAGGCCAACCAGCTCGCCATCGGCGCCCATGGCGTCGCCTCGCAGGGTGGCGAGGTGGTCGGCCAGGTGGTCACCACCATGTCCGCCATCGAAGCCTCGTCGAAGAAGATCGCCGAGATCATCTCGGTGATCGACGGCATCGCGTTCCAGACCAACATCCTAGCGCTGAACGCCGCCGTGGAAGCCGCGCGTGCCGGTGAACAGGGCCGCGGCTTCGCCGTGGTCGCCAGCGAAGTACGCACCCTCGCCCAGCGCTCGGCCGCTGCCGCCAAGGAAATCAAGGGCCTGATCGACGACTCGGTCGGCAAGGTCGCCGAAGGCTCCAGCCTGGTGCACCAGGCCGGCAGCACCATGGGCGAGATCGTCGCCTCGGTGCAGCGTGTGACCGACATCATGGCCGAGATCTCCGCTGCCTCGCAGGAACAGAGCGCGGGCATCGAGCAGGTCAACCAGACCGTGGTGCAGATGGACGAGACCACCCAGCAGAACGCCGCGCTGGTGGAGGAAGCCACCGCTGCCGCACGTGCGATGGAGGACCAGGCCGTGCAGCTGGGTGAAGCCGTGGCCCGCTTCCGGCTGGCATCGCACGGCACGACGGCCATTCCGGCACGCCCGCTGGCGGCACCGGTACCCCGCCAGGTCGCAGCCGCCGCGCGTTCGGCAAAGCCGGCTTCCGCGCGCCCCCTGCGCAGCTCGACGGCGCAGCCGGTACTGGCCGCTGACGGCGACTGGCAGGAGTTCTGACAGAACCACGGGGTCAGATCCCTTTCCCGTAGGAAAGGGATCTGACCCCTTACGCGTAGAAAGTGATGCAAATCTCACTTCATAATCCGGTGCAGAGGCCGATATCCCCATCGAGCCTCGCGCCAATGCGTGCTGGCGCCCGCCCCTGACCGTAGATTCCATGTCCGACGGCAACGACACTGCAGTGCATGATGTCCACGCGGCCGACGCCGCTGACGAGCGCTTCCTGGTCCGCAACCCGCGTCAGCTGCGGCAGCTGCTGCGCTCGCTGATCGACCAGCGATCATTGATCAACGCGCACATCGACGGCCGCGACCGTTCGTTCCCCACTGCGCTGCTCGACCTCGACGAAGACGAGGACTACCTGCTGCTCGATGGCAGCCCGCAGGAAGCTTCCAACCGCGCCGCCGAGCAGGCCGATCACCTGCTGTGCTTCGCCCAGCTCGAACGGGTGCTGGTGCGCTTCCGCCTGCACGAACTGCAGCGCGTGGACAACGACGGCCACGTGGCCTTCCGTGCGCCGCTGCCTGACGAACTGGTGCACCTGCAGCGCCGCGAACTATACCGGCTGGAGACGCCAGTCACTGATTCACCGCAGCTGCTGCTGCCCCCCGGCGAAGCGCGGGCCGAAGCGCTGTCGATGCGGGTGGTGGACATCAGCGGTGGCGGCCTGGCCGTGGTGGTGCCCAATGACTGCGCGGTATTTGGTCTGCAGAAGCGCTATCCGGCGCAGCTGTCGCTGCCGGACGGCCCCGACCTGGACATCGCGCTGGTGGTCTGCAACCTGTTGCCCCAGCGCCAGCCCAACGGCATCGAGGTCAAGCGCGTGGGCATGCGCTTCGACAGCCTGCCGCGCGGCGCTGACAGCGCCATCCAGCGCTACATCTTCCGCATCGACCGCCAACGCAAGGCACGCCGCAACGGCGAGCTCTAAGGCCCGGCCAACAGGTAGTGCCGGCCGCTGGCCGGCAACGTCGCGACAATGCGGGTACGGCCATTGCCGGCCAGCGGCCCGCACTA